>NZ_JAINZO010000001.1:0-312096 GCF_020179605.1 Geomonas agri
CCCATCCGCAGCGAGATTTAGCATTACGAAAATGTAATTATTTTGTAATGTTACAGTCTGATTGTTTCCGCCAAGTCCACAATCCCCTCCGTCATACGCCGGCTTTAGAGCGCTGAATTTCCTGGCAAGCAGCCTGCACCCCCGCAGATACATGATTTATGATGATGTATATCAGTATGTTGCAAGCTTTTTTGCGCCTGGCTTCCGTTTGGTACGGTGCTTGTAATAACAGGAGTCATACACCATGGATCATGCAAACCACATTTGAAGCAATAGGCCTCGAAAAGAAATCATCTGTCAACCAACTACTCTTTACAGAGTAACCCGCCGTCAGGCGGGAACAAACACAGGAGGAAGCACATGAAGACCAAGATTGCAGTACTCGCAGCAGCAGCGCTTCTGATCAGCGCACCGGCAGCATTCGCGTTCCACTCCGGCGGTGTCGCCGAGTGCGAAGGGTGCCACTCGATGCACAACTCGTTCGAAGGTTCCGCCAACGTCACCGGCATGGCCCAGTACCAGTCCGGCCCGTACCTGTTGAAAGCCCAGGATCAGTCCGGTGCCTGCCTGAACTGCCACAACTCCGCTGACACCACCGGTTCCGGCTACCACATCTCCACCGCCAACGTTACCCCCAACGACAGCACCCGCGCCGTTGAAGGCACCCCGGGCGGCGACTTTGCCTGGCTGAAAAAAACCATGGTCTACAGCATCCGCGGCGCAGCTACTACCATGGACGGCGACCGCCACGGCCACAACATCGTTGCTGTTGACTACGGCTACAGCGCTGACAAGACCCTGACCGCAGCCCCTGGCGGCACCTACCCGGCAGCCAACTTGGCCTGCTCCTCCTGCCACGATCCCCACGGCAAATACCGTCGCTTTGCTGACGGCACCAAGGCAACCACCGGCCTGCCGATCTTCGCTTCCGGTTCCTACACCTCCAGCGCCGCCCCGATCTCCGGCGTGTCCGCAGTCGGCGTCTACCGCCTGCTGGCCGGCAAAGGTTACCAGCCTAAATCCCTGTCCGGCTCCTACGCCTTCGTCAACGATTCCCCTGACGCAGTTGCCAAGTCCACCTACAACGGTGTATCCGCCGACCTGACTGCTGCAAACTCGAAAGACCTGGTTGCCTACGGCCAGGGCATGTCCGAGTACTGCGCCAACTGCCACACCGCCATGCTTGAAAACAGCTACACCTCCGGCATGAAAGGCCTTGTCCACCCGGCCGGCAACGCTGCCAAACTGACCGCAGCAATCGCTGGCAACTACAATGCCTATGTATCCTCCGGCATCATGACCGGCACCGTCGGCTACAGCGCTCTGGCACCGTATGAGCAGGGCACCAACGACTACACCGCCCTGAAGGCTTTCGTGGCTGCTCCGACCGCAGCCAGCACCAGCAACAACGTACTCTGCCTCTCCTGCCACCGCGCCCACGCTACCGGTTTCGAGAGCATGGCCCGCTACAACCTGTCCAACGAGTTCATGACTGTTGCCGACGCCGCCGGCGTCGCCCTGTATGACTCCAGCACCACGGAAGGCAAGATCAACGCCGGCCTGAGCGTCCAGCAGCAGACCGATGCCTACAACGGCCGTCCTGCCACCGTGTTTGGTCCTTACGCTCGTAACTACTGCAACAAGTGCCACGCTAAAGACTAATCGGCTGAATCTAGCATTTACTGCAACTGCATGAAGCAACCTGGCCGGGGAGAAATCCCCGGCCTTTTTTTATCCGCATCGGCAAAACATGCTTCACCTGCTTTGCCAGTATCGTATCTGTACGCATCTTGCTCCCTACTGGAGGCGACTGGTCCCCCGGACCCCGGGACAACTGACGACCCGACTGTCGCCTCTGCGCAGAGGATAAACGCAAAAGGCCGGGGAGAGTCCCCGGCCTTTTGTCCGTTCTATTTTACTGGCGGGTTCATTCAGGGCGTACTTCAAGAACATATCCGGAGCCGCGCACCGTGTGAATCAGCTTGACCTCGTACGGGTCGTCGACCTTTGCCCGCAGGCGGCGCATATGCACATCAACAACGTTGGATTCCGTCTCGAAGCGTATGTTCCAGATCCGCTCGGCAATCCGGACCCGTGACATAACCTCCCCGGAACGGTGCATCAACAAGGAGAGCAAGGCAAACTCCTTTGGAGTGAGATCCAGGCGCTTCCCTCCGCGCGTGGCCCGGTGGGCGTGTACGTTGAGTTCCAGGTCGGCCACCTGAAGGACATCCTGTTTCAGGGTCGGCCCGCGCCTCAGAACAGTTTTGATCCTCGCGAGCAGTTCTGAAAAGCCAAATGGCTTTGCCACGTAATCATCTGCACCCAGTTCCAGCCCCCGGACACGGTCCTGCATCCCGTCCAGGGCCGTGAGCATTATAACGGGAGTCTCTGTCCCACGTCGCCGCAGTTCCGCGATGACCGACCAGCCGTCGCGCTTCGGCAGCATCAGGTCCAACAGGACCATGTCATACTCAGTGGACAGGGCCATTTGCAGGCCCTCCTCGCCATCTCCGGCGACATCTGCGACATAGCCACACTCGGTGAGTCCCTGTTTGATGAACGCCGCTACTTTGGGTTCGTCTTCGATAATCAGCACATGCATACGTCATCCTTCCTTTCTGAATTGGTCCTGAAGCCCGGCGGCGGGCATACAGGGGAACCGAAGCGTGATGCAGGTCCCCCTCCCGGGCTGGTTTGCAGCGGTGACGCTCCCCCCGTGCAGGTCCATGATCGCCTTGACAATCGTAAGCCCGAGTCCGGAACCGAACGGATAGTTCGACCGCGCAAGGTCTCCTCGGTAGAGGTGGTCAAAGATCCTTCCCTGATCTTCTTCAGCAATTCCGTATCCTGTATCACGGACTGCCACTTCAACCGCTTCCCCATCAACTTGGCTGACCCTCAGGTCGATTGCAACGCCAATCGGAGAATAGGTGAGGGAATTGGCCAGCAGGTTGCTCACGGCCCGATTGAACAGGTGCGGGTCGCCCACAAGGGTTGCCGCGCCATGACACGACAGGGTGGCGCACCGTTCTTCGGCAAGCGCCTCGTAATATTCGAAAAGGTTCCCAATCTCCTCGGCCGGGTCGAACCGGGTCTGCTCAACCGGAATGGCGCCGCATTCAGCGCGCTCCAGAAACAGCACATTATCGATAATCCGTGACACACGCAAGCATTCTTCCCGGCCGGATTCCAGTACGCGCTGGTATTCCTCGGGGGACCTGTCCCTGAAAAGGGCGACTTCGGCCTCCCCGATGACAGTCGTGATCGGGGTTCGCAATTCGTGAGCCAAGCTTGAAGTATACTCGGTCAAGCGCTTGAAGGAGACCTCCAGTCTATCGAGCATGGCATTGAGGACGGCGGCAAACCGTCTCAGTTCCACCGGCCAGTTGTCGGAATCGATTCGATTGTCAAGCGTCGGGGCTGTAACCCGTGTGGAAAAATCAGCAATTACATCCAGAGGGCGCAACTGCTGGCGGAGAACCAGGTATCCGAGCAGAAGGGAAACAAGTATGCTGACCAGGAGCAGCAGGAATATTACTTCGTGATTTTCTGTGTCAATCTCAACTTCCGTGGTCACATCAAGTGCAATCTGGATAGACACCTGCTTGTCGTTGGGTGGGGAGGGGTGCACTTCCGATGCCAGCAGGAAGTAGCGGCCGTTGGGGGCTTGCACGATCTCCTCGTCGCCATACCCGCCTTTCAGAGTCGCCGGCGAAAACAAATGTGAAGGGATGTTATCCTGCATACCGGCGGATTCAAGTATGGTGAGGCCCGAACTGTCTAGGATGCGCGTCAGTATCTCCGGATTGGGACCATAGGCGGTTTCCCATTCCAGGTTCTTCTGCAGGACGTCCCGGTAGTCGGGCCTGCTGTCGATAATAAAGCGCAGCGTCGCCAACCTGTTTTCGATGCGCTTCTCTTGGTGCAGGGAAAAACTCGCGTCGATCCTGTGTTCCACAAACATAGCGCCTGCGCACAACAAGATAAAGAGCAGGCTGCCCGAGATAAGCATCAGCCTGGTCTTTATGGAGCAACTGTCATACCTGTCGGATAGTTTCATCTGTAGGAGCAGACCTCTGTGTGTGCTATCGAGCCGGGTTCGCTGCAGATAATACTATTTGCAGGCATCCTGAAGATAGTATTTTCTCTGCACGACGTATACCTATTTATCCGTGCCATTTCTTATCCCATCCGCAGCGAGATTTAGCATTACGAAAATGTAATTATTTTGTAATGTTACAGTCTGATTGTTTCCGCCAAGTCCACAATCCCCTCCGTCATACGCCGGCTTTAGAGCGCTGAATTTCCTGGCAAGCAGCCTGCACCCCCGCAGATACATGATTTATGATGATGTATATCAGTATGTTGCAAGCTTTTTTGCGCCTGGCTTCCGTTTGGTACGGTGCTTGTAATAACAGGAGTCATACACCATGGATCATGCAAACCACATTTGAAGCAATAGGCCTCGAAAAGAAATCATCTGTCAACCAACTACTCTTTACAGAGTAACCCGCCGTCAGGCGGGAACAAACACAGGAGGAAGCACATGAAGACCAAGATTGCAGTACTCGCAGCAGCAGCGCTTCTGATCAGCGCACCGGCAGCATTCGCGTTCCACTCCGGCGGTGTCGCCGAGTGCGAAGGGTGCCACTCGATGCACAACTCGTTCGAAGGTTCCGCCAACGTCACCGGCATGGCCCAGTACCAGTCCGGCCCGTACCTGTTGAAAGCCCAGGATCAGTCCGGTGCCTGCCTGAACTGCCACAACTCCGCTGACACCACCGGTTCCGGCTACCACATCTCCACCGCCAACGTTACCCCCAACGACAGCACCCGCGCCGTTGAAGGCACCCCGGGCGGCGACTTTGCCTGGCTGAAAAAAACCATGGTCTACAGCATCCGCGGCGCAGCTACTACCATGGACGGCGACCGCCACGGCCACAACATCGTTGCTGTTGACTACGGCTACAGCGCTGACAAGACCCTGACCGCAGCCCCTGGCGGCACCTACCCGGCAGCCAACTTGGCCTGCTCCTCCTGCCACGATCCCCACGGCAAATACCGTCGCTTTGCTGACGGCACCAAGGCAACCACCGGCCTGCCGATCTTCGCTTCCGGTTCCTACACCTCCAGCGCCGCCCCGATCTCCGGCGTGTCCGCAGTCGGCGTCTACCGCCTGCTGGCCGGCAAAGGTTACCAGCCTAAATCCCTGTCCGGCTCCTACGCCTTCGTCAACGATTCCCCTGACGCAGTTGCCAAGTCCACCTACAACGGTGTATCCGCCGACCTGACTGCTGCAAACTCGAAAGACCTGGTTGCCTACGGCCAGGGCATGTCCGAGTACTGCGCCAACTGCCACACCGCCATGCTTGAAAACAGCTACACCTCCGGCATGAAAGGCCTTGTCCACCCGGCCGGCAACGCTGCCAAACTGACCGCAGCAATCGCTGGCAACTACAATGCCTATGTATCCTCCGGCATCATGACCGGCACCGTCGGCTACAGCGCTCTGGCACCGTATGAGCAGGGCACCAACGACTACACCGCCCTGAAGGCTTTCGTGGCTGCTCCGACCGCAGCCAGCACCAGCAACAACGTACTCTGCCTCTCCTGCCACCGCGCCCACGCTACCGGTTTCGAGAGCATGGCCCGCTACAACCTGTCCAACGAGTTCATGACTGTTGCCGACGCCGCCGGCGTCGCCCTGTATGACTCCAGCACCACGGAAGGCAAGATCAACGCCGGCCTGAGCGTCCAGCAGCAGACCGATGCCTACAACGGCCGTCCTGCCACCGTGTTTGGTCCTTACGCTCGTAACTACTGCAACAAGTGCCACGCTAAAGACTAATCGGCTGAATCTAGCATTTACTGCAACTGCATGAAGCAACCTGGCCGGGGAGAAATCCCCGGCCTTTTTTTATCCGCATCGGCAAAACATGCTTCACCTGCTTTGCCAGTATCGTATCTGTACGCATCTTGCTCCCTACTGGAGGCGACTGGTCCCCCGGACCCCGGGACAACTGACGACCCGACTGTCGCTCTTACGCAGATGATGAACGCAGAAGGCCGGGAATTGCCCCCGGCTTTTCTTCGTTCGGTTATTTCACTGGCGTCATTCAGCGCTATGACGCAAAGCAGCGTCACCATATCCCGAAACCTGCCCGGTCAGCGTTCTGACAAATATGACATTTTCGTAATCATACCGTAATGTTGTGTTCATTTTTTTGCTGGCATCACGTTTTGGCACGCTGCGTGTAATGTCAATCACAAACAGCGTACGCAACGCACTTTAGAAGCAATCGGCCCTAAATCGAAGCCATCTGTCAACCAACTACTCTTCACAGAGTACCCAGCCGCAAGGCGGGAAACAACACAGGAGGAAGCACATGAAAACCAAGATTGCAGTACTCGCAACAGCAGCGCTTCTGATCAGCGCACCGGCAGCATTCGCGTTCCACTCCGGCGGCGTCGCCGAGTGCGAAGGGTGCCACTCGATGCACAACTCGTTCGAAGGTTCCGCCAACGCCACCGGTTTGCCCCAGTACGAGTCCGGCCCCTACCTGCTGAAAGCCAACGATCAGTCCGGCTCCTGCCTGAACTGCCACGAAGCTGGTCCGGGCAGCTACCACATCTCTACCCCGAGCAACGCAATCGGACCGAATGACAGCACTGTTCCGGTGCAGTTAACCCCGGGCGGCGACTTTGCCTGGCTGAAAAAAACCATGCCGTACGCCATCCGCGGTGCAGCTGCCACCTTCGACGGCGATCGCCACGGCCACAACATCGTTGCTTCCGACTTTGGCTACACCGCTGACAAGACCCTGACTACCGCTCCTGGCGGCACCTACCCGGCGGCCAACCTGGCTTGCTCCTCCTGCCACGATCCGCACGGCACTTATCGTCGTTTTGCTGACGGTACCCAGAAGCGCACCGGCCTGCCGATCTTCGCTTCCGGTTCCTACACCTCCAGCGCCGCCCCGATCTCCGGCGTGTCTGCAGTCGGCGTCTACCGCATCCTGGGTGGCGTAGGCTATCAGCCCAAATCCCTGACTGGTTCCTATGCCTTCGCCAAGCCGGCTCCTGACGCAGTTGCCCAGTCAACTTACAATAAAGCAGCCACCAGCGTCAGTGCCGCCGGAGCAGCTCAGCCTGACCTCGTCGCTTACGGCCAGGGCATGTCCGAGTACTGCGCCAACTGCCACACCGCCATGCTTGAGAACAGCTACACCTCCGGCATGAAAGGCCTTGTCCACCCGGCCGGCAACAGCGCCAAACTGACCGCAGCCATCGCCGCCAATTACGCTGCCTACGTAACCTCCGGCGTTATGACCGGCACTGGCGCCAACTACAGCGCCGTGGCTCCGTTTGAGATCGGCACCAACGACTACACCATCCTGAAGGCATTCCCGACTACTCCGACTGCAGCTACTGCTGGCACCAGCAACGTCAACTGCCTCTCCTGCCACCGCGCCCACGCTTCCGGTTTCGAGAGCATGGCCCGCTACAACCTGTCCAACGAGTTCATGACTGTTGCCGACGCCGCCGGCGCAGCACTGTATGACTCCAGCACCACGGAAAACAAGATCAACTTCGGCCTGAGCGTTGCTCAGCAGACGGCAGCTTACAACGGCCGTCCTGCCACCGCATTCGGTCCTTACGCTCGTAACTACTGCAATAAGTGCCACGCCAAAGACTAATCGCCTGAACCTGGCATTTACTGCAACAGCATGAAGCATCTTGGCCGGGGAGAAATCCCCGGCCTTTTTTTCAAGGCAGTTTAAAGGTGGCAGTGTAGATCCGCATTTTCGGAAGGATGTTCTGGAGCGAATACCATGTCCCTCACGTTGCCCCGACACGAAAAGAAACGGTCTTTTCTGACTGCCAGCGGAACGGAACGCGAATGAATCACGAACGCACCTGCTTCCTGTCCCACGGGACATCAGGTGCCGCTGCCGAATGCAGAATATCTCCCTGTCCGGCGCCCATGGTCTGCCTGCAGGACGTTCGGGTTAGCGTCTTTCCGTCATGCGATCTGTGCGGGCTATTCCTCGCCGCCAAACCGACTAAGGTTCCGGTGGGATATACCAGTCGGGTCGCCCGCCTGGAACCGTCCAAGATCGGACTGCAATTCATGGGCATGACCTTCAGACAGGCTGCCCATTTCGCACAAAAAGCCTTCAAATTTCTTAGGTAGTATGCTAGAAGTAACAGCCTCCATCATCATGGGAGCTTCACGATGTGCCGTTCTGTCATTTTAGTCTGTGTTGTATTCATTATCCTCACTATCCCCTGCTTTAGTGCCTCCCAAAAAACTGCTGAACTTCTAGTCGTTTCCTTCCCAACTGATGAAGGGGGTGTTGAGGCCATTGCCAAAGAGATCAATTCAGCTAAGTCCCAGATCCTAGTCCAGGCATATTCTTTCATATCCAAACCGATAGCACATGCACTCATAGAAGCACGCAAACGCGGTGTCAGGATAGAAGCCGTACTGGACTCAAGCCAGCGCAGTGCTCCATTCGTATCAGATGACTTCGTATCCCGTGCCGACATACCTACATATACTGATTCAGAACACACCATTGCTATCAGTAAGGCATTCATCATAGACCGGAATACCCTGATTACAGGTTCCATAGATTTCACCGATGAAACTGGGAAGAAGAACGCAGACGGTCTCGTAATCGTTAAAGGCAACAAGCCCTTGGTGTATAGATTTTTAAGGGACTTCGAGGAACATAAGAGGCATTCCGGGAAGGGTGCTGCCTTTTATAATTAATTTTCTCTTGGAGACGTTCATTTCTGCACATGCGACGTCAAAAAAAACCTCCTTTCCCAATCGAAAACCGCTTTTTTCTCACTCGGAGTTCCAAGGTGGAGCCTGATTAGGTTAAAGTATGCTTTTCTTCGTATTCTTCTTGTAAAATTGCACCAGTTTGGGATAAACTACCACGGAATTTTCTCAAGCGATTTCTCGGGAAAGAGCTGCCATATGTCGAACCCTCAAATCACGCTGAACAGGGTATGCACTATCCTCGCTCCAGGAATCCGAGCCGCTTTGGCGGTCCTAGCGGCCCTGGTGCTGTGCGCTCCTGTCCAGGCCTTCCACCGGGGCGGCGTGGCAGAGTGCGAGGGGTGTCACTCCATCCACAACTCTCAGGGGGGGCAACCCAACAGCCAGGCCGGCACGACAGGCAGTTACTTGCTTAAGGGAAACGACGCAAGCTCGGTTTGCCTGAACTGCCATCAGGTGACCGGCGACCTTGGGCCCACCTCGTATCATGTCAGCACGGCCGCCATCGATATGCCGGCCGGTTCACCACCCCGCCAGATGACCCCGGGCGGTGATTTCGGTTGGCTCAAAAAGACCTACACCTGGTTCAATGCCCTTGGTTCCTCTACCATCCAGCAAAGCCCCGGCAACCGGCACGGCCACAATATCGTTTCCATTGACTACGGCTATGACATGGATTATGACAAGCCGACGGCTCCCGGCGGCACGTATCCGGCGGCCTCCATGTCCTGCATCAGCTGCCACGACCCGCACGGCAAGTACCGCCGCCTCATGGACGGCAGTATCACCACCTCTGGCGTACCGATCACGGGGTCGGGCTCCTTGGTTCGCAGCGCTGACCCCAATGCGATGAGCGCTGTCGGGGTCTACCGCCTGCTGGGGGGGAGCGGTTACTACCCGAAATCCCTGGGACCGGCAAACGCCTTTGCAAATAACCCTCCCGCAGCGATAGCGGCCGACGTGTACAATCGCGCCGAAAACGTCACTCAGACTAGGGTCGCCTACGGCGCGGGCATGTCGGAGTGGTGCCGCAACTGCCATGCC
The DNA here is from genome assembly GCF_020179605.1 of Geomonas agri. Lineage (NCBI taxonomy): Bacteria > Pseudomonadati > Thermodesulfobacteriota > Desulfuromonadia > Geobacterales > Geobacteraceae > Geomonas > Geomonas agri. The sequence continues at coordinate 9,839 of NZ_JAINZO010000001.1, forward strand.
ACCATTCATACGGATGCGGTACCCACCTCCCTCAAACACCCGGCCGGCAGCACGGGCGTCACGAGCGGCACCCTGGGCGCGGTCATTGCGGGATGGTACGACCAGTATGTCAAGGATGGCGACCTGACCGGCACAGAGAGCAATGCCTATCTATCGCTGGTGCCCTTTGAAATCGGCTCGGCCGATTACCGGCTGGTACTCAAACCGATCGCGGGCACGACACCGACCAAAGGACCGTCGCTCAGCGACGGCACCCCGCAGGTGATGTGTCTCTCCTGTCACCGAGCCCACGCCAGCGGCTGGGACGGTTCCATGCGCTGGAACAATCGGTCGCCCTCCATCGTGTACGCTGGCAAATATTCACAGACGGGTGATATCCAGCCCTATGGGCAGGGGAGGTCCGATCTGGAGGCCACGGCGGCGTACGACAACATTCCCGCCTCCTTTTTTGCGTACAACCAGAACCCGTTGTGTTACAAGTGCCACCAGAGCGGGACTTTTCCGTAGGGGCATGGCATGTGTCAATCATTCGCTGGCGGGCGCCTGATTGTCCTCAACAAGCGCATGAATTAGATCAATTGCTGTGTCTGAAACAATGGTAATCCCCTTCGGCATGCCGGGAGAACGACTATGTCCACCAGATTCCTGCTGATTGCCGCAGCACTGCTGCTGTTCTGTTCCGGCTGTGCCCAGACCCGCCTGGCAGCGAAGCCGCTGCTTGCCCCGTCTCAGGGGGAGTTGTTCCTGTACTGCGAACCGTTGTCCCAAGAAGCGGCAAAGCTGCACTTTGCCGTTACCGATGTTGCCGCCATCCGAGACGACGGCCTGACAGTCTCCCTCACGCTGGCGTTCAAAGAGTTTGCCCAGGCTGATCTGCGTCGGCAGCGGCTGTTTGCCCAAGGGATTGTTCCGGCTGGCCGCTATGTCGGCCTGGCATTCACGGTCAAGCACGCCGAACTGTCGGGCGAGACGGGCGCTATGCGACTTTTAGTGCAGGACAGGCCCACCGAGGTAAAAATCGATGCCTCCGTCAGGGATGGCAAGGCCGCTGTCGTCACGCTGAACCTCAATTACCGCGAGTCCGTAAAGGGGGTTGAATTCAGTCCCGCTTTCATGGCAGAGATCCCTCTCAAGCCGCTTCCCGGGCTGTCCGGGTATGTAACCAACCGCGGGGATAACACCATCACGGTGTTTGACCGACGATCGGCCCGGGTCGGGGGGGTGGTCGAAACCGGCCCCGGCCCGTCGGGCATTGCCCTGGACCAAACCCTGATGCGGGCCTATGTGGCTCTGTCGGGGCAGAATGTCCTAGCTGTGTTCGACGTCAAGGAAAATGATTTCACCGACCGCATCAGGCTTAACCCAGGCGATGAACCCAGTTTCGTGGGGCTCTCCGCCGACGGGAAAACGGCCGTGACCGCCAACACCGGCTCCAACAGCGCCAGCATCATCGATATCCAGGCCCTGAGCGAGGTTGCCCGTCTGCCAACGGGCATCGGGCCGGAGTTCCTGATCATGGACCGTTCCGGGCGCAGGGCGTTTGTGTTCAACAGACTCTCCAACAGCATTACGGTTATTGATCTGGCGACGCGGCAGGTGGCCGCGACCATCCCAACCGAATCAGCGCCCGTTTACGGACAATTCAACCGCAAAGGGGACCGGCTGTATGTTGCTCACGGCATGACTCCCAACATCTTGGAAATCTCGCTTGACACCCTGTCGATAACCAGGCGGATCAACGCCGGCAGTGGTGTCAGCGCCCTAAAGGTAAATTCGGCCACGGATCTGCTCTATGTCGCCACCAGATTCGGTGGGATCATCGATGTCTACGACCCCTCTTCACTTATGCCGGTCAATTTCCTGAGAGCGGACGGCGGGGTCAATTACATGACCATTGACGGGGAGGAAAACAACCTGCTGGCGCTGCATCCCCGCAACCGACTGATCCGCTTGATCAATCTGGTCAGCAAGAAGGAGCGCGGCGTGGTCGATACCGGAGCCGATCCATACTGTGCTGTAATCTTCGGCGAGCGTTTATGAGGTGCGGACGACCATGCTGACCAGACATGCGCTGATAGGCCGGGTTCATGCCGCGCTCCTGCTGTCCCTCCTGCTTGCCTTGCCGTGCCCGGCCTCAGCGGAGGGGATCTCTGGCTATCTGGAGTACAATTTCGGAACGTCCAAAATCGATACCAGCGATGTGACCGGCAGCACCCGCCAGAAGTCATCCAACTTCACCCAGCGCTACAACCTGGAGATCGACAAGACCCTGACTTCCACGCTCCGTATGGCGATGGGGGCAAACGCTCAGTTCAACCAGGGTGATTCCAATATAACCGATCCCGCATCCACCGACGGGCCGACAAAAAGCCACTCGACCAGCTCACGCATTTCTCCGCACATCGATCTGGCCTATTCCAGCGGCTTGTTCAGCGGCGGCGCCGGTTTCACCAGGCGTATGGAAGACGCGAAGTCCAACGGGATCGCCACGCCGACCAGCTACTCGGACACGTACTCAGCCAACCTGAACTGGCTGCCGGTAGACTTTCCGACCCTCAGCCTGATCTATACGTCCTTTGACCGGTACGATGAGAACCGCACGTCCTTGAATGCCACCACGACATCGTACACCCTTAGCAGTCGCTATAAACCGCTGATGACTCTGGACCTGAGCTACGCTGGTAACCAGACCTTGACAACGGACCAAATGAAAGAAACCGAGAACAAATCGCTCACCAACAGCCTGCGGGCCGATTATAATGACGCCTTTTTCAGGGACGTGCTCTTTGTCAGCAGCAGCTATAACATTTCGACCCAGAATAACACCTTCACCAACAAGGGCGGCAGCAACAGCCAGCTTATCCTGGCCCCGGTGAGCATCGGTCCCTTTTATTACGCTACCACTAACCTCACCGATTCGAGCACGACCACCCCAGATTTCAGTACTGCCGCTTCGTCGCCAACCCTACCTGGCAACGTCGTGATCAGTTCGCCCGCTATTTCCACCGCCAACCGCGTCAACGTGGGGGCCAAGACCGGCCTAGGCGTCGCGGTGAACGTTGTCAGGCTCCTGGTGAGCCCCTCCTTCACCTCGACGGTCGGCCGCGATCTGACCTCGGACCTCGGCATGAAAGCGGATGACTATGCCAAAATCGGGCTGGCCTTTGCCAGCAACAGGATCGCCGTGTACACCAGTTCGAATGGTTCTGACTGGAGGCAGTGGACGGGGTCCACGAATTTTGCTTTCAAGTCGGTCGATATCGTCAATCCGGCTACCGGTGCGACGACCACCGGTCCGGCCTTTGAACTGCAGTTGCAGAATGCCGCCACTGCTGCCAATTTCATCAAGGTTGAGATCCTGCCGGTCAGCAACATTGTTCTTTCGGATGGCCCCCTGCAGAAGTTGACAGTCACCACGCTGCTGGGCTTCTACCAGGATCAGAACACCATTGTCACGCCGGGATCCAGCCGGTCGTCGTCCCAGCTATCTGGGTCTTACAACCTGAATCTCAGAGCGCGCTTGTGGGATGTCCCGACGTTGACCTACGACGGTTCCTTCGATCTGCAGCACTCCAAGTCTGACACCAGTCAATTTGTTTACCGCTACTCCCTGACCAACGGCCTGAGCTTCTACCACACCATCAGCCCGACCCTGAACACCGGCGCTCGACTGGCCCGCCTGGACAGCGTCAATCCTTCCAGCAACACCAGCGACTCCTCTACCTCCCTGTCCGTGTCCCTTGCCGCAATCCCACTGCCCACCTTGAGCGGCACGATGAACTACAGCGCCCGCCAGGACAAATCGGATACAACTAGCAAGACCACCCAGTCGCTGGGCTTGTCAGGCAACGCCGAGTTGTACCGCAACATAAATCTGGGGCTGAATATCAACGGCAGCCTGACCAGCGACAACACCGGCAAAGACCAGCAGGGGGTGACAACCTCCCTGGGGCTCAACCTATTGCCTCACCAGACTATGAGCATCAATTTCAGCACCTCCGACCAGGAGGGATGGTCTTCGGGCGGCGATACGCGCCCAGACACCGCCAGGACTCATAACCGCTCGTTTGATGCTGCGATAACCTACAACCCGCTCCAGACGATATACCTGTTCGCCACCTTCGGCATCAACGCCCAGACAGCGCAAAAAACCCAGACGACCAACAGCATCGGTGGGGCATGGGCCCCGCTCAGGGATGGCGCCCTGCAGTTGAATACGTCCTACCGAGAAGGGCTCCAGGCAGACGGCACCAAGGACAAAATATTCACTACTTCAGCACATGTGACCATCAGGACCGGGATGTACCTGGATATTTCGTACCTCATCTCATCCTCCGCGGGGCCAGCGCAAAACGACGATGTTGAGAGCTTATCCGGTTCGTTGCGGGCCAGCTTTTAACTGTAGAATTCAGCATAACCGGCAGGGAATACATGGGCGAAGCACGGCTCTTCGGTGCTTAGCCCATGCTGCTGTGACGTCCGAAGGCGGACGCAGATTAATCATGCTTAGCTCCTATAAGGACCATTCCTATATGCTGGGTAAGTTAACCTTCGGAGCATCATTTTCTACGCAGGGGGAGTCACCATGACACAGCAACACGATAAACGGCGGCGAAACCCGGTCGGGTGGCTATTCACTGCCTTGGCCGGGCTTCTCATGATGGTACTCGGCGGATGTGCGACAACGGGGGATACGTTCCGCGACGCAACAATGGATTTTGGCTCGATCAAAACCGTGGCGGTGATGCCGTTCGGCAACCTTACGCGCGACCAGTTGGCTTCAGAGCGGGTGAGAGACGTGTTCACGACCTCGCTCATGGCTACCGGGGCCATCTATTCGCTGCCTGTAGGCGAGGTCGCCCGGGCCATCGGCAGTATCGGGCTGACCAACGTCGCGACACCCTCGTCCGAGGATGTGGTCAAGCTGGCCAAGGCACTCAAGGCCGATGCCGTCATCACCGGGATTGTTCGCGAGTATGGCGATGTACGGTCCGGAAATGCCTCTGCCGACGTTATCTCGCTCAGCCTCCAGATGGCAGAGGGGCAGACCGGGCGGGTGGTCTGGTCGGCAAGCACCGCCAAAGGCGGCATCGGCATCACGGAAAAGCTTTTCGGCGGCGGCGGGAAACCGCTTAATGATGTGACGGAGAAAGCGGTCAATGACCTTATCAACAAAATGTTCGAGTAGGGGCTCGAGTCGCCCCGACCGTCAGGGATTGCCATGTCTGGTTGTCTGAGTGCTATCGTGCACAACACGGCTTGTAAGGTTCTCCGCCCTGCGCTGATGTGCGCCGTGCTGACGTTCGGCTGCTGCTTGGCTGCCGGCTGCTCCTATCCCGCGCCCGTCATTGAGCGTTTCAGTTCCGCGGCGCCCTCCTGGGGGCCACGGATAGCGGTGTACCCGATCGAAAACCTGAGCGGGGCGCCGGCCCCGCTCAGGGAACTGCACGACGAGCTGGCGGTCACGCTGCAGCGTGCCGGGGCGAGGCTTGTGGACCCCAAAACCCTGGATCGTTTTTTTGAGCGCCACTGGGTGCGCTACGTGGGGGGCATTGACGAAGCGACGGCAGCCGCCCTGAGGGATGAAGTTGGAGCCGACGCGGTCCTGATCACCAGCCTGGAACTGTACAACGATCAATCGCCGCCACGCATTGCCCTGATAGCACGTCTGGTCAGCACTGCCGGGCTGCCTGAAATCGCCTGGATGGACAGTTATGCCAAAACGGGCGAGGATACTCCCGGACTCCTGGGGCTGAAGATCATCCAGGACCCGGTCCGACTGAGGGGCATGGCTCTTGAGTACTTGGAGACGTCCCTGCGGGATTACATCATCAATCCCCCGGAGCGCGCGCCAATAGTCTCCGCAAGGGAGGTGCGCGAGAACAAGCCGTTCACGATCTCGGACCTGGCTGCCGCAATGAGGACTGAACCGCGCATGCTGGCCGATGAACAAGCGAGGAAACGGCTGTGGTTCTCCGTCGGTGGTCTTATCCCGCCCCGGTACGGGCCGAAAAGGATGTACAGCTCAGGCGATGTGCTGAGTGATCAGTTGCGATCCCTCGCCATCGTCCCGTTTCCGGACTATAGCACGCGCAAGCATGGAGCAGAGGTGGTTGCGCTGCATCTGGCCAAGCAACTGGTCCTCGACAGGAGGCACAAAATCCTTGAATTTGGTGTTGTTCGTGATAAGATGCTGAACCTTCGCATCATTATGAGCGGTGGCGTTTCGAACGCAAATATCGATGCCATAGCAAACAGTCTGGGCGTGGAGCTGATAGTCAACGGCGAGGTTTTTGATTATCTAGAATCCGGCTCGAGCGGCCAGATTCCCAAGGTAGAATTTTCCATACAGATGTTCGAACGGGACAGCAGAAAGATACTCTGGTACTCCCGCAGCCGTAATGAGGGGGGGGACGGGGTGTTTTTCTTTGATGCTGGGCAGATCAGCACAGCCAGCGTCTTGACCGACCGGATGGCACAGTCGCTGGTGAAACGCATGAATGAGAGTACTGTTGCGAAATGACGGACAGCATTAAAATCAAGGCCTAAGTGAGGAATCATGAAATTCAAGTCCCGTGTATCCCTGTCCCTTCTTTCCCTTCTACTTTACGCTTCACTGGCTATGGCCGCCGATACCCAGCTGGGCAGTGTGGCACCGGGGGCAGCCCCGGCACCGGTCAACTCCGGGGTGAAACCGGCCGCCGAAACCACTTCCGGCAACTCCGCAGCGCCTTCCCCGGCTGTGGCTGAAGCCCCGGCTCCCAAACCCGATACTGTCACTATACGGCTGAATGCACCACTACTGTCACCCAAGTTCTCCTCGACCCCTCTGGCTGTGGTCAACGACGACATTATTACCTTCGAAGACCTCAAATCCGCCATTGGTATGATCCACTCTGGCATGGGCACGGAGCAGGCCGCCCCTAAAAAGAATTTCGCGGATGTGCTCAAGCGCCTGGTCAACGTGCGCCTGATGGTCCAGGAAGCACGGAATATCGGATTGGACAAGGATGAACAGATCAAACCTGCCATGGACGAGTTCAAAAAGCAGCTCCTGCGGGACACGCTCCTGAACGAACAAGTCAAGGATATTGCTGCCGATGAGAAGGATGTTGCAAGGATTGCGCGCGAACGCTCCATGGAATGGCGCCTGAAATCGCTGGTCGTCGGGCAGCTCTCCACAGTCAAGGCCTTTGAAGCGGAGATTAAGGCGGGCAATCCCTTTGACAAGGTCTATGACAGCTTTGTCAGCGATGGACGCGGCAAAAAGGGAGGCAATGTCGAGGAGTTCATAGCGAGGGATGCCATCGACCCGACCATGTTGGTTGCACTGGAGAAGTTGAAAGTCGGTGATACCGGGAAGCCTGTTGCCATAGAAAAAGGGTACGTTATATACCGCGTAGAAGAGATCCGCACCAAGGACGATCCCAAGATGGTCGAACAGGTCCGCCAGGAACTGACCTCGCAGCGGCGGGTGGCGGCGCTGAAGAAGTTCAACGATTCGCTGGTCAAAAAATACGTCAAAATGAAAAAATTGTACAAAACACTGGATTATGAAAACAAGAAGATCCCGTTTGAGAAACTTCTGAAGGACAACCGTGTTATCGCCGAGATCCAGGGGGAAAAGCCGCTTACCGTTGCGGACTTTTCGGATGCGGTGTCTGCCAAGTTTTTCCACGGCGTTAAACGGGCCATCGAGAGCAAGAAGGTGAACAAGGAGAAAGATGCCATCCTGGAGGAGATACTCAGCGGGATCGTGATCGACAAGGAAGCCCGACTGCGGAGAATAGACCAGACTGAGGAGTATCACAACAAGGTCAAGAGCAAAGAGGACACCCTCCTGTTCGGTCAGTTCATGCAGAAGGTTGTGGTGCCTGAGGTGACGATTACACGGGACGAGACAAAGGCCTATTACACCGAGCATGCCAAGGATTTCATCAGTCCAGCTTCCTATCTGCTGGATGCCATCGCCTTTTATAGCCCCGAAAAGGCCGAGGAAGCGGTAAACAAACTGCGGACCGGCACAGATTTCAAATGGTACAAGGCGAATGCAGAAGGCCAGGATTCCATCAGTACGCGGTATGAGGCATTTTTCGAAGGGAACCCCGTTGCCCTGGATGAACTGCCGGCCAAGATGAAGCAGGCACTTTCGGGCAGTGCCAAGGGCGATTACCGGCCATTTGTCGACGGCACCATTGGCTATGTTCTAGCGGTGGTTGATTACCAGGCGCCGGCACCTCTGCCGTACGAGACGGTCGAGGGTGTGATCAGGGAAAAGGTGTCATACATGAAACTCAATGACAATATTGAATCCTGGTCCACAAAACTGAGGAAAGCCTCGGAAGTCACGGTATACGCCGACTTCACCCAACAGGAGAAACCATGAACACGTTGAAGAACTTGCGGGTCGGGACTATGGCACTGGTCATGCTGCTTGTCTGTGGCGGCATGCTCCCTTGGGTCGCGTCCGACAGCTATGCCGCCAAAAAAATGGCCAGCAAGGATTGTCTGGACTGCCACACGAAATTCGAAGCCAAGTACTTTTCCATGAAGAACCTCCATACGATCGTCAAGGAGAAAAAGTGTGAAGGGTGCCATCTCCGCCATGGTCGAGTGCCCAAACTGCTGCTCAAGAAGGATGGCAATCAGATCTGTCTGGACTGCCATGCCCCGGCCAAGGTGGGGCTGAACCGGAAATTCGTCCATGTGCCGCTCAAGTCGGGTAAATGTTCGGGATGCCACAACCCCCATGGCTCGCAGGCACCCGCCATGCTTATGGCAGAGGGAAATGACGTCTGCTACAGCTGTCATAAAAAGCAAGCCTTCGAGAAGAAATTTGTCCATGAGGTGTTGCGCAAGGGGGGGTGCAAGACTTGTCACAGCGCCCACAGCTCGGACGAACGTTATTTGCTGACCAAGGCTGAACCGGCCCTCTGCCTGGGCTGCCACGACAAGTCGTCCAGTGCGTTCACGAAGGCCCACGGTGGCTACCCGGTGGAAGGCAAGGTCTGCACCGGCTGCCATAACCCACATACCTCGAACCAGCCGAAACTGCTCAAGCAGAGTGTTCACAACCCCGTTGCCACACAAGGGTGCGACGGGTGTCATGCCGCGGCAAACTCGGCGGCACCCTTTAGTGTGACCCAGAAGGGATCGGCGCTTTGCCTGCAGTGCCATGAAATGCCCGCGCTCACAGCGGGCGGAACCGTCCAGCACGCCCCCTTCAAGAGCGGTGAATGTCTAAGTTGCCATAATCCCCATACCTCCGAGTATGCCAAACTGATGTCCCAGGACGGCAATAAGCTCTGCTACGGATGTCATAAGGCCAAGGCCGAGACGATGGCCTACAAGCACGCACCGATGGGGGATGCCAAGGGCTGTCTGTCGTGCCACAGGCCGCATGCCGCCGCTTTCAAGGGCCTGGTCAACAAGAAGGGCGCTGATCTGTGCAATGAGTGCCATGCCAATACCAAGGACGCTTTAAAGAGCAAAACGGTTCACGAACCCTTCAAGGGGGGCGATTGCCAGTCGTGCCACAACCCGCACGGCTCCAATTTCACTGCCATGGCGGTGGACCGCGTAGACAAACTCTGCTATTCCTGCCACTCGGATTCGGAAACTAATTTTAAAAAGACCTACACTCACAAGCCGGTTGTTGGCGGCGAATGCCTTTCCTGCCATAAGGGGCACGCCAGCGCTGAGGCAAAGCTTCTTAAGGCCGCCGGCCCGAAACTCTGCAGCACCTGCCATGAGAAGATGATGACGGCCGAAACCGGCGGCACCAACCATGATCCGTTCAAGGGGGGCGAGTGCATGACCTGCCATGACGCCCACGCCAGCAATGCCGCCGGGATGCTGGTAAAACCGCAGGTCCAGGTATGCGCCGGCTGCCACGAGCCCTACAAGGGGCTTAAGGAGGCGGTGTCCACGCATAAGCCATTCACCGAGGGGAACTGTTCCATGTGTCACAACCCTCACAAGGCCAAATTGAAAAACCTGCTGGTAACCCAGGGGCCCGGCCTATGCTACACCTGTCACAAGGATATTGAGGCCAAGATGACCAAGGAGAAGCCGCACAACCCGGCACAGCAGGACTGTCTGAACTGCCACAAGCCGCATTATGCTGGGAACGCCAAACTGTTGGCATCGAAAGTGGGTGCAACGTGCGACCAGTGCCATGATGCCTCTAAAGCACCTTTTGTTAAGGCGCACATCGGTATTGAGGCATCCGTGATGAACTGCATGGACTGTCACGACCCCCATGCGTCCAAGGATCCGAAGTTTTTCAAGAGCTCGGTCCATGCACCCTTTGCGTCGCGCGCTTGCGAAGAGTGTCATATCGTTCCCAAGCCGTGATAAGGAGATAGATACATGAGAGTGTGGAGCGTTACGTTATTGCTGGCAATCATGGTGCTGACCGTTTGGGACCATTGCCTGGCGGCCGGCACCGATCAGCAGTTCAAGCTTAAGCCGGGGGCACGGGGCATCCTTTGCCTGAACTGCCATAACAATTTCAAGGAGAAGATGGCCCGGAAGGTGATTCATACACCGCTCAAAAAGAATGAGTGCAACGGCTGCCACAACCCCCATACGTCCTCCCACGGCAAGATGCTGGCTGCCGATACCAAGAAGGTCTGCTCGCTCTGCCATGCGTCCATGATTCCCGCCAAGGCGCGCAGCGTCCACAAGGTGGTGGCCGATGGCGGCTGCATGAAGTGCCATGACCCACATTCATCGGACAACAAGGACAACCTGCTCATGGCAGGCAAGACCCTCTGCTTCAGCTGCCACAAGACCCTTGGCGAGAGTCTCGCCAAGGTCAAATACCGGCATGCCCCCGTGGAGAGCAACTGCCTTACCTGTCACCAGGCCCACGCTTCAGAGAATGGGCTGTTCCTGCTCAAAAACGATATCACCCCTCTCTGTTTGGGATGCCACAAGAGCGATAAACCGCTGTTCATCAAAAAGCACATGAATTACCCTGTCAGCAAGTCACGCTGCACCGGCTGCCACAATCCTCACGGTTCCGACAGTCCGGGCCTGCTCCACAAGAGCGTCCATTCACCGGTCGCCAAACGCATGTGCAACCAGTGTCACATGGATGCCACCTCACCTAACCCTCTCATGGTTAAATCCGAAGGGATCGGGCTCTGCCGCGGGTGCCACAACGACATGGTCAATAAGACGTTCGACAAGAATCGAGTGCATTGGCCTGTGCTGAGCAAGGGGGGCTGCCTTGCTTGCCATAATCCTCATGCATCTGAGGCCAAAGGGCTGCTGCGCGAGCCGATGGCGCAACTGTGCTACAAGTGCCATGGTGACACCATGAAGCGCCAGCAGAAGAACACCTCCAAACATGAACCGGTTGCTGAAGGTCGCTGCAATGAGTGCCACGATCCGCATTCATCGAATTCCCTCTTCCTGACCAAAAAGGACTACCGCTACGATCTCTGCCTCGACTGCCATGACTGGGGCCGCCATTCAGCCCACCCGATCGGTGAGAAGTCGGTCGATCCGCGGAACAAAAACCTTACATTGGGTTGCGTTTCGTGTCATCGCTCCCACGGGACAGAAAACAAGAAGATGTTCTTTTATCCGACAACTACAGAAGTATGTGTCCAGTGCCATGAGAAGCTCGCGAGGTGATAATGATGATCCGTACTTTGTGCATACTTGCTTTTCTGCTGGTGACCGTCGGCGCATATACCGCCCAGGCTGCCACTACCGTGAAATTCAGACCGCTGGCGGTAACGAGCCAGGATGCCAATAACGCGCCGCTGAAGGCCCCCGAAGGGGTTGCCTGCAGCCAGACCTCGGTGCTGGTGTCCGACACAGGAAATGGCCGACTGGTCCGCTACAGTCTGGTTAACGACGACCTCAAAAATGGGGTCGAGATCAAGCTCCCCCAGTTGACCTATCCGCTTCGGGCAAAATTCACCCCCAAGGGTGAAGCTCTGGTGCTGGATGGCAAGAGCCGCAAGATAGCCCGAGTGGCGGCCGACAACACGTTTGTCGCCTACCTCGACCCCCAGAATGTTCCCGGGCCTGCAGGGACCGTGACGCGAAGCCTGGCGGTCGACGCCAAGGGCAACATTTACCTGGTCGATATTCTAGGCGAACGCGTGCTGATACTCGATCCCGCCGGGCTCTTTATCCGTCAGGTACCGTTTCCTGCACATTACGGCTATATTTCCGACGTTGCTGTCGACCAGCAGGGCACGGTCCTCATTCTGGACAGCATGAAAGACCAAGTTTACCGGGCTGCTGCAAACGAGAACAGCTTCAAGGAAATGGGCAAGGACCTGCAGGACTACCTCTTCTTTGCCGTTTCAATCGATATCGACAGTCAGGGGCGCGTCTTTGTGCTGGATCAGAATGACAACGGTGTAGTCCTGCTGGGACCTGACGGTTCGTTTCTTGGCCGTTATCTAAACTTCGGCTGGAAGCCCGGTCAGGTGTTCTATCCCGCCCAAGAATGCCTAGCCGGAAATGATATTTTAGTTATCGCAGACCGCGACAACAGCCGTATTCAAATGTTCAAGCTGCAATAGAGGCACCATCGGCATCACACATCCTCCTCCTTTGGCGGACCCGGAGGGGGATGGGATGTGTGACGCAGCGGTGAAAGTCGGGCAGGTGATTTTATGGCTAGGAAACAGACTCTCATTCTTGTTTGTCTGTTCTCGGTGGTATCACCCCTTTCCTGGGCAGCGTGGTGTTTCGAGATGCCGACTTCTTCGTTCCCGAAAGGCTTTCACAACGGCGGCATCGCAAGCTGTGATGTGTGCCATGTCAAAAAGGTTCAGCCGATATTTAGCACTACATCCTCAGCGGCGGCAGTGGTGCCGGGTACGGAGTTGCAGCAAGGCTTGCTGAACGGCATGGATCCGAGTTCAATTTGTCTGCGCTGTCATTCCGCCCCGGTTGGGCAGCGGCAGCCTTTTGGGATCTTCATCGCCACCAGCAAGGAGGACCTGGCTGCAGGGCTATCGCCGGTGCAACTGACGCCGGCAGGCGATTTTGGCTGGCTGCTGAAAACATTCAAGTGGTCGTCCAAGGGCAATAACGTCAACGACGAGAGCAGCCCCGGTGACAGCCACGGGCACAATATCGTGGCCCGCGATTACGGTTTCAACCCGGATATGACCAATGCCCTGGCCCCTGGCGGTACCTATCCGGCCGACAGGCTGTCCTGCAGCAGTTGTCATGACCCTCACGGCACCTATCGCCGGTCGGCAAACGGTAGCGTCAGCCTGAACGGCTTGCCGATAAAATCCTCCGGCTCGTACAGCACCAGCCCGAATCCGGACTCCGCTGGCACGGTGGGGACATATCGCATGCTGGCGGGCGCCGGGTACCAGCCTGCTGCGCTGAAGGGTGATTTTGCCTTCACTGCCGATCCTCCGGCAGCGCTTTCTCCTCCCGACTATAATCGGGCGGAAACAAGATTCGACACCCGGGTTGCCTATGGCAGTGGTATGTCGGAATGGTGCCGGAACTGCCATGTCACGACGCATAAGGATGCCCATCCCATGGGCAACACGGGACTGCTGACAACTGAGGTCATACGCATCTATAACGGTTATCGGGGCTCCGGGAGTACCACCGGTTCCAAGGACAGCGCCTTTAATTCACTTGTACCATACGAGATGGGCACCAGAGACTATGACATCCTAAGTGTGATCGCGAACAGTAACGGATCTGATCGAAGCGGCCCCAAAAACGGGTCAACCGTTATGTGTCTTTCCTGCCACCGTGCGCACGCTTCCGGTTGGGACCATATGACCCGTTGGAATGTGCGTAGCGGCATGATAGTTGATCAAGGTGCCTTTGTCGGCAGCGACAGCAAGTCAGCCATGTCAGTGGCTGCTGCCCAGGGGCGGCTCGCTGCCGAAACAGCTAGAGCCTATTATGACCGGACTTCGGATGCTTTTGTTTCCAAACAACGGTCCATGTGCAGCAAATGCCACGCAAAGGACTGACTCCTCCCGGTCCTGATACCTATGCGACGAGTTCGCCAATGAAAGGATATACAATGAAATTTCTATCAAGTTTAATACGTAGCCTCACAAGGCAGAATGTACTGCAGGCCACGATAGTGATCATGCTGGTAGCACTAGCACTCGGCTGCAGTAAAAAACCGGACGTGGTCGGTACATGGGAAAACGTCAACGTCCAGGAACTCGTAGAGTTCAAGCCAGATAATTCCGGTGTTATTCAGGGGAAGAATCAGCCGGCCCTTGCGTTTGTTTGGAGAGAGACGACACCGCATTCCTATAGTCTTGAAGTGGATTTCCAGGGGGATAAAAAGGGTCTGAAGGCTGTCGTTCAGGAAGAGACCTTAGTGCTGAAGAGTGAATCTGGAAAAGAAACCTATAGAAAGCGAAATTAAAAGTAGGTTATGATTGCAGCATACATCTATTGATCATTTCAAGTATATGGCTGGGTGGAAAAGCCGAATTTCAGGGTTCTGTAACTAACGCATGACGGGGTTAGTGTTAATATTACCTATTTTATAGTGCTTATTTATAGTGCTTGTTCGTTATTGATGCTATTTAGTAATTACTCTGAGCCAAGGTGAACGTATTGGAAAGTGGGAGCTCAGAGATTTCAACAGAGGAGGGAGCACAACATGAACGCCAACCGCATTCATCTCCCCACTAGGCTTGCCCTTGGACTGATTGGCGCAGCATCGCTGATGATCATTGCCTCCTGTGGCGATTCGTCCACACCCGCACAGACTGCCGAATCCAACCAGCAGACAGTCGTGGCCAAGGGCGCTGAGGTAAACACGCTTCCCAGTAAAGGCAAGGTGACGGCAGCTGTTGCCCCTGCAAAGGCTGTATTCGGCATGATCTGGATCAACACGGCCGAGAATCGCGAATACATCTTCGACGGGGCTGACTGGGTGCCTCATGACCAATCCGTTGATGAGTTCTATGCGGCAAAGGCGCTAGAAACCAAAAACGCCGCCAAGACTGTGATGATGACTCAGGATGAAGTCTGCCTTGACGGCGACCCCGCCTGTACTCCGACCGGCGCCCATGGCGGTCATGGCAGCTACGACTGCCAGGTTTGCCACAACGTCGGCGGGCAGGTTTCCTTCGCACGAACTGCTCCGAACAACCTCGCCTACGGCTCTGGATTAGGTATCCCTGCCTTCAGCGCAGCAACCAAGACCTGTTCGAACATCGCCTGCCACGCCATCCCTGTCGGCACTTTCAGCTTTTACACCATGGACGGTAGCGGTGACCTCTACCTCGAAACTGTGAGCTACGGCAGCGCTGCCCAGTCCACTCCTGCCTGGAATTCCACCGGTCCGGCTGGCTGCAGCGCCTGCCATGGCGATCCGCCTCGCAACGGTTCTACCGGCTCCAACGTGTGGCACAGCGGTTATCATGGTGGCCAAGGCCCGACCGGTGCCAGAAACCAGTGCCAGTTCTGCCATCCCGATGCCAGCAGTCCGAATAACGGTGTCGGCGATACGATTACCAATTCGTCACTGCACGCGAACGGTGTCGTCAACGTGCAGGCAAAATTCACGTCTGCCTGCTTTGGCTGCCATTGATTGTTTTCCAGCGAACAGGCGAGAGGGTGTTTTTTTTGAACACGCCACCGGCTGGGGGTAAACACACCGGGGGACGGGGATGCAGAGCCATTGGTCCCGCGTTCAGCAAACCTAACGGCCGGGTTACCTGATACTACCACAAGGAAGGGAACAAGCTATGAACACCAACCGTTATTATCTTCCAGTCCGGCTTGGCTTTGTAGTGATCTGTGTGTTTTTGTTCATGGTCATTGCTTCATGCGGGAGCCAACCTGCGACCTCGCAGACTGCCCAATACAACCGGCAGACAGTCGTTGCGAAGGGGGCAGATATTAATGCGCTCCCTCGCACAGGCAAAGTGACATCAGCCGTTGCCCCCGCGAAAGCGGTGTTCGGCATGATCTGGGTCAATACGATCGAGAATCGCGAATACA
This sequence comes from Geomonas agri, assembly GCF_020179605.1. Classification (NCBI taxonomy): domain Bacteria; kingdom Pseudomonadati; phylum Thermodesulfobacteriota; class Desulfuromonadia; order Geobacterales; family Geobacteraceae; genus Geomonas; species Geomonas agri. The sequence goes on from NZ_JAINZO010000001.1 coordinate 25,820, forward strand.
TCTTCGACGGGGCTGACTGGGCTCCCCACGATCAGTCCGTTGATGCGTTCTATGCTGAAAAGGCAGCCAAAACGAAAAGCACCCAGAAAACAGCACTGATTGCGACCAATTCCTGCGTAGACGGTGACCCTTACTGCACCCCTACCGGTGCCCATGGCGGTCATGCAACAGCCGGTTACAACTGCAAGGTCTGCCATAGCGTAGCCGGGCGCCTTGCCTTCGCGAAGAACGGCCCCGCCTATGGCGCCGGATTGCCCGCACCGACCTTTGACGCGACTTTAAAGAGTTGTTCCAATGTTGCCTGCCACGCCGTCCCTCCCGGCACCTTCAGTTATTACAGCTACGATTGGGGTCTCGAACAAGTGGTCCTGACTACTGTGAACTATTACGGCAGTGCTGGCAGGGCAACCCCCTCCTGGTATGCCACCGGAGCGGCCGGTTGCACCGCCTGCCACGACGATCCTCCGCGTAATGGCTCATCCGGATCCAATGTGTGGCACAGCGGCTATCATGGTGGTCAAGGCCCGACCGGGGCGTTGAACCAGTGTCAGTTGTGCCATCCTGATGCCAGCAGCCCGAACAACGGCGTCGGCGACACTATTACCAATACGACCTTGCATGCAAACGGGACTGTCAACGTGTACGCTCCTTTCACATCAGCCTGTTTCGGTTGCCACTGATAGAATCAAAACTACGCGCGTTCCACCCGGATGCCAGGAAACGCTAACTGGGGTATGCCTTTGCGCTTTCGCTTGCCCTGCACTTTGCGGTAACAGTGGCCTTCTTTGTCCCCAGTGGTACCCAAATAGCCAGGGACACTACAACTAATTTCAGCATGCAGGATGTCGCCCTTGTACCATCGATCTGTACGCCGCCAAAAACGGCGGGTAAACCGATGCTGTCAGCGCAACCTCTGGTCATGACAGCACCTTTGCCTGCGGCATAGGAGAAAGTGCCTGCTCCAACCCAGGAGCCGGCATCCGGACAGACGCCCGCAGCCGCGGGCGGTTCCAACGGCGATCTGATGCCCACCTCTTTGGGGTTGGGAATGGCCTACGGCTGTTTCAACGGTCTGGCCGACGGCAAGGCGCTGCGGGATGGTATGTAGGAGGTGTCATTTCCCCAATTTTAATTCCGAGGTATTGATACTTGAAACCATTACGATACCCATACAGATTCGTTGGCGCACTTGCAGCGTTTGTTTTGCTTAGTGCCATTCCCGCCAATGCCCTGGGGGTTCTGGATTATGTCTATTCAGTCCGTGAAGGAGGGACCGTCGTCTTCAGCCATGATAAGCACTTTAAGGCACTTTTCCCCAATAAAACAATAAACGGCGATGATTGTATCACTTGTCACTCGACCATCTATAAATCTCACGGCAAGCGCCCGGTCACCATGTCTGAAATGTACAGCGGCCGGTCATGTGGGGCCTGCCACGGTAAACGCGCTTTTTCGCTTTCAAAGTGTGGGAGGTGCCACACCGTGAAGGACGTGAGCTTTCGTGTCCAACCGACCGGTGATGTCATTTTTCCTCATGCCGCACACATTTCAAAGATCCAGTGCGATGTTTGTCATCCGCGTCTTTTCAAACCTAGCAGGAATCGTTCTGTTGGCATGGCCCAAATGGAAAAGGGCAAGTCATGCGGTGCCTGTCACAAAGGGAAAATAGCCTTTGCCTTGGAGGACTGTTCCCGATGTCATTTGGCAGGTAATGTACTTATGAAGGCAAGAAAACCATGGGAAGTCAATTTCAGGCATGCTGCCCATTTGCCCGCATACAAATGTGTCGATTGCCATCCCCGGGTATTCAAGCTTGGGTATGAAAAATCCCGGCCTCGCATGACCATGCAGGATATGGATAAGGGAAAATCGTGTGGTGCCTGCCATGATGACCAGGTAGCATTCTCAACACGGTTTAACTGTCAGCGCTGCCACGATAACATGTAGTTTTCTAAAGGCAACACCCCACCTGTTGGTGGGGACTTCCAACGTTCGACAACTTCTGGGAGTATGATTGGGGCTTGCAGATTGGGTTTTGATTCTGAAATAATCGAATGTGGACAGGATCCTTCCAGGGGGCTGCAATCGTAATACGCCCGGCTTTGCAGGGGGACCCCGAAAAGTTTGACTGCTCCAGGGTAAAGTGGCGCCTCCCTCCGTTCGTGAATATCTCCATACCGCCGAAGCGTGCGGTATCCAAAGTGATCGGGTGCATCAAGGGCAAGAACGCAATTGCTATTGCAAGCAACTTTGGTGGTCGCACTAGTACTTCAAGTGTAAAACCTTTCTGGGCTGGCGGTTGCTTCGTCTCTACCATCGGTCGAGACGAACAGGTCATAGTCGATTATATTCGGCGCCAAGAGAGAGGATCTAAGGATAGACCAGTTTCAATTACGAACTTAGTCGCTTTTAAGCGGTCTCAGATTTAAACGACCGTTTTGAGCGCTTCACCAATCAAGTTCCCCGGCTTTGCCGGGGGGGACAAGATTAATGGCTCGTTGTTGCTAATTAGAACCGTTATGTTTTTGTGCGGTTTCTGGTTGACACCGAGGCGTTGACAACGAGGCAATTAAACATTTAAGGAGAGTATGAATGAACAAATTTACGAAAGTCCTGATCTTTGCAATTGCGCTTGCACTTCCAGCGGTTGGGCAATGTGCGGATGCGGGTTCAAAAAATGAAAAGTCATCAGCCGGAAAAGTCTACAAGGTGAGTGAACTTTTCACAGGAAAGGCCGCCCTTGACAAGCAAAAGGTGACTGTAAAGGGAAAAGTGGTCAAGGTGTCGGGCGGGATCATGGACAGGAACTGGATACATCTGCAGGATGGTAGTGGTTCCTCAAACAGACAAGATAACGATTTGACGGTGACCACTACCCAGGCACTCCCGACAGTAGGTAAAATTGTGACAATAACTGGCACATTGGCCAAAGACAAGGATTTCGGGAGCGGGTATTTTTATAAAGTCATTGTGGAAAACGCGACCATCAGGCCTTAATATGCTTGCGTCATCCCGTGGTATGCAAAGCCTGGGAGCAGAACTTTCACTGCAAAGATATGACGATACTTCTTGTCCAAAATTCAAAGCTCTCGAAAAAGCAGTGAAATGGATCAGTCCCAAAAGGCAGATCCGACTTATGAGAGTGATTTTTGCATGTCTCGAATGCTGGGGTATTCATTGAAATGATGTTGAATGTCGAGGCACATCACTACTTCTGAATAAAAAAAATAGGTGCATATACAACAGAGGGCCACTGCAGTGCAGTGGCCCTCTGTTGTATATGCCTTCCCCGTGACCGATTATTTATTGGGTTGCTTATTCGGAATTTTAGTAGTGCCAAGTTGTGGGGATTTTGTGTCTTTATAGTTATTCAGATCGTGCGCGATGCTGTGACAGGTTCCGCATTTCGGGAACTTGGCCAGCATAGATGCCGGGTGTGGTGTACCGTGACAGCTTTGGCACTGAGGCACCATCTTGTGTTTTGCCTTATGACAAGTCACGCAAGCCAGGTTCTTGTGCTTGAAGGCACTGGCCGTAAGTTGCTCGAAAGCTTTCTTGTGACAGGCGGCGCAGTCCCTGGAAGGTGTTTGGGCGTCGTATACAATGTTTTTCGGCATGTGTGCCTGGTGGCACTTTTTGCAGTCGGCATTGGTCTGTTCCGCGAAGTGTGCTTTGTGACATTGGGTGCACTCAGGAATCATGCCGTGGGTGTTGTGGCACGTACTGCAAAAGAGCGCCGTATGCTTGCTTTTGTTGTCACGTAACTTGACGATCTGACCTGTATGGCAGGTAAGGCAGGGATCTGTGATATTTCTGCCCATTTTGATGTTCAGAGGTGTATGGGGATTGAAGTGGCAACTGTTGCAAGCGGCCAGTTTGTAATGAGGCTTTCCTTCGTGGCATTGACTGCAGAGCGGGATGATCTTGCGTGTTTTAGGAGGATGCCCATTGTGGCAGTCCTGGCAGCCGATCTCTGTCTTGTGTTTGGTGCCTGCCGCAGCTATGTCAGCAGGTGCTTTGCTGTGACATTTTATGCAGTCATCATTCAATAATTTGGGGATTGGAATATCTGTTGTGGTCGCCTGTGTCTTGGCCTGGGTCATATTTTGCGGCTTTGGGAGGGAGGGCGCCTTTGGGGCCGCAGCGTAGGTTAGGCTTTTAGCAGTGATAAGGGCGAGTCCAGCCCATAAAACAATCCATACTTTCTTTGACATGCAGTATTTACCCATTTGTGTTGCCTCCTTGGATTGTTACATTTGAAAAAACTTAAAACTTATAGAAAGCCGTCGAGACGAATAGGCCCTTGTTAACTATATTCGGCGCTAAGAGTCAGAGAATCAATGGATAGACCCACTGCTGTCCCATAGTTTTTAAAGTAGCGCCAGCTGTGGGTTTTGCGTAGTTGGCGTGGTCGAAATATTCTGCGCTCGAACAAATTCATCTGTAATAATCGAAACATTCGCTGTGCGGACAGCCCGAGCTTCGATTTGAACTTCAGCCACGCGAGCAGCAGGTAAGCGTACATGGTGATCCAGAGCTGAGTCTGGGCAGCGTACTAGGAGGCCTCCAAGAACGTCTTCACCTTCTGGCTACTTTGATCCACTTGAAGAACAGCTCGATCTGCCTCTGATCCTTATAAAGCTCTGCCACAACCTTGCAAGTGATGAGCGTTGGTGATGAAGGATACTTGTTCCCGTTTTCGGCGATGAACTGGACGAGTCGCAGTTTGTCTTAACTTCCTTGAGCGCAATCTCTTGGTCAACCACCACGCCTTTAGCTTTCAGGCAGCGGCGCTTCTTGAAGCACTCAACCAAGGCCATCGCGCGACGATGAAGATGCCGTTGCTGGTGAGCGTCTGGTACCAAGTGTAGTCGGTGTAGTCGCGAGGTGATGAGGGTCATTACTGTCTCATAGGTCCCGTGTCAGGTCAACGTCGATCTCTTCCGCCGAAGGCATTCCCCTGCAGGTCGATCTAATGGGCATGTGCGCCAACCTATCGGGAATCGCATTGGCCACGATCTTGTCCTGTATGGCGTTACCACGTCTTGATCGGCAACCTGGCTAGTGATGGTGGTGGCAGCCCTGTCGTAGCGCTACTCAATGATTTCAGCAGGTCCTTCTGGTCGTCTCGGGCAGTAATGTGATGAGCAGTTGACCCTTTGATCCGCATTGCCCTCTCGCAAGCTACATCCCGACCGTTCCCGGTCGAAGCGCTTGTACCCCATACGGAGTGTAAATTGAGCTCGGTGAAGGTCGAAGGTCCTGCGGGAGAGAACCTCCTCGAGGGCCTATGCAGCCTCCTTGCCGATTTGTGTGCCCTACGAGATGAACCGCTCGGTGTCCACTCGGCCACGCGAGTAGTCCGCGACACTTCTGATGGCACCAGAGCAACATGCCATGGTGCCGGTCCTACCCCTTTCCTCCCTTCTTCATATGTCCCTTGCTAGTCCCCGTCAGCCTTGACAGGAAAATAATTGAACAGGTGTTCAGATGGTATACAACTGCAGTTGAAAAATCAAATCAGTTTTTTGTGTGACACCTCGTTAAAAAGGTAATTATTCCGGGCTGTTTTGGATAAAATCTAGGTTGATAATATTCGGCACCGTTCGTGAAATGTCAATGGCATAACGCGTAAGGGGGCCAACAATGAAAAAAACACCTATAATAGAAATCTCCATGTTTTTAGCGATAGCTGCTTGTATAACCGGTCCGGCTTTCGGCGCGTCGGCAGAGTTATTTCACTCGGGTACAGTGGGGCAGTGCGAAGGGTGTCACGCATTTGGTGAAGAGGGAACGACTCAGAAAAAGCTCCCTGACAACAGCGGTGGTATAAAATTGCGGGGGAGTGATGCCAGTTCTACCTGTCTTATTTGCCATCAGGCGCCGGCTTCCATGCTTAGGGCTAATGGACACTATGTTGCGACAGCGCAGGCCGACCTCTCTGCGGGTGGGGCTCCCGTGCAACTGTCCCCCGGGGGAGACTTCGGGTGGCTTAAGAAGAACTACCGGTGGAGGAATGAGGCGGGAGAGATGGAGACGAGTTCCGGCGATAGTCATGGGCACAATATAGTGGCCATCGATTTCGGGTACAGCCGGGACGGCAGGCACGCTGTATCCCCAGGTGGTCAGTACCCGAGCGCCAGCCTTTCCTGTACAAGTTGCCATGACCCTCATGGCAACTACCGCAGGAACCAGGACGGCAGCATAAGCTCCAGCGGTGTGAAAATCGTTTCGTCCGGTTCGTACAAGAACAGCCCTGCCCCTGATGCCACCAAGGCCGTGGGGACCTACCGGATGCTTGCGGGCAAGGGGTACCTGCCTAAGTCGGCTCTGGGAGGGGAACCTTTTAGGACCGATCCGCCGGTCGCCGTGTCGCCCGAGAATTACAACCGTTCGGAAGCAGGCAGCGACACCCGTGTGGCCTACGGCAGCGGCATGTCCGAGTGGTGCCAGAACTGTCACTCTGGGATCCACTCAAGTGGCGGTTCACAGCACGTGGCCGGCAACAACGCGAAGTTCAGCGACCAGATTGTCGCCAACTATAACAGTTACGTTAAGTCAGGTGACCTCAACGGTAGCCAAGCGACCTCGTACACCTCTTTGGTTCCCTACGAAATGGGAACTGATGACTACAGCGTCCTGAAGATGACCGCCAACAGTGACGGCTCAGTCACGAGCGGCCCTGGTGGCATGGGAGATAGGCCCAACGTCTCCTGCCTCTCCTGTCACCGTGGTCATGCCTCCGGGTGGGACAGTATGACCAGGTGGAACACAGAGGCAACCATGATGGTGGGAAATGGCAGCTACGCAGGCATAGACAGCAGGGCCTCTTCTGTAACAGCGCAGGGGAGGACCGAGGCTGAGGCAAGACAAGCCTACTACGGCCGCCCCGCCTCGCGGTTCGCCATCTTTCAGCGCAGCCTGTGCAACAAGTGCCATGCCAAGGATTAGTGTGCGAGTTGCAGCTGCGAGTAGGCCAGCATTGAAATAATTGTATTCCATGGCGACGACGTTTTGGGGTTAGTGAAAGGTACGTATGGGTGCGATACTGCGTGTGTTTGTACGGACCCTTGCGTGGTTGTAGGTCTTGGCATTCGCGTACGCTATTTGAGGCGATCTCTTGGTGGAGCCAAGGTGGCAAGGGGGTGCAAAGGGGGGGCAAGGGAAACACGGGGAGGAACCGCACGTGCCGGACACCAAGCCGGAAAAGCGTGTACGTCAGGCAGTAAAGGATGGGGTGCAGGACCCGTTCACAGCCCTTCACCCGGGAGCACCCGGCGGCATGGACTACCTGGACTACGTAGCAGCCAACCACGCGGATTACAAGCCTCTGTTCGGCACTAGCAGGATCCTGCTGGTGAACGGCAAAGTCGGCTGCTGACCTGTCACGCCCCTCTGAACCCGGAAAGAAATCATCTAGTGATGAGTGACCACGGCAGCTCGCTCTGCCTTACCTGCCACATCCAAATAGTTGGTGCGGGTGCAGGAGGTAGGTGGAACCGCTTTTTCACAGGTACTTTTCCAGCAGTTCCTCGATGATCTCGCCGATGGTGGTCCTGCGGTAGGCCGAGGCAATCTTCAGTTTCAGGTGCAGATCTTGCCTGATATTGGCGGTGAGGCGCACGTCCCCTTCAGGCACCATTCCCGAGACAACCTTGCCTCCCGCCTTGGGGGCGACCTTCCCCTTTTCGGGGGCGGGGCGAGCTGTGGCGGAACGGGGCGACGCCTTGGGCTGCGTGCTGTTTTTGGGTTTGCGCGACTCCCTGGCCGGCGCGGGGGAGGGCGGCACGTTTCCGCTCATCCCGTCCAACTCGAAGAGCCCCATCTGGTTTTCCGTATCAGTCATTCCTATCTTCCCCTAGCATAATGCGGCGCACTATAGCAAGCGTCAGCCGCCTCAGGCAACCGTTTTCTATGCCACCGCGTCACTTACGCTATTGTTCCGCATCTTGACGGTGATCAAGGCAACGGAGTAGAATCGGCACCGCGTCAGGTACGACCCCACGGGCTCGGCCCGGTGGTCACCAGGAGGCCCAGACAAGGAAGGCGAGGAGGAGCGGTGGTTGAAATCGACCTGTGCTAGAAAAGTCGGTAGTGCGACTACGGACCGCTCCCGAAGACTTTTGCTCCTGCGCAGGGCAAATAACGAGCTGTAGGGGATCACGCCGTTCGTGGCATACCCTAGCTGGGGGAACTTCTGGCGTCGGGAAAGCGTCGGAGTTGTTGACACTTGTGGACTCGTGTTTAAAATGATCTAATTCAAAACCACAACACATCGCGGAGCGAACGATGAACCCAGATCTGGCTAGATTGACCCCGGGGCAGAAGTTGATGAAGCAGGCGATTCATGAGATCGACGATTATTTCGGCGAAGGTGTGGCGTTCAAGAATATCGACTTTCTAGGTGAGTACATGCAGACCCTCGCGATCCTGGAACTGAAGGAAACGTTGCGGAACAAGCTTTAGTCCGCGTTTCCCCTGCGGCGGGTCAGTCGACCTTGTTGGGCAGAGAGAACCAGAAACAGGCGCCTGTGTTGAGTCCCCCTTCGGCCCAGACCCTGCCACCATGCCTGAGCACGATGCGCTGCACGATTGCGAGCCCCACTCCGGTCCCCTCGAACTCCTCGTTGGCGTGCAGGCGCTGGAACAGCCCGAACAGCTTGTTGGCGTAGGCCTCGTCAAAGCCGACACCGTTATCCCTGACGTAGACCTCCTGCTCGTTTTCCCGTTCCACCGAGCCGATGGCTATCGTGGCCGTAGCACGAGACCGGGTGAACTTGATGGCGTTGCCGATCAGGTTGATCAGCACCTGGCGCAGCATGGCGGCGTCGCCCAAAACTACCGGCAGCGGCGCGATATCCCACTGCACCTCCCTTTCTTGCAGGTCCCCTTGCAGATCGGCTACGATCTCCCGCACTAATAGCCCCAGGTCCACCCAACCTTTCATCATCTCGCTGCGTCCCATCCTGGAGAACGCCAACAGGTCGTCGATGAGCAGTCCCATCTTCTTGGCAGCGCTACCGATGACATCGAGATAGTGGCGGCTCTTTTCATCCAGTCCCGTCCCCGCCTTAGCGTTCAACAGGTCGACGAAGCCGATGATATGCCTAAGTGGCGCCCGCAGATCGTGGGAGACCGAGTAGCTGAACGACTCGAGCTCGCGGTTGGTGGCGGCCAACTGCTCCAGTTGGTTCCTTAGGGCGAGGTTCAGTTCGAGGATCTTCGCTTCTCCCTGTTTTTGCAGCGTGATGTCCCGGATGACGGCGAACACCCAGGTCGATTCCTGCGCCTCTATGGGGTTCAGCATGATGTCCACCGGTATCTCTGAGCCGTTTTTGTGGCGCCCGTACAGCTCCAGCCCGATCCCCATTTTCCTGGCCCTGGGATCACCGAAGTAGTTGCGCAGGTGCTGGCGGTGACGTTTGTGGAAGCGCTTGGGGATGAGGGTCTCGATGCGCTGGCCCACCAGTTCCTCGCGCATGTAACCGAAGATCACCTCGGCCTGCTGGTTCACCTTGCGGATTACACCCCCTCCGTCCACTACCACGATGGCGTCGGGTGCCGTTTCGAAGAGGCGCTCCAGCATGGTGCGGCTTTTCGCCATCGCCTCCTCGGACGCGCGCCGCTCGGTGTTGTCATGCAGGATCAGCACGTACCCGGCACGCCCCCCATCCGGATCCCGGAACTCGTTCAGGGTGATGGCGGCCCAGAGGCGGCTGCCGTCCTTGCGCAGGCGCCACCCCTGCAGCTCCAGGCTTCCCATGCTGTCCGTGATCGAGAGTTCCCGCTGCGGAGTGCCGGAGCGGATCTCCTCCTTGGGGTGCAGCAGGGAGAAGTGCCTGCCCAGGATCTCGTGGGCGAGGTAGCGGGTGATGCGCTCGGCGCCGTTGTTCCATGACACGATTTCGCCCTTGACGTTGAGCAGGATCAGGGCGTAGTCCTTCACCTGCTCCGCCATCAGGCGGAAGTACTGGTCTCCGGCCCGCTGCGAGGGGGCTTGGACGTCACTGGTGGCCTTGTCTTCATCCCGTTTGTTGACCATTGCCTGTCCCTGTACTGTCCCTGTACTGTCGCTGTACTGTCGCTGTACTGTCGCTGTACTGTCGCTGTACTGTCGCTGTTGCGCCCGGCTTGAGAGTGCCTGTTACCGAACTGTGGTCTCGAAGCTCTGCATCCAGTTGGTGTCCCCAAGGCCGCGAGATCCGCCATCGTAGCCGAAGTACTTGTAGGTGATGCGGAGCCGGTCTCCCGCAGCCAGTTGCACCGGGATCTTGATTCTGAAGTCCGCACTTTCGTCCTGTTCCAGTTCGGTCGGTATGATGAAGGTCATCCCCCGCGCCCGGACCCTGCCCTGATCGTCCAACTGCACCGCCCAGATTTCCAGGTCACGCATCTGGAAATAGCGCACGTTCTTCACCACACCCTGGACCACGGTGCTTCCGTTAGCCGGTATCACTTCATATCCCATGAGGACGTCGAACTGCTTGTAGTGCTGAGGCAGAGCTGCCATGCGTTGCTGGTGCACATCGGGATCGGTGGCGCAGGCGCCCAAAAGGAGAAACAGTATTAAAAAGATGGGTCTTAGTTGTCTCATGTGACACCTCCTAACCAGCTGCTATTTTACGCCACTGCAGAGTAATGCACAACGCGGCGGAGTTTGCCCAACATGAGGTGCGGAAGGTTTTACGTAAACTGATTTTGGCAGAGGTGCGGCATGGCCGCGTTGGCGAGGGGGGGCGTGGCAGGGAAAAACGGCTCGGTGAAGGGCGCTGCCGCAGCCGGGGCGACAGCGCCTGTTGCAGGTTATCTGTCGTGGCGGCCACGGCCTTCGCGGCGTGCTTCACGCAGTGCCTTGAACTTGGCCGCTTGCTCCGGTGTCAGCAGGGCAATAAATTGTCTGTTCTGCGCGGCCCTTTGCACGGCGACGTCCGCCTGCAGTGCCGCCACTCGTGCCGCCTGGGTCCTGATGGCGGACTCGTCGGCGCTGCCGGAGCGAACAAGGGCCTGCAGTTCGTGCCGCTCGTGCCTGAGGGAAGCGAACAGCGGGGCGTTCTTGGCCCGGCCTGATTCGAAGATCGCCCGTGCCTCATGCTTTTGCTGGTCGGAGAGCCCCAACTCCTTGGCCATCTTCATGAACATGCCACGGTGCCCGCCCGGTTTTTGCTGCTCTGCGCACTCTTTGCCGTCTTCACCAGGCATCGGGCCGTAGCCGGCGAACGCGTTGTGGCCAGCCATAACGGCTGACGCGGTGATGCAGGTGAACAGTGCCAATTGCTTTAGCTGTGTTTTCATGTCACTTCTCCTTGTCGATCAGGCTTAATGGTGGCTCTCTCAGGTGTCCTATGGAGATACGGTACCTCCTGAATATGAAGATAATGTGAAGGAAATGAGGAAATTGTCACGGTACCCTTTAGAAAGTCTGGTGGATGCTCTTACGGCAAGGGATATGACAGTGAGGCCGCGAATTTTACCATCGCCGTTCTTGCCAACCTCGCGGGCATTGCTAGAATACACTAACAAAGATTGAACTACCCTGAACGGTAACGGAGGAGGGCGCTATGAAGATTCCGGTTGTGTTTGCTGATGAAAGACGCGGGCTGGTAAAGGCAGAAGAACTCCAGGAACTGATAGAGCAGGCGGCGATCGTCTCCTTCTTGCGCAGCGACGGTGAGTGCGTGCAGGTCGGCGTCGACTGCGTGAGAGGGATGGGGGGGAGAACCTACCGCGGCCCCGAGCGCAGGGGGAACGTCCTGTTCTGCTGAGCCTACCCCGCAGGGCAAGAGACAAGGCCGGCCTTCTTCGTTGAGCCGGCCTTTGCTTTTGGTTTCCCGAAATTTTGATACCCACCTGTTATACAAATCCGACGATATTTACAGTTTTGCAAAACATGAACACACCTTTTGCATTTATGCGAAAGGCATGCGGCGGCGCGGCAGCAATGATCAACGTGCTGATATCACGCCGCATCAGCGAGTTCCACCGGTTTTATCAGCGGTCGGGCCTTTTGCTGTAATGCGAAAAGGGCGCGTTGTCCTTCGCGCAGAGTGTGTCGAGTGTATCGCTGTAATATGCTGAAATTGCGCAACTTTGAAAAATATACAAAATCGTAAAACATTGGTATGCGAGTTGCTAAGGTCTGTGGCAAGAGCGGTCAATCCCAACATGGAGGTATAAAGGCATGACACAGACAACATCTAACAAGGGCTGGCAGGTAGTTTTCGCCGGAACCGGAATCAACCTGGCGCTCGGGGTGCTGTATGCCTGGAGTATCTTCAAGGGTGCCATCAAGGCGTCCATCGAGTCTCACGCCGCGGGCGCCTTCCAGTGGGACAAGGCTTCCATCAACGACCCGTACGCGCTCTGCTGTCTCGCCTTTGCCTTCTCCATGATCCTCGCCGGCAAGTGCCAGGACAAGATCGGCCCGGCGCGCACCGCGCTGATCGGCGGCATCCTGGTCGGTGCGGGCTTCTGCCTCATGGGCTACTCCAACAGCTACGCCGCCTGGGTCACCGGCTTCGGCGTCCTGGCCGGCTCCGGCTTCGGCTTCGGTTACTCCGCCGCCACCCCGCCGGCACTGAAATGGTTCTCCTCCAAAAAGACCGGCCTTATCGCAGGCATCGTGGTCGCCGGTTTCGGTCTCGCGCCGGTCTACATCGCGCCGCTGTCCAGCTACCTGCTGGGCGTCTACGGCATCCAGCAGTCCATGTACATCCTCGCCGCTGGCTTCGCGGTCATCGTCTGCGGCCTCTCCTTCGCCCTGGTGAACCCGCCCAAAGGGTACGTTCCGGCTGAGCCGGCGCTGAAGGGTGACGAGAAGGCGGCCCCGGCCAAGAAGTCCGGCTATGACGCCAACGTGAGCGAAATGCTCAAGTCCCCGAAATTCTACATGCTGTGGGCAACCTTCTTCATCGGCGCCGGCGCGGGCCTCATGGTGATCGGCTCCGTCGCGGGTCTGGCCAAGCAGAGCATGGGCGCCATGGCCTTCGTCGCCGTGGCCATCATGGCTATCGGCAACGCCTCCGGCCGCGTGGTCGCCGGTGTGCTCTCCGACAAGATCGGCCGCCGCGCCACCCTGACCCTCATGCTCGGCTTCCAGGCCATCCTGATGTTCGCCGCCGTTCCGGTGGTCGGTTCCGGTTCTGCCGCCATGCTGGTTCTGCTTGCCTCGCTGATCGGCTTCAACTACGGCTCCAACCTGACCCTGTTCCCCTCCTTCGCCAAGGATTACTGGGGCTTCAAGAACTACGGCCTCAACTACGGCGTGCTCTTCTCCGCTTGGGGTGTTGGTGGCTTGGTCATGGGGCGTGTTTCCGAGATGATGAACGCCCAGCCGGGCGGCCTGAACAAATCCTTCATCCTGGCAGGTTCCTGCCTGGCCTTGGGCACCGTGATCACCTTCTTCCTCCGTGAGAAGAAAGCGGTCGAGGTCGAGGCAACCGAGCTTGTTGGAGAGAAAGCCACGGTCAAGGTTTCCGCCTAGGTCTTGTTGCACCGACGTTAAAAAAAATGAAGGGGCCATGCGATTCTGCATGGCCCTTTTTTTCGCGATGATGTTATTATGTCGCACCCGCAACAAACACTGCCCACTCTGGAGATGATCGTGTCCGAAGAAGAGTCAGCCTTCGATACCAGTTACGTCACCATCATGCTGGTCGTCTTCCTGGTGGTGACAGGTCTTGCCATCGACATCGGCTACATGTACGTCAGCGAAGAGGATCTGCAACATTCCGCCGAGATGGCTGCCCTTACAGGGGCGCAGAGCATCAAGCAGCGCTACCTGTTGCAGGCGCAGACCGACCCCGCGCGGTTGCCCGACATCTCCAGAGATGTGGTCCAGCCCCAGGCGCGCGCGACGGCGGTGGACTTGGTCACCGGCAAGCACGATGCCGCCGCCCTGGTGGGACTTTTGAACAACAACGGCAACGCGCTGACCGGTGACAACGATATCACGGTCGGCTTTTGGAACATGAGCAGCCGCAGCTACACTCCCGGCGCCACCCCGGTGAACGCGATACAGGTCAGGACCAGGCGCACCGCCGAAAGCAGCTCGGTGGGGCTGGGCACCCTGGGCACCTTCATCGCCAAGATCAGCGGCACCGGAGACTTCGGCTCCACGCCGGTGGCTACCGCCGCCTTGGTACCGGGGACCCGTTCCAACATGGCCATCTGCGCCGAGGCATGCCAGCCCTCCTGCACCTTTCCCCAGATCTGCAATATCCCCGAACGTCGCATGAGCCACGCCGCCTGGGACACGAAGTCCCCGGGGACGCTCTCCGGCCGCTACCTCTACACCTCGCTCTTGCACCCGGTGACCATCACCAACTCGATGTCCGACCTAGTCTGCCAGGAGATGCCAGTCCAGGAGGTCTGCGGCCTCCCCATCTTCGCCGCGGCCAGCAGCAGCGACACCGTTCTACGTGATATCAAGGCGATGATGTACGATCCCCAGGTGGACCGCTCCAACAAGGAATACGACAAAAACGGCAAGCTGATCGGTTGGTGGGTCATCGTTCCTGCCACTGACTGTTCCGGGTTCCTCCCCGGCGAAAGCTACCAGCAGCATGTGGTGACCAAGTACTCCCTTGTGCGCATTAGCCGGATCTGCACCAGCGGCGCTGCCGGCTGCGGCAAGCCCTCGAGCCAGTCTGACCTCCCTGCCGCCTCCTGCACCCCGGGAGCCGACGGCTTGTACATCGACCGGATCTCCTGCGTAGGATGTGACAGCCAGGCCAGAAAGCTCCTGCCGGGATTGCGCCCGGTGCTGGTGGACTAGCGATGTCCGCGCCGAGGGTACCGGGGGACCAACTATGCCAGGTAACGCCTTCAGAAGAACTGCAGCAGGCAATCGCGGAGTTCAACGGGCAGGAGTGGTTCGCATGTCACGAGACGCTCGAGGAACTCTGGGTTGGCGCCCAAGGGGAGTTGCGGGATTTCTATCAGGGACTTTTGCAGGTCGCCGTGGCGTTGTACCACTGGCGTAACGGCAACTTCAAGGGAGCAGAGGGGCTGCTGCAGCGGGGCCCCGACCTCCTGAGACGGGTCCCCGATACCTGCCTGGGCGTGGATGTCGCCCGCGTGGTGGCGGAGGCAGGGCTGCTGCGCGAGGCGCTCCTCACGCTGGGGGAAGAGCAGATGGCCGAACTAGACCAGTCCCTGATCCCGAAGCTGCACCGGGCGGAGCCTTGAACCGGTAAGCACTCGCACTGAACTGAAAAAGCCGCCCCCTGATGGGAGCGGCTTTTTGTTTGCGTGCGGCTGCGGCTACTTGAGCAGGGTGACCTTGCCGTCGTCCAGGTCGTACTTTGCAGCAACGATCTTGATCTTCCCTTCCTTGAGTTCCTTGGCCAGGATCTTGGACTTCTTGGGAAGCTCGGCGGCAACGGCCTTGGCGTTGTCCCGGTAAACTCCCGAAACTGGTCCATCCCCGGTTGCCTGGGGGCATTGCAAATCATGAACATAAGGGGCGGCTCATTCTACACGAAAAGAAGTATTATTCCACTCCAATTTCGCCAGCGGGACCAAGAGAGCAGGGATGGCGAGGTTGACAACGGACGGCGCTTCAGGCAGATTGGGCAGGCGTAAAGATACGGTAAAAGCGGGGTAAGCATGTTCGTGTTGAAATTGTTGGCAATCGGGGTGCTGGTCACGGCGGGGATTGCCATGATCGCCTTTCTGGAAGAGAAGTTGGTAAGCGGGCCGCGGCGGCGCCAGATTGCCGAGAGGGCGCGCCAGAAGCTGGCCGGCGGCGGCCAAGGAGACGGGGAAAAGGAGTAGCCCCCGTCACATCCCCTTGCCGAAGTAGATTCCTGCGGCGATGGCGCAGAGCACCACCAGAGAGAACAGGGCGAAGTGCCAGTCGCGTTCCTTGACGAAGATGACCGCGGCGGCTATGACGCGCAGGACCGGGGTGCCTAGCAGCACCAGCAGACCCACGGTGATCAGCCTGGGGGCAAATGCGGTCTGGCCGAGTACCATCAGGGCGATTCCCACGGCGAGCAGCGCCGCAGCCACCAGCGAACCCAACCGTAACAGCCTCGCCAGCACCAGCTCGATCGGGTGCTCCGCCTTTTCCTCCGGCTCGATCGCTACCACCACTTCACCCCCTTGTAGATCATCTCGATAGCCGTGTAGGCTAGGATCGGCATGAAGAACAGCCTGATCTTGCTGGCCGGCATGCGCATCATCAGGCGTGCTCCCAGGATCGCGCCGAGCAGCACCCCGAGCACCACGGGCCCCGCCACCAGCGGCTTCACGTCGCCGCGCGCGAAGTACACTACCGCCCCCGAGGCAGCGGTCACCCCGATCATGAAATTGGAGGTGGCGCTGGAAGCCTTGAAGGGCATCCCCATCACCTGGTCCATGGCCGGCACCTTGAAGATCCCGGCCCCGATCCCCAAAAGCCCCGCGGCCGCCCCCGAGAAGTACATGATGATCAGCCCCGGCAGCGTCCGGGTCACCTGGTACTCCACCCGGCGCCCCAGCGCCTTGTCGTAGTAGGAGCCCCCCAGCCTGAGTTTGCTGGAGATGGCATCCGGAACCACATCGGGTCTGGTGTGCTCTTTCCTGGTGCGGAACATGTTGTAGGCAGAATATGCCAGCAGCAGTCCGAACAGGATGAACAGGACGCGCTGGTTCACCAGGGCGGCCACCAGGGCACCGGTCAGGGCGCCCAGCGAGGTTCCCATCTCGAGCCAGATCGCCACTCGTGTGTTGGTGAGACGATCTCTCAGGAAAGCGACCGCGGCACCGGTCGAGGTGGCGATGATGCAGACGGTCGAGGCTGCGACCGCGGTGCGCATCGGCATGCCGAAGCCGAGGGTGAGTGCGGGGACGATGATGATGCCGCCGCCAAGGCCGAGGATCGCCCCGACCACGCCGGCCGCGATCCCGATCGCGAAAATAGTTATGAAGGTGATGACCACGTACATCCTCCGCTCCGGCGCCTGCCGGCTCTCGTTGCAACCGGGACAATCTACCTTTTCTTGATTCGCTTTACAAATAAATAAAGGGTCATAAAACCGGTATCCGGGCCGGTTCGCGTTGTGGTCGGCGCGGTTGTGGCGCGGGGGCTCGAAGCTGCAGCGGGAGCCCCTGTTGTTGCACAAGTATTAGGCGGCTCTGCCTGTAATGGGTCAGGCGTACTGGGGGCGTTGTTCGGTCATTTTTATGTAACTAATCGTAACGATTACAGCTTCTGCTGGAAACGATAATGTGGCACAGCTTCTGCTAAAAGATGGCCAGGTACCGAAGCACAACGAAGTGCACGGGACTGCAAGCACGACAGGCAAAGGCGCCTCTCCACCATGGGTGAGAGGCGCCTTTTTTTATGCAATCCAGTGAAAGGGGGAGGTTCAGACGTAACGGTTGGCAGTTTTGGAGAGATCTACGCAGCACCAATACAGAAAATACAATTACAAAGGAGTAAGGACATGAAAAGAACCATCAAAAGCCTCATCTTGGCAACGGCGCTGACCATCGCAACCAGCGGGATCGCACTGGCGACCCCCTCCACCCAGATCTGGATTCCCTCTACCGACATCCAGGGCTTCAAGAGCCTGCACCTCGGTATCGACAACTACACCCGCACCTCCAACAACTCAAGCGTGGGCAACATCTACGACCTCGGCGTCACCGCCGGCGTACTCCCTTTCGAGAAGCTCCAGGCTGAGGTGGGGGTGGATTACCTGACCAGCGGCTCCAACGGATATGACAGCAGGCCGGTCTACTTCAACGCCAAGGTCGGCACCCCGGAAGGGTCCTTCTTCGAACTCTCTCCGGCGCTCGCCGTCGGCGGCTACGGTTTCGGCACCAACGGTGACAAGAACAGCGCTTTCCGCACCGATCAGAACATCGTGTACGGCCTCGCCGCCAAGACCCTGCCGGTGATCGGCCGTCTCTCCGCCGGTTACTACTTCGGTAACGACAAGGTGATCGGACCCAAGGATGACGGCGTCCTCCTCTCCTGGGACCGCACCATGAGCGAGATTTCCGACAAGCTCTGGCTCGCTGCTGACTACCAGGGGGGCAAGAACACCGTCGGCGCCTTCAGCTTCGGCGCCTCCTGGGCCTTCACCAAGAACGTCTCGGTGATCCTGGGCTACGACATCTACAACGACCAGCAGCTTGCCGGCAAGAACACCTTCACCACCCAGGTGGACATCAACTTCCCGTAAGGTACTGCGAACATTGTGCTTAACGGGACGGGGGAGCTGCCTCAACGGTGGCTCCCCCGTTCTTTTTGTTCCGCCTGCGTCATCCCGGCAGGATGGTTTTTTTGACCACTTCAAACTTTTTCGAAGAAAAAGGTTGACGGTGTCGGAAAAGGTGTGGTACAAATTGGGACTCAATGACGCGGGGTGGAGCAGTCTGGTAGCTCGTCGGGCTCATAACCCGAAGGTCACAGGTTCAAATCCTGTCCCCGCAACCAAAAGAAAATCAGGGACTTGCACAGCGTTGCAAGTCCCTTTTTCGTGCCTGTACCCTTTTTTGTACCCCAATCTCGGGGAAAGGGGTTTCTGGCCTGCACAATAGGACTTGCGGAGGATTTTTTATGGCAAGTCTGAAGAAGCGGGGCAGGGCCTTTTACGCCCAGTACTATGAGAACGGCAAACAGAAGAGGGTGAACCTGCATACGGAGTCCCTTCAAGTCGCGAAGGAGAAGCTGCGCCAGATCGAGTCGGCTCAGTTCCGCGAGGAGGAGATTCCCCTCACCACCAAAACCCCCATCGGCGAAATTCTCGAAAAGTACATCAAGTACAGGAGTGGTCACAGCAGGGACAAGAACATCCCCAAGGTGAACACCTACCTGCGCGGGGCCTTCGGTCCGATATGCGAAGCACTGCAGGTTCGCAACCAGGCCGTTGCGCAAAAGGCAGTGAAGCGTCCCAGTGTGGACGTTGCTCCCATCATCTCGATCTCCAACGTAGAACAACTCAGTGCGGAGGTTCTGTCCACTTTTCTTTCCGACCTGATAACCAAGAAGGCCGTCTCTCCGAAAACAGTCAACCACTATCGTCAAACCATAATCACCTTGGCTAACTGGGCTCAGCGCGAGGGTGGCGTACGATTTCCGGGCGGGAAAAACCCGGTAGCCGACGTCAGGTGCTACAAGGTACCAAAACGCGGAATTACCTTCATGAAACTGAAGGAGATACGCGCTCAGCTTCATGTGCTCGCCAATGATATCCAGCTTCAGACGATGGTGGCGGTATACATTTACGCGGGCCTTCGTCGGGAAGAGGCCCTCTGGTTGACTCCTGATGACTTTGAGTGGGACATGGGCAACCACGGGGTCATCATGGTGCGAGGGAAGTCGATCGAAGGGAAAGAGTGGATGCCCAAAACGGGCGCGGACCGCGTGGTGCCCATAAGTAAAACTCTCAGAGAGTACCTGGACTCCTTCCTTAAGATACGGAAGCCGGGGGTCTGGTTCTTTTCTGCTCCCAAGGGGGGGCAATGGGATCCGGACAATTTTTCTGAACTCCTTCGCAAAAATAATTCCCAGCATGATCTGTCCTGGTCCTGCCTCGATTTCCGCCACACTTTCGGCAGTCAGTTGGCGATGAAGGGTGAAAGCTTGTTTAAGATATCTACAATAATGGGGAACTCCCCCGACATATGCCGGAAGCATTACGCTGCCATTATGCCTGAGTCCCTGCTGGAAACCGTCGAGTTTCCGGTGGATCGGGATTCAGTTGCGCCTGTATCTGCGAAGAGCGATGAAAGCGCTGAGGCTCCATTGCGAAGAGGTCCTTTGAAGCTGGTGGTCAATAACAGGTAGTGTGCAACAGACAGATAGGCGTCGTGACAGGCGAGGCGAGTCGGTCTCGTCTGCCACTTGCTCCATGGTGATGCATATGCCATTGATTCAGGCTTGAACCGTTCTCGACGCCTCGTAATCCAGGATCTCCTTGAGAAGGAAACGTACCATGCCATTTTTCCCGGTTCCGAGGCAGACGCGTGACAGATTTTCACGTCTTACGATCCTGTCGACGCTGGTTCGGGCACAGTGCCAGCGCAATGCCAGTTGCTCGGGAGTGATAAATACTGATTCCTTTGCCTGGGTTTCTTTGGTTGCGGTGTTGTTTTTCATAACAGTCTCCGTTTGATGTGCCACTTGCAATGTTGACATAGCAAGTACACTGTGAGTTGTTTACTGTTATTGTGCAGACCAGCAACCAGTTAAAAATTTTGATATTGAAAAAAACCCAAAAATGGTATCAAAAAATTGCTAATAAAATTGTTTGATCTGTGTCTAATCCATTTACACATTTGACCGAAAGATACCAAATTTGGTATCTGCAATGCAAAAAATATTTTAGTAGTAAAAATGTCTTGCAAAATCCGAAATAGTTGGGCTATTGTCTTTGTAAGAGGAAACGCCTCAGCTTTTTGCGGTGGATTGCAGCGTGGCTCGAGATAGTTCAAGCCTGTCCCTCTTGAGTCACTCATCCTATAGAAATTGCTGAAGAGCAATGCTTGGGTGGGCTTACTGACGTCGATGTTTCGAGAGGTTTAAACTCTCTTCAGTTTTTTATTTCCGTTACGGATTTACAGCTCCCGGTATCAACTCCCAAACCGGGGCCAGGTGAAAGATGCACTCCGCCAAGCATCTTTTTGGGAACACGTGGCGATGATTTAGTTTCTTTGTGTTGCGGTTAACGCTACTGCTGTTATGTGACGTAACCCCGCACCTTCCTTAAATGAAGGGACGACCATGATCTATGTTACCGGCGACTTGCACGGCGGCGAAACCTCTTGGCATGTGTCGTCTGCGAATTTCAAACCTGCGAAAAAAGGCGATATTGTGCTGTGCTGTGGCGATTTGGGTGGGGTCTGGTACCACGACTACCACCTGAATCAGGACCATAGGCGCCAGGAGGATTACTTTCTTGAATCACGACTTCGGCAGCGGGTGACTTGGTTGGCCGTGGACGGGAATCATGAAAACTTCGCGCGGCTGTTCGGCGGAGAGTTTCCCCTGGTGGATCTGTACGGTGGCCACGCCTACCAAGTCCGTAAGAATGTTTTCTATCTCAAACGCGGTGAGGTCTTCACAATCGAAGGTGAGACATTTCTCGCTTTTGGTGGAGCAACCAGCAATGACCGGTTTGGCGCCAAGATACCCTCGCTTGGTTGGGAAGGTGGCTATGACTACCTACCACCCCGAAAGGAGGGGATAAATTGGTGGCCGGAAGAACTGCCAACACAAGAAGATTATGACAACGCCTGCCGCAACTTGGACAGGGTAGGTTGGGTTGTCGATCACGTCGTAACCCACACATGTCCGGCCAGTCTGCGCCCGCAATTTAAATCGGGACATGGTTCTGACCCGACCGAGGACATATTGCAAAAGTTGTACGAGCGACTGACCTTTGGAAGTTGGCATTTCGGCCACCTGCATATCGACAAGCAGGTGGGCAAACTCACGTGCCACTATAATACGGTAAAGCGGTTGGCGAAAAACACAGCCCCTGAAATACAGTCATCCTCCTGAAGGGATGGAGCTACTGGGATTGCAGTGGCTCTCGTACAAGAATGCCCTCAGGTAGAAAGTGAGCCTGAGGGCTCCCTCCTTCAAGAATCTGCTTTGGTGTGCATTGAGAAGGTGCTGTCAGGCCGGATTCAATTGCCACCTTCATGTCTCCACTGTGACATCAAAATGCATCTTTGATGCTCTCCCCTAATGCAAGCGACAGCTTGCCGGACCGCAGTTTTTCGCGGGCCGTCTATCCTGCCCCCCCCAACCAGTGTTGCTGCTGCATAAGGAGGCGGCCGTCTCTTTCATCAAGCGTAGCGTGAGAAAGAGACGGCCGGCAATTCCACAATGCTGCCAGCATGTTAGCGCCGAATCTCTGAGAGATTCGGCGCACTTCGAAATTCTCAATTTCGATCTTCCCGTCACCCTGCACTAGTACAATTCCGCGCGTTGCGCGTTTCCATATGACTCATCCCCAGCCTGTCCCGATTGCGATCGGGGCGGCAAATGTCACGCAGGAATGCCCCTGATGGGGATCCTCGCCTTACGAGACGAGGCTAAAACTTGCGGCGGCGCGGACCAGTATGGCCCGCGTTCGGTGGTTTTCAAACTGAAGACCATAGACACCTACACTCAACAGCATCTGCTGGGGCTAGGCGGTGTGCTGCTGCATGTGCCCCTGATTGCTAAATCAGGGGCGCATGCAGCAGCACATCACTTACGGGAGGTCGATTATGGGAACGCACATTGAGAAACTGCAGCAGGAAGCGCGGAACGTGGTAGGGAAGAATTGGTCGGGGGCGTCGCTGACGCGGGAAAAACTCCTGGGGAACCTGAATCGCATTGCTGAGTTCGCTGCCCAAAGGGGCTACCAGCATATGAATCAGATCGGCAGCAAGCTCGTGAATGACTTTTTTGAAAAGCTCAATTCCGAAGGGCTGTCTCCATCAACTATCAGCGGGTATGCTACGGCAATGAGGACGCTCGCCGGTGCTATCGGGAAGGCCAATATCGTGGCTCGAGACAACGCACCATTGGGAGGTTCCAGAGCCGGCACTCGCCTCCAGCCGAAAGTGCCGAACGTGGAAAAGATGTTGGAGGTACGCCAAGCCCTCTACGAAAAGGCGGAGTGGTTGGGAGTCGCGCATGACCTTCGTGTTTCCTTTGGCACCCGGGTGAAAGAAAGTCTTCTCACCAAAACCACCTTTACTGATACCCTTGGCCGGACTTTACTCAAGATCGAAGGTACAAAAGGCGGTCGGCCTCGAAGCCTTACAGTTGATACACCTGAAAAAGTTGCAGCTGTGGCTGCTTTGAAAGAATATTTGACCGCGACGGGCGCAAAATCCTTGATCCCCGCCGGCATGACCCTTAAACAGGCATATGATTTCCAGCGTAATGCTCTTCATCGCGCGGGTGCCACGAAAGAGAATGGTGCGAATGCGCACCTTGCCAGGCATGGGTACGCGCAGGCTTTGAAAGAGGCTGGCGTCGAACGCGAGGCCATTGCAATGGATCTCGGGCATGGCAGAACCGATGTCATCTCGCACTATTGCCGGTAGGCAATCAAACAAGTATTGGAGCCATCACAACGTGAACGGGGCTCGTCTGTCACTGCAAAGCAGTGGCGGGCGAGCCCCGTTTTTTTGTGGATGAAGGGCGGTGGGGGCTATTCAGATGTGGAACCGGCACGCAGCAGGCGGATCATATCCATGATGCGGTTTTGGTCATGCGCGGAAAGTGCGCTGAACTCCGCGATAAGTTCCTGAATCTTTTCCTGTTGAACCAAGTCTTCGATTTCGGACCTCGATTTGCGCCCCACGAGGTAGTCAACTGAGCAATCGAGCGCATTGGCAAGGCGCATGAGCGCCTCCCTATTTGGGGTTCGGGTGCCGGAAAAGTACATGCTGAGGACAGCCGGGGAGAGTTCCGCGGCTCTGGCAAGGGCAGCTTGGCTAAATCCTTTGGACACCATGTTGTCGCGCAAGCGGTCGATGAACATCTGCTGGTCGGTGATCTTTTCCATGCACCATTTTTAGCATAGCGCCAGATGGGTATCAAGAAGATGTTCACATACGCGAACTTTTGTTATTGTGTTAACGTGCGCGAAGTGATATAATAGCATTTGTGAACAATTAAGGAGGGCGAAACAAACGCTTTCAGAACCTCGAGGAATGGGAGAGAACCATGAACATGACTAGGAAAAAGGATGTGCGGCAATGGATAGGGCAGAACATGGAGATGACCTTGGACCAGCTTGATCCGGAGGTGGCCGATGTCCTGCACAATCTGGCAACTAACCAGACACGTGATTTTCTCGAAGTCGCGGAGCAGGGTTTGCGGCTGAGCAGGAAAAAGGCAAATCTTCCCCCGCCGAGTTCCCGGCGGGAGGTGGTCGCGTTCCTTATGGAATTCCGGATCAAAATCCAGATGGTACACGATCGCGTCAAAGGGGTGCCTGAGGTGCCGCTGTTCGACTTTGGCGGGTATCAGCTCTTGAACAGCAGGGCATTTGCAGAAGCAAAGATGCTTTACGGAGCAATGGGGGGGCTGGCATGACGGTTCTGGCTGTTGCTCGCAACAAGCATCGCTCTGAAAAAAACGGTGTCGACGGTAAAGGCAGGCAGGTTGTCGCGCCCGCATATGCTGCCGAACTCTCTATCGACAGCGGTGACCCTGCTTGGTTCGAGAAAGCACGCACGATTGTAACTTCGAGTGGTTACATAGAGCGGCTTCTTCGCGTTGGGAAAACGGTAGTCCGGCGAATGGAGCACATCATCGTGTGGGAAATGGTAAACGGGAAAAAGGTTCCGAAGGGATGGGTTGTCCACCATGTAAACGAGCGGAAGGACGACAACGATCCTTCGAACCTTGTAGCACTGCCACCAAGACTGCACAGGGAACTCCACGTGAGGCTTCGCGAGCTGTCAAACGAGTGTAATGGGCTTCTTCACGCAGTGCGCAGGCTGGAACTGACTCAGGAACATGTGGTGCGCGCAACACGCCTGGATGAGCTTAGAAAATACTGGTTCGGAGAATGAAACAAGGAGGATGACTATGAAAATGCAGCAAAAGCAGATTGTCCCGGTCGATATCAGGAAGATCAGGCAGACCTTGGACCTTACCATGAAGCAAATGGGCCAACAGATCGCCATTTACTCCCAGGGAATCCCATATTCCCCTGTCCCCGAGACGCGGGTCAGCGAGTGGGAGTTCCGGCACCGTCACATCCCCAGCTATGTCTTCACAGCAACTGCGAAGCTGTTGTTGGATCATTGGTCGGAGGATCGGCATATGGCGTTGCCCGCAAGGCAGCTGGATGTGGACGTTTTCTACGGCACCGCTTTGAACCAGGCCTTCGGCCATATGTTCAAGCTGGAAAAGGAATTGTCAAAAGGACGTAGAACTGATCACAAACTGCTCAACTCCCTTCGGGATGCGCGTCTCATGCAGCAGCGCTATCTGGAGCGGCTGTTGGGCGTCCGGATGTTTTATGTTTTTGCACACGATATTGGAGTGGAAGCATAACTACGCGGGAAAGGAGAAAGGTATATGACCGAAAAGAAGGAAAGCGAAATGCTCATCATTGGTGGGTTCTGGAAAACCCCTTCAGTGCCAGAGCAGCCTGAGGTCGTCATAGAGCGTTGGCGGGTTATCGAGGTGCTTGAAGGACCATGTGCAGGTGAGCGGCACATTGTCGGTTATAACCGGTATGACTATGAGGGCCGGGTGAGCACCGCCATTGCCTCCTATGATCCGGAGACAAGGAAATGTGTAACGAGATCTGGACGCGTGTACGTGCTCACGGGCAGGTCGGGCTATGATCCGGATGGTGACTATGTGTGGGGAGCTTGGTGCAGGGTAAATGGTGTTGATGCGCAAGTAGAGGTCTCGGAAATGTACGAGGAGTCGGCACCTGATGATAGGCAGGTATGAAAGATACACTGGATTAGCACGCCTGCATCGGTGAGCAGGGGGCGGATGTTCTACTCCAGTATTCCGGTCAATGAATCAAGGGCTTACAGCGCCAGCCGCAAGCCCTTGATTTGTTCACGACGCAAATGTCACCCCTCGATGTCACCTCTACTGCTCTTTTCCCTTTAATGAGCCGGAAACATAGCCTGCTAGTATGCATCCAGAATTGCAAGAGCAGCTTCGGATACACTGTATGGTTCACCAAAACCGGCAACGATTGCAACTGTGGTGGTGGACACCTGCCGCAGAAGCCAGATAACGAAAATTTACCCTTCCCGATTTTTGTTTGCGAGAAACCGATATAACGGAACTGGCATAAAAATCTTTCCGATTCTTCTGGCTAGATATGCTGCTAGGAGGAAAGGAATGATAAGGATATGTTCGTCTGTCATCTCCATGATGATGATAACGCCGGTAAGCGGAGCTTGGATTGCTCCCGAGAAAAACGCCACCATCCCTAACAGCGCGCAAACCTTGAAGTTGGAAAAATGAAAGAGTTTGGCGACGGTGAAGCCTAGGCCTGCGCCAATTGATAAAGACGGCGAGAAAATCCCCCCTGCCATGCCAGAAAGGTAGGAGAGCACGGTGGTAAAAAACTTCTCTATTCCGAAAAAAACCGGCCATTGATCGATGGATGGACTTTCAAGAAATTTTCTTGTGATCTCGTATCCTGAACCAGCTGTCGAGCCATCGCTTAAAAGCCCGATAGCTGCACAAAGAATCCCGCAGTACAGTGCCTTTTTCCATGCTTGATCGGGCAGATTCACCGTGGACGGAAATGCAAGAACACGTGCGAATGCCCCCCCTGCTACCCCTCCAACAACTCCTAATAATAGTGTTTCTGGAAACAAAGCCAGGCTTGGACTGGAAACAGCAGGATGTCCGAAATAAAGATAGTTCCCAGAGATGGCAAGTGCCGCGATACCAGAAAGTATAACCGCCAGCATGATCATCTCGCGAAACCTGCCGAGAATACCTTCAGTCACTTCCTCTATGGCGAACGCGATACCTGCAAGAGGAGCATTGAAGGCAGCCGCGACTCCCGCAGCGGCACCGGCTGTAAGGAACGTCTGGAAATCAACTTCTGGCACAATCCGTCGGGTGATACGCCCTATCCACGCAAAAATGGATGCGGCTATCTGCACCGTTGGCCCCTCACGACCGATCGAGGCGCCAGAAAGAGTCCCGATCAAACTTGAGACCACTTTGACGCCAGCAGTCTTCAGGGAGACAAGTGAACTTACCCAGGGGGGATCGCTAACTTTTTTGTCGTGGACCTGGTCGATTGCCTCCAATACCTGCGGAATCCCACTCCCCTTTGCATCCGGGCCAAAAAACTGGACAACTAATGTGGCGCCGACAAAGAGAAGGGGGGTCGCCACTGTGACCATATAAGGGTGACCGGCGAAGATATGGAAATACCATCCCTGCACATAGGAAATAACGTGCGCAAAAAGAGCAGCAGCACCACCAACGAGAGCTGCCGCAGTCCACACTGCTAACTGAAGATATGTTTTACGTTTCAAACTCATTTTGAAGGGATTCCGCCTGCCACCATTCTTGTTACTTTTCTGACACAACGAACTCATCGTGACGGTTCGCGGCCCATGCTGTCGTGTTGTGACCCGGATCAACTGGCCTCTCTTTGCCGTAGCTGATCACAGAAAGACGGTCGGTAGGAATCCCCAGTTCAGTTAGGTAGTTTCTGGCGGCCTTGGCACGTTTTTCTCCTAAGGCAAGGTTATATTCATCTGAGCCACGCTCGTCACAGTGGCCTGCTATCTGGATCTTGATGTCAGGGGCCTTTTTCAAAATGTCTGCATTTTTTACTAGGGTTTCTCGAGCGTCCTTGGACAACGAGGAGGAGTCAAAGTCAAAGTATATTTCCTGGAGGGACACCTTCAATTCACCAGCCTGTGAAATTGGTTCTAGTTGAGCAGGTAGAGGGGTGGGCAAGGATTCATCATTTATCTGGGTCGGCTGAATTTTTAGCGGTGCGGCGACCTGCGTCAGCGTCGCCTCAGCTTTTACAGGCGGCTCTGCTACTGCTTCTAACGGCACTATAGGGGGCTCGGCTTTTACCATTTCGTGTTTGGCGCAGCCGCTGACCCCGATGGCGACGAAACCCAAGACTACCAATGCCAGAACTTTTCTTTTCATTACCGCCTCATGTGAATTACCGCATTGATAATGCGACAAAGTGTTTTGACGCTAAGCTAAAATTACAACATGATTTGCAAAACGAATTATTTGCTATGCAAATCTTTTTGTCAAGCATTCCTGGTGCCGCGATGCCTCCAAGGAGCAAGGTTGATGAGGTTATCATCAATCTTCGCGGAACGTTCCACGCAGGAATGCAGCCGATTTGGCGTATTGTGATTGGGTAGCCTGTAGAGTGCCTTTTGCGATGGTGTTGTTGCTGCATGTGATCAGGCGAGAAACGGCATGGCTCACAGGATGTGTGACCACTGCCTGCAAACAAAAAGAGGCTGGAGAGGTTACCCTCTCCAGCCTGCCTTGCCAGTTGTCGACGCCCCCTAGTGGTCGATGGCTTTGGCCATGCCGAGACCAGTGTTCTGGCGAACGTACACTTCATCAAACATTTCCTCAGAGCGCCTACTTGGGAAGGCAAGGCAGCCGATAATTGCAGCCATGAAGCCAAGAGGGATCGAGATGATCCCAGGGTTTTTAAGACTAAACAGTGGCCTCTCAAGGCCCACCATTGAGGTACCATCCTGTTTGGCATCTTCCATTGCCTTGGCAAGTGCCTTGGCATCGTTTTCGGAGAGCGTGGCACCTGGAGGCAGCGCCGCCTGCTTCTGCTGTATTGCCGCGACAACCTTTTTTGCGCCAGCAGCGACTACCTTCGGATAGGTCATGTTGGGGGACACCATTACCAACGCGATGGAAGCTACCGTACCAACAATTAGGCCTGAAATGACACCGGCAGTATTAAACTTGCGCCAGAACAGCGAGAGGACGACGACAGGCAAGTTGCCGGAAGCCGCCACGGCAAAGGCAAGCGCCACCAAGTGAGCGACATTCTGCTTTTCAGCGGCGATGCCGATCAGTATGCCACAGGCCCCGACTACGAAGGAGGTGACACGGGCCGCAAATACCTGCTCATGCTGATCCGCATGACCATCCTTGATCACGTTGACGTATATATCGTGGGCGATTGCCGCAGAAGCGGCAAGTACCAAACCGGAGACAACAGCGAGGATGGTCGCGAAGGCGACGGCGCAGAGGAAAGCAAGGAAAAGGTCACCGATAATAGGGGAGATATCCGCCCCCATCTGCTGGGCCAGCATCAGTGTCGCCATGTTGCCGCCCTTGTCGACGGCAGTTATCCCTTGCGGAGTGAGATGGATGGCTGAGCCGAAACCGAGAAGAGTGGTAAGGATGTAAAAGCCGCCGATGATGAACATGGCTATGATTACGGATTTTCTAGCCGCTTGGGCGGTCGGTACGGTGAAGAAGCGCATCAGGATGTGCGGCATTCCGGCGGTGCCGAGTACGAGTGCCATGCCCAGCGAGATCTGATCAAGTGGGTTCTTGAGATAGAGGCCCGGCTCGAGAAAGCGCTGACCTGCATCCATGCCGTTCATGATAATCCCATCCTTTAGAACCATCTTCGAGACATGGTCCTGGATATTCGGATTGCTGACGATGGTGTCGAAGAAGCCAATCGGATTAAAGCCAGCCTTAGCCATGACAAGCACGGAGAGGAGGAAGGCGCCGGTCATCAGAAGCCCGGCCTTGATGATCTGTACCCAGGTGGTGGCGGTCATACCGCCGAAGACGACGTAGCCGACCATAAGAATGCCGACGCCTATGATGGAGATTTTGTAGGGTATGCCCACCAGGAGGGCCATTAATTTGCCTGCACCGACCATCTGGGCAGTCAAATAGAAGGTTGAAACAGAAACGGTTGAGATGGCCGCAAATGCCCGCACTGGCTTGGGTGAAGTTCTGAAGGAAAGAATGTCACCGAGTGTGTATTTCCCCGCATTGCGACATGGCTCTGCGACTATCAAAAGGACTGTGATATAGGCGACTAGCCAGCCTACCGAATACATAAAACCATCATAGCCGTACAGCGATATGAGGCCGGAGATACCGAGGAACGAGGCCGCTGACATGTAGTCGCCGGCGATGGCCCAGCCATTTTGGGTGCCTGTGATTCCCCCGCCGGCAGCGTAGAAGTCTGCCGCGCTCTTTGTCTTGCTGGCGGCCTTGACCACGACGGCCATGGTGATGGCGATTATTACTGCAAACATGGATATGGTGATGGCCTTGTTCGCCTTAAGCTCCTTGTGCTTGACCGGAGCCACAGCCGCGGCAGCGGGCGCTTGGGTGGTGGTTGCCGCAGTTGCGGTAGCGCCGGAGCCAGCGGGTGCAGTTAAGGCGGAGTTCGAACCCGATGCTGCAGTTACCTTGGACGGTTCCTCCGCAAACGCAACGGCAGCGAGGGAGAGGGCCAGAGATGCTGCGATAATGATCTTCTTCAAAGTCATGGCAAGCCTCCTGTGGTTATTTGTGTAACTCGTCAATGAGTTCCCGCGTGAGCCGGTCGAAATCCTTGTTCGCAACGTGCGAGTAGTACAGGGCGATCCCCCAGGAGACGAAGAACTGGGAGAGTGCAAAGACATACCCTACGTTCACGGGGCCGAGTACTTTTACCCTGAATATTCCCGGGGTGTAAGCTGCGCCGATAGGCAGCATGAAATAGTAGGCGCAGGAAAAAATCCACCATCCGAAAAGGAAGGCCGATTTTTTGTGGTGTAACTCCACGAACTTCGGGTTCCTGGCGATTGCCGACCAGTCATACTTTTTTTCTGCCATGGTGGTTCCTCCTTTTGAAAAGGTTGCGCAGCTTGGGTGGATAAAGATTCTGCTTCCAGGAGTGTGATATCGATGCTTTTATTTCATGCGGGAAGATACCCGAACCTGGCGGAAAGGAGGCTTGCTCCCTCCTGAAGGGATGGGATTATCTCGTGCTCGACCCGTTCCGCCAGCATTCTGAAGGAGGGGGCAAGCAAGGTGATGGCGCCAATCACCTTCCCTGCGTAGTCACGGACAGCTACCGCAACACTGATAACGCCATCCCCCAATCCGCCGTCGTCGACGGCGACTCCAGTGACTCTGATTTCTTGCAGTTCGCTCGCCAGTTTTTCCAGGTCAGGCTGACTTCCCCGTCCATCGTCCCGTCTGCAGATCCGCTCCAGTAAATCCCATGATTCAACCGCCTTCATGACCTTTCCCGCGGCGTTGGTGAAAAACGGGAATTTCCTTCCGATAAATGGTTGCGCCTTGATCAGCCTGTCGCAGTCGACCATGTTGAGGAACAGCACCTCGTTGTCCTTAATGACAGTCATATAGACCGCTTCATCATGTTTGCGGGCGAGGTTCTCCATGATCGGATGGGCATAGGTTACAAGGTTCGAGCCGTCGGTAGGCTCTCGAAGGATCTCTCTAGTATGCCTGGCGAGGTTCGAGCTATCGGCAAGTTTGCGACCGAGGGCGATGGTCCTTGCGCCAAGCTGGTACTCTCCGGTTATCGAGTCGCGTTCTACCAAGCCCTTTTCGATCAGGGTGGCCAACAGGCGGAAGGTCTTGTTTCTGCTGAATCCAATGCCATCGGCCAGCGATTGAAGCGGAATTTTTTCGGAACTTTCTGCCAGTTTCTCCAGCAATTCCAAAGCCTTTTTGACGTTACGGATAGTGTAATTTGTGTCGGTTTCTCGCATGGCGACCTCTTATTAGAGACACCGCCCAATCGGGACGTCGAATGGCGGGTCCTAATCGTAAGTTGGACATCGGAGGCAGGTCCTGCCCCACCACCGCATAAGCGCGCAACTGTCCGTATTGGGTCACGGAGACAGCCGACGAGCGAAGTCGCAGCCCCAGTTCATCGCCTTTGACCAAAGGGAGGATGAAGTGAGGGGCCCTTCAGGAAACTTAATGGGCTGTGGCTGTGGCACCTATTCTGTAATTGGCATCAAAGCGGTGCTAAGACAATGCGGAGGCGAGTGACGGAGGAGCTCTTGAGTGGAGTGAAACGGGGAAAGCGGCAAGGGCGCCGATAGGCTGAAGCGTGACGAGGTCTTTGATTTCGACTAGGGACGCAACAACGACGACTGGTGGAGAGAGTTCCAATTCCCACTGCTGGTTGCACGATTTTACAGCGGGTGCTTTCGAAATTTTTTCAACGACCGCGCGTGGCCGTTGCTTGGGACCATGGTTATGCTCCAACGCAGGATTCCTCATCCCCAAAATGACGAGGAAGAACACTGGTGCAACAATTGATAATGTCAAAAGGAGTCTTCTTTGCATAACCAGATCGTTTGTGCTCAAATTTTTGGTATAGCAACTTATGTAAAATATAACGTGATTTTATATTTTTGCAACAAAAAAGTTGCACCACAATCTAGCAGACAGCAACGTGTTGTTTTTATGTGACATTTTAACCAAACATTCTGACATTCGTGCAACGACATGGCAGCGTCAGGACAAGGTGTTTGGGCGTTTCGAACGTGAATCAACTCATTATTGGAAATCACTTTCTACGTGCAACCAGCTGTGATATACCACGAGAAACTTCCAGACCAGAGGGGCTTATGAAAGAGCGCGAAAAGGCCATCGTCGTAGGCGAAATCATCGATAACATCCGTCGCGTGTTTCAGGCAGTCAACGAATACTCAAAGAAGGCGGAACGGGAGACGGGACTGACCGGACCACAACTATGGGCTATAAAGGTGATAGCGGAGAGAGGCCCCTTGAAGGTCTCGGAACTGGCGCGACGGATGTACCTTCATCCTGCCACTGTTGTGGGGGTCGTAGACCGGCTAGAAGGACGGGGGCTGGTATCGCGCATGCGCTCACGGGAGGACAGGCGTGTTGTGAAGATAGAGTTGACTGAGCATGGAAAAAATCTCATCGTCAATGCCCCGGAAGTGGCTCAGGGGCTGCTCGTCAGGG
Organism: Geomonas agri; assembly: GCF_020179605.1. Lineage (NCBI taxonomy): Bacteria > Pseudomonadati > Thermodesulfobacteriota > Desulfuromonadia > Geobacterales > Geobacteraceae > Geomonas > Geomonas agri. The sequence continues at coordinate 58,254 of NZ_JAINZO010000001.1, forward strand.
GACTTGAGACTCTTGAGCACGAGCAACTACTGCGCATGTCGGTAGATCTCGAACGGCTTGTCGAAATCCTGGGCGCTCAAGAGGTCCCTCCCAAACTCCTACTTTCATCGGAAATCAACCTACCAGGTCGTTCCGTTCCGAAATGACCCTAGAAACTATTGATTACAACTACCGGTGCGGTATTGTGGGGAGTGATTTCCTTTCCAAGTCTGCAACCCAACAAAAAATCCGCGCCAGCGGCAATACGCAAAATGCCGGACGCGACATTCCGACAGCTAAACTGGTGGCGATTTTGGGAGCGAATGAGGAGCTGGTTGGGCGGTGGTCTGCTATTGGTGCGCGCAAAGGTCGGCCGGCCGTAGGCTGAGCTGCATTCCTGCAGTTCGCACATCAGCATATACGCCTCCGCCATACTCCCCGTGCCTTCACTGGCTAGCTATGGCTCACATCCTGTAACAACGAATAGCCCGATGCTCCCTCGGCAATTGTGGGCCATTACGCTTTGCCTGACCTGTAGAGTTTTGACCTTCTCCATCAGCCACCAGAGTGCCGCCAGCCGCCAGACTTCATACATAACTTCCCGCGTGAAAACAAAGAATATTACCCGTCGTTGCAAGGTAGGAGTCATAAGCGTTGACACGAAGCGGCTTGAGCGAACTCAAACGCCATTTTTCAACCCTTCAGTTTGTTACAGCTGACTCAACCTTTGGCATCCTGGCATCTAATCGTGGATCACGTACTGAATGAGTAGACTCGCCAGCACATGACCAATGCTTTGCAGGTTATACATCGCTATGAGGCTATGGGAGTTGTCCGATCAACTTGACTCTTCTTAGAAACCCCAGTATAATTTGTAAAGCTAATTATTCGTTGCACTAACGTTATAACCAAATCTTTGGAGTACAGCATGGGACGCAGTGAGCAGATTTCGCAAGTTATTGACAACTTAAGGAGGATCTTCCAGGCCGTGGGTGAGTACTCACGCAGCGCCGAAAAAGAGACCGAACTTACCGGGCCGCAGCTATGGGCCCTGAAGATCCTCGACAAACAGGCTCGTTTGCGTGTCTCCGAGCTGGCCCGGCAGATGTACCTGCGACCGGCTACGGTGGTAGGGATACTGGACCGTCTAGAAGCAAAGGGACTGGTGAGCCGAACCCGGTCGAAGCAGGACCGCCGTGCGGTCGACCTAGAACTGACAGAAGCGGGCAGGGGGGTCGTCGCCAAGGCACCGGAGGTTGCCCAGATCATGCTTGTAAACGGGCTATCAGCGCTTGAAGAAGAAGAATTCAACCGCGTCATCGATGGGATGCAGCACATGGTAAAGATACTGGGGGCGGAGCACCTGATGCCGCAGCCACTGCACAGCTGAGCATCCCCCCCGAAAACGATGGAGGAAGCTCCCTATGAAGCATTCTCTTGACCTTGCGCTGATCGGCAACTGCCAGGTCGGCGCGCTCATCGACACACAGGCGGAGATCGTCTGGTACTGCCTGCCCCGCTTCGACGGCGACCCGGTCTTTTGCTCCCTGTTGCAGGAACACGAACCGGGCGAGGGGATCGGTTACTGCGGCATCGAACTCGTGGACCAGGTGGCGAGCGAGCAGCACTACCTCCCCAACTCGGCGGTCCTCGTCACCACGATGACCGATTCCCGGGGGGGCGCGGTCGAGGTGACCGACTTCGCGCCCCGCTTTCGGCAGTACGGCAGGATCTTCACCCCTATCATGCTGGTCAGGCAATTGCGCCGACTGCACGGGACACCGAGGGTGGTCGTCCGGGTGCGCCCAGCCCGCAACTACGGCGCCGAGCGCGGCGAGTTCACCTACGGCAGCCACCACATCCGCTACGTTTCCCCGTACATGGTGCTGCGCCTTTCCACCGACGCTTCCGTCACCGCCATTCTGCAGGAACTTCCGGTGCTGCTCGAGGACGAGCTCAACCTCGTCCTGGGCCCGGACGAGACGGTGCATGAGAATGTCTCGGAGCTCGCGCACCGTTTCAAGAAGGAGACCGTCGCCTACTGGCAGGAATGGGTGCGGGATCTGGGCATACCGTTTGAGTGGCAGGACGAGGTGATCAGGGCGGCCATCACGCTGAAGCTCAACGCCTTCGAGGATACCGGCGCCATCGCCGCCGCCCTCACCACCTCGATACCGGAGGCGCCCGACTCGGGGCGCAATTGGGACTACCGCTACTGCTGGCTGCGCGACGCCTACTTCGTGGTCAACGCGCTGAACCGGCTCGGCGCCACCAAGACCATGGAGCGCTACCTGCGTTATCTGGTCAACGTGGTGGCCGGGAGCGATGGTGGCTACCTCCAGCCCGTCTACGGCATCGACGGCAACAGCAACCTCGAGGAGAAGGAGATGCCGTCGCTGCCGGGCTACCGAGGCATGGGGCCGGTGCGGGTGGGGAACCAGGCTTGCTTGCAGGTCCAGCACGACGTCTATGGTTCGGCGGTCCTGGCGGTGACCCATGTCTTCTTCGATCACCGCCTAATGCAGCGCGGCGATACCACCCTGTTTTACCGCCTGGAGCCACTGGGGGAGATGGCGATCCAGGTGCATGACCAGCCCGACGCGGGGTTGTGGGAGCTGCGGGGGAGCCGCAGGGTGCACACCTTCTCCAGCATCATGTGCTGGGCGGCCTGCGACCGGCTGGAGAGGATAGCCGCCCAGTTGGGGCTCAAGGAGCGGGCCGCCTACTGGCAGGCCCAGGCGCAGCGCATCCACGAGACGGTCTGCCGGCACGGCTGGAATGCGGAGAAGAAGAGCTTCACCGCGGCCTTCGAGGGGGAGACTTTGGACGCGAGCCTGCTGCTCATCCACGACGTCGGTTTCCTCGCCGCCGACGACCCGCGCTTTGCCTCCACCGTCGCTGCCATCGAGCGGGAATTGCGCCGCGGAGATTACATCTTCCGCTACGTGGAGGATGACGACTTCGGCACCCCAAAAAACGCCTTCATCGTCTGCACCTACTGGTACATCTACGCCCTGGCCGCCCTCGGGCGCACCGACGAGGCGCGTCAGCTCTTCGAGAACCTGCTGGCGCGCCACAACCGGCACGGCCTCATGGCCGAGCACGTCGATGTCGCGACCGGAGAACAGTGGGGCAACTTCGTCCAGACCTACAGCATGGTTGGGCTCATCAACGCGGCCATCCGACTCTCCAAACGGTGGGACACCGCGTTTTAAGGATAGAGCGATGTACGGAAGCGGCACGGGACTATACCGAGGCAAGATGAAGGCGTTCTTGGCGCTGAAGGCCGGGATGGTGCAGCACCGCGAGGTGATGAAGGAGGTGGCGGCCTCCGTCGACGGCTCCTGGGTCTACTACGTCATGCTGATCCTGGCCGCGCTGATCGCCCTGCTGGGGCTGCTCATCAACAGTGTCGCCGTCGTCATCGGGGCCATGCTGATCTCGCCCCTCATGGGGCCCATCATCTCGTCGAGCCTTTCCTTCACCATTGGGGATCTCGCCCTCGCCAAGCGCACGTTTCGTACGCTGGGGATCAGCGTTGCCCTGACCGTTGCGGTGAGCGCGCTGGTGGCGCTGCTCTCCCCCCTGAAAGAGCCGACGGCCGAGATCCTGTCCCGGGTGAGGCCCAACATCCTGGATCTCTTCATAGCGGCCCTATCGGGGGCCGCCGGGGCGATAGCGCTCTGCACCAAGCGCAACTACCTGATCACCTCGACCGGAGTCGCGGTGGCGACGGCAGTCATCCCCCCCTTGAGCGTGGCTGGCTACGGCCTGGGAACCTGGCAGCCGATGCTCGCCCTTGGGGGCTTCCTGCTGTTCTTCACCAACTTCGTCGCCATCATCCTGAGCTCCGACATCGTCTTTTTCATACTCGGCTTCAGGACCAGTCACGTTGAGGAGCCCCAGCACTCGCACCGCACCCGGCTGGCAGTCATCACTGTACTTTCCGTCCTTATCTCCATCCCGCTGGTCTACACGCTGGCAACCGACGTGGCGAGGATAAAGAACGAGAAGCGGATCGGGCGGGTACTCAGGAGCCAACTGGACCGGGAGCTCGTCTCGCGCCTGACGGATTACCGGTACCGGCAGGAGGGTGATCAGCTGTTAGTTATGGCATCGGTCAACACGGTACGCTTCCTCAACAAGCCTGCACAAAAGGAGATCGAGAAGGACCTGGCGCGGGAGGTGCGGCGCCCGGTGCGGCTGGAATTGGAACAGGTGATCGTCGCCTCGGAAAGCCAGCTCAAGGATCAAACCGCAAAGGGGGCGCTGGAGCAGGCAAAGGCGCCAAAGGAGAGCCCGGCGGAACTCGCCGCGAAGGTAAGGCCGCTTGTGGCGCGGGTCGAGCAGGAACTTGCCGGGGCGCTCGCTCCCTGCCTGGTCGGCCGGACCACCGTCGCTTTCAGTGGGGACCAGGAGCCCCTGCTGGTAAGCGCCACGCTTGGCAGGGACTACCCGGTGGCGCGAGACGAACGTCTGCTGCTGAGCCGACTGCTGGAGCGGGCGCTAGGGGTCCCGGTCCGGCTCCAAATCACGCTCGCCCCGATGCTGAAGCCGATGGTTTTCGCCAAGGATGGCTCCCTCGCGGGGCAAAGCAGAGACGAACTGGAAGTGGTGCGCCATCTTCCCGAGGGACCAGCCGCGTTCCGGTTCATAGTGACCGGGCCGAAGGAGAGCGGGAGAGAGCAGAGGAGCGTTCTCTCGCGGTATCTGACTGAACAGCTCGCGGTACCGGCGCAGGCGGTGACCACGATCAAATCCCCCGGCGGGGGGGGCGTGGTCACGCTGCGCGTCGTGCGCAATGACAAGTGAGGTGATGATGAAAGTAGGACTTATAGGATTCGGCAAGACGGGCAAGGCGGTGGCGTCGGTGCTGCTGCAGAGCAAGGAAACAAACCTGCAATGGGTGGTGCGCAAGTCGCACAACCTGGAACACAGATCGGTGCCGGAGTTTCTGGGCATCGACTCGGACGAACCGGGCTACATCTACTCCTCGGAAGAGTTTGACGCTGAGGAACTGCTGGAAAGGTTCCCCGTGGACGTCATCATCGACTTCTCATCCGAGCACGGAGTCCACTACTACGGGGAAGCGGCGCGTAACCGCGGCGTGGCGGTCGTGAGCGCCATTTCCTCCTACTCCGCGCAAACGGTCGCATACCTGAGATACCTGGCTCATAAGACCAGGGTGCTATGGTCGCCCAACATAACGATCGGCATCAACTTCCTGATCATAGCGGCCAAAATCCTCAAGAGCATCGCCCCGCACACGGACATCGAGATCGTCGAAGAGCATTTCAAGGCAAAGCCCGAGGTGTCGGGGACGGCGAAAAAAATCGCCACCGCACTGGGACTTGAGGACGAGGTCATCAAGACGGTGCGTGCCGGCGGCATCATCGGGGTGCACGAGATCCTGTTCGGCTTCCCCTATCAGACGGTGCGCCTAAAGCACGAGTCGATAACCCGCGAGGCCTTCGGCAACGGCGTTCTCTTCGCCGCGAAGCACCTGTACGGCAAAAGCGTCGGGCTCTACAGCATGGAGGATCTCATGATCCCCTATTTCAACGCGGGACCGGCCCAAGCTGGATAGGGGCGGCCGCAGCGAGGCGCTATGAAGAAGGCGATATCGAGCTCATCCCTGAAATCGCTCAGGCTCTCCCTGAGGTTCGTCGTGCCGCTCGCGGTGGCCCTGGGGCTGCTGGCCGTCACGGTGGTTCCCCTGGTGGACCGGCTCACCATGCACTGGTTCATGCGCGACATGGACATCCGGTCGCGCCTCATTGCCAACACCCTGCACGACCAGTTGGTGGAGTTGCTGCAGCAGGAGAACGCCGCCAAGGTCCGGTCGCTGTTGAACAGGGCCGTGCAGGACGAGCGGCTTCTGGCGCTGGGGTACTGCGACCGCCGCGGCAAGCTTTTGTACAAGACCCCCGCCTTCCCGGAGGCGCTCGGCTGCCCGACGCCTGCGGCCGCGGAGACTGACAAGGGGCGGGTGCTCCACCTCCCCCAGGGGGCGGTACACGTGGCGGTGCACCCGGTCGGCATACCCTCGGCCGGGGCGGGGTCCCTGATCCTGGTGCACGACATGAGCTTCGTCGAGCGCCGCAGCGAGGATACCCGAAATTACATCATCGCCTTCTTTGCGCTGCTCGGCCTGATGGTTTCCGCCATTACCGTCTTCGTCGCCCATCTGAGCTGGCGCGGCTGGCTGGAAGGGGTCCGGGCCATGCTGCGGGGGGAGGGAATCGTGAGGCCGTTCTCTCAGCCGACGGTCGAGCCCGAACTGCAGCCGCTGGTGGGAGACCTGCGGGCGTTGCTGCGGGCCATGGACAGCGAAAGGCGCCTCGCCGACGACGCCACCGTCACCTGGAGTCCGGAAGCGCTGCGCAACCTCCTGCACAAGCAGTTGACCGGCGAACGGATCATCGTCGTTTCCAACCGAGAGCCCTACATCCACAGCAAAAAGGGGGACGGTATCGAGGTGCACCGCCCGGCAAGCGGCCTCGTCACCGCCGTCGAGCCGGTAATGCGCGCCTGCTCGGGGACTTGGATCGCCCATGGCAGCGGCAGCGCGGACCAGCTGGTCACCGACCGGCAGGACCGGGTGGCCGTCCCGCCCGACCACCCGGAGTACACCCTGAGGCGCATCTGGCTCACCAGGGAGGAGGAGCAGGGATACTACTACGGCTTCGCCAACGAGGGGCTCTGGCCCCTGTGCCACATCGCCCACGTCCGCCCGATCTTCCGCTCCAGCGACTGGCGGCAGTACCAGGAGGTGAACCAGCGCTTCGCCGATGCCGTGGTGCGGGAGGCGGACAGTGACGACCCGGTGGTGCTGGTGCAGGACTATCACTTCGCCCTGCTGCCAGGCATGATCCGCAAGGCCCTCCCCAAGGCCACCATCATCACCTTCTGGCACATCCCCTGGCCCAACCCCGAGTCCTTCGGCATCTGTCCCTGGCGCGAGGAGTTGCTGGAGGGGATGCTGGGGTCGACGATCCTGGGCTTTCACACCCCGTTCCATCGCAAGAACTTCCTGGAGACGGTGGACCGCTACCTAGAGACCCGCATTGAGCATGAATCGTCCACCATCAGCCGGGGGGGGAACCTCACCATGGTGGAGAGCTACCCGATCTCGATCCAGTGGCCCCCCCCGTGGCAGGAACGGCAGCCCCCGGTGGCGCAGTGCCGGGAGGAGCTCAGGAGGGAACTGGGGGAAGGGGCCGGGCACCTGGTCGGCATCGGGGTCGATCGCCTCGACTACACCAAGGGCATCCTGGAGCGCTTCCGGGCCGTGGAGAAGCTCATGGAGCAGCACCCCGAACTGGTGGGTGCCTTCACCTTCGTGCAGATCGCCGCGCCATCCCGCTCCGCCCTGGATGATTACCAGGCCTTCGACGCCCAGGTGCATACCTTGGCCCAGCGCATAAACCAGCGCTTTTCCCGCAAGGGGTGGCAGCCCATCCTCCTCAAGGCCGAGCACCACGAACCCGAGGTGGTGAACCGCTACTACCGCGGCGCCGACGTCTGCATCGTAACCAGTCTTCACGACGGTATGAACCTCGTTGCCAAGGAGTTTGTGGCCGCGAGGGACGACGACCAGGGGGTGCTGGTCTTGAGCCAGTTCACCGGGGCCGCCCACGAGATGCACGAGGCCCTGATCGTTAACCCTTACCATATCGAACAGACGGCGGAGGCCATTTTCCGCGCGCTCACCATGCCGCAGTTCGAGCAGCGCGAGAGGATGCGCAGCATGCGGGCCCTGGTGCGCGACTTCAACGTGTACCGATGGGCCGGACGCATGCTCCTCGACGCGGCGCGCGTACGCCAGCGCGAGAAGCTCTCGGCCCGCATCAGGAGAGACCAGTAATGCCCAGTTACCTGTTCCAATGTGAAGAACTCGCCGCTTTCACGCACCACGTGGCACCCGACACCCTTTTTGCCTTCGACCTGGACGGCACCCTGGCGCCCATCGTCGATGAGTACGGAGAGGCCCGGGTCGCCAAGCCCGTGCGCAACGCCCTGCAGAGGCTGATGGGGCTGGCCAAGGTCGCCGTTATAACCGGGAGGTCGCGTCAGGACGCCATCGGCATCCTTGGGTTCCAGCCGCACCTCGTGATCGGGAACCACGGAGCGGAGTGGCCGGGACTAAGCGGCGGACGGCGCTGGGAGCACGTCCAGCTCTGTCTCAAGTGGCGGGACCGGCTGCACACAGCCCTCTTCTATGAGCAGGGGGTGGAGATCGAGTTCAAGGGGGAGTCGCTCACCCTGCACTACCGCAAGAGCGACGACCCGCAGCGGGCGCTGGCGATGATCCAGGCGGCCATCGGTGATCTCCAGCCGCAACCGCGCACCATCGGCGGCAAGTTCGTGGTCAACGTGCTTCCAGCGGAGGCCTGCGGCAAGGGGGAGGCGCTGGCGGCCGCCATGGAGGAACTGGGGTGCAGCAGGGCGATCTATTTTGGCGATGACGAGACCGACGAGGAGGTGTTCCGACTGCCGCGCAGCGACGTCTTCGGCGTGCACGTCGGCAAGAACGAGCTGTCGGCGGCAACGTACTACCTGAACCAGCAGTCGGAACTACTGGGGGTGCTCAATTCCATGGTAGGCATCCTTGAGAACTGTGAGTACGAGGCACAGTGCTGTGACGGCTGAAAGGGTACCACTATAGGAGGAACTATGGCTGAGCACGTAGAAATCTTTGGCAATTCATTGGTGCAGCATGATCCGGCTGCACGTAGGGCGACACTGGCCCTGTTGGATCCGGAGGAGGCCCCGGGTGTCATCCGTCACTTGGAACTTCTGGCCAGCTCCCGTGGGTACACCAATGTCAGTGCCAGGGTCCCCGCCGCCCACGTCCGGCACTTCGTCGGCGCTGGGTATCGGCTGGAGGCCGCCATCCCACATTTTTACGGGGAAGGGGAGACTGCCTGTTTTCTCGTCCGCCATTTCGGCGAAGCCCAAGATACTGAAAGGATGCCGCTACTTTTGAGTAGAATCCTGGCGGCCACCGAGATGCATTCTCTGGCAGGTCCGGTGTCGTTACCCGAAGGTGGAGCTCTTAGGTTAGTGGAACCTTCCGAGATCGGCGACGTGGTCTCGCTGTACCGCAGGGTCGGAGTTGCCAAGCCAGCAGCGGTGGACGATCCGATCTTCCTCCACAACTTCCTGGGGCGGGGCGACCTCTTCCTTGGACTGTGGATCGAAGGCATTCTGGTTGCGGCATGCGCAGCGATCTTCGATCCGACAACGGGCACGGCAGAACTGGCTCACTTCGTCGTACTGCCCGAGCACCGGGGGAAGGGACTCGCCCTGCTGTTGCTGCAGCGCATAGGGGAACTTTCTGCAGCTTGCGGCGCCAGGCTGCTGTGGTCAACCGTGCGCGCCTACGCCCCCGGAATTAACATTACCTTTGCAAAGGGGGGGTACCATTTCGGGGGAACCCTTACCAATAATTCCTACATTTACGGTGCGACGGAGAGCGTTAACGTCTGGCACAAGTGCCTTGCTGACGATCCTGCTCTGGCATGGAGTTCCCTCTTTTAACAAAATTCGGACGGAAGGTGCGATCATAAGCAAAAAGATCATACTTTTTAAACAGGGACGCGCAATATCTTTTGATGGTAAACGTTTTTGAAAATTTACCTCATATATGCTTGAAATTAACATACAGCTGAGCAATCCATATTTGTAGTGCAAAGGCAGCAATAACCTTAATATATTTTATTGTGGAGTAAAAATGGTGGCAAGGGTTGTAAGGAAAAATTACAAAAAAATTACGGGACTTTTTTTCGACTTTTTCGAGAGCGAAAAAACTTCAGGAGTTCTGCTAATTGTTTGCACCGTTTTTTCCATACTAATGGCAAATTCATCCGGTCGGTCCCTGTATATTGGTACGTGGCATTATGAAATTCTTGGACACAGCCTACAATACTGGATCAACGACGGACTTATGGCTATTTTTTTCTTGCTGATCGGGTTGGAAATCGAGAGAGAAATATATGTTGGCGAACTATCTAACCGACAAAACGCTTTGCTACCGATTGCCGCAGCCATTGGTGGCATGGCGACACCGGCACTGTTTCACTTCCTCCTCAATCGAGAGACAGCAACAGTGCACGGCGCTGGAATCCCCATGGCAACGGATATCGCTTTCGCACTTGGAATCTTATCCCTGGTGGGAAACAAAGTGCCAACTTCGCTTAAGGTTTTTCTGGCAGCTCTGGCCATCATTGATGATTTAGGCGCTATTATAGTCATTGCTGTTTTTTACGTGGCAGACTTTTCATTGATTTATTTTACCTTGGCTTTAGCGATATTTGGTCTACTCCTGCTGCTAAACCGCTGCAACATAAATCGCCTTTCTGTTTATCTCATTCTAGGTGGCATCATGTGGTTTTTTATGCTCAAGTCTGGTGTCCACGCCACCATTGCCGGGGTCTTGTTAGCATTTGCTATTCCATTCCGGCAAATCCGGAACAATTCGCCATCATATAGGCTACAGCACTTTTTACATAAGCCTGTTGCCTTTTTCATTATGCCAATTTTCGCTCTAGCCAATACAGGTATCACGTTGACTGGAAACTGGGCAGAAGGACTTGCGACTTCCAATAGTCTAGGCATTATAGCAGGCTTACTGGGAGGCAAGCCGTTGGGAATATTCTTGTTTAGCTACCTCTCAGTTAAAGCAGGACTGTCAAAGTTGCCGAATCGTGTTGGCTGGAAGCATATCATCAGCGTTGGTTTTCTTGGCGGAATAGGATTTACAATGTCTATTTTTATCACGCTGCTTGCTTTCGGAGACTCCACAGTTGTTGAGAGCTCTAAGCTCAGCATTTTGCTCACTTCCGTGCTCTCCGGTACCATCGGCTTCATGTTGTTGAGCCGACAGTCAACATAGGTTGTGGCTAATTTTTAAACAATACGTTGCCCAAATTAAACGGTATTTTGCCCCAGTATCGACATCCATGTTTGTGGAAAGGCTTCGAATTTTAAGCCAGTATCGGCGTCCCCACGGTGCCCCCCCTATGAACTATTGAGCCTTTACAGATTGAGAGGTGAGTCTCAAAATACCGATGTTGGGTTGAAATTGGATGACGATCGACAACTTATTATGCGATGTACTACATCAGCTACGGACTAATGAATTCAGCAAAGTGTGCGCAAAGCGTATAATGAGTGGAGAGGCTGCCGGTACGGAGTCTTCATTCCATTGTACTTTCGGAGGAAAAGCCATGAGATTCGCGAAAATTCTCGTTGTGAACCGCCTTTCCCAGTATACGCGGGACGCCGTGCGCTACGGGGGCATGCTGGCTACATGCTTCCAGGCCGACCTCCTCGTACTGCGGGTCATCTCAAATCCTGTGGACCAGGAGGCGTTGAACGCGCCGAGTCTGTTCATCAAGGGGGAAAAATACAAAACGATCAGCAGCATCGAGGAGCAACCCCGGGAGGATCTGGAGAGGGTGATCAGGGAAGAGGTGCCGACAACATTGTCGGTTACCGGATTGGTGACGGATCGTGATCCCCTCCCCGAGATAACCAGGATAGTACGGGAGGAGAAGGTCGATCTGCTGGTTGTCCTAGCCCACGAGCAGTCCCGTCTTGAGAACCTGCTGTTCCCCGATAACCACGGGCTGATCAGGACGCTGCCTTGCTCCATCCTCCTCATGAAGCATGAGCCGCGTCCGGTAGGATAGGGGAAACGATGAGCGACGATATGCTGCAGCGAGGAGAGGGTCAGGCGATTACCCGCCCCTTGCGCAGCAGTCGGTAGACCTCGATCTTGGCCAAATCGTTAATGAAGAACCAGACAAGGGCGTAGCCCCAGACCAGCAGGGCGTAGCCCCAGCCGATGGGTGCGATGAACCAGCCGTAGACCGCGAAGAGTGTGGCCGCCATCTTGGTCGAGACTGCCGCCCAGAAGAGCAGTGAGGCCGGGTAGGGCGGTTGCCAGAACCGGCGTTCGGTACGGGTCACGAATATGGTGAGATGACCGGCGATGGCTAGTTTTAAAAAGACGAAACTTTGCACCACGTCGGGGGGGAGTTTCAGATAGAGTTTGGCTAGGTAGAAGATACCGAAACTCGCGATTACGCCCAGGACGCCGAGCACCGTCGCTATGGTCATCACTTCGGTCATATTCCAGCGGATCGGCCGATCATCAGCCTTGGTGTTGTCTAAGGCTGTGGCGAGGATAGGGATGTCGTTAAGAAACGCCAGTATGATGATCATGATCGCGGTGACAGGGTAGAAGTTGAATATGAGAATCGAAGCGGTCATGAAAAGAATCACCCGGATGGTCTCCGCGATCCGGTAGATGCTGTAGCTTTTCATCCTCTCGAAGGTGATCCTCGCCCCCTTTATCGCCTCGACTATGACCGATAGTCCTGGTGTGAGCAGAATCAGATCGGCCGCGGCCCGTGCCGCGTCTGTCGCTCCGGAGACCGCTATGCCGGCATCTGCTTTTTTCAAGGCGGGAGCGTCGTTGACTCCGTCGCCGGTCATGCCGACGATATGGCCTCCCTTCTGCAGTTTGTCCACGATGAGATACTTGTCCTCGGGGAAAACCTGGGCGAATCCGTCGGCACCTTCGATAAGCGTGATGATCTCCGATTCGTGACTGTGCACGTATCCCTTGGGCAAAGCCAAAGCTCCGAATTCCCTTTCAAGGGCCTGCGCCACCGACTTCCCGAAACGCAGTGCCTCCTCTTCTTTCACGTCGGGTGACAGCTTCCCAAATACCGCCTTCGCAACCACCTCACCCAAAAGAACCAACTCCCGGGTGCTTGCCCCACTCAGTTCCTGCGCGCTCGAAATTTCAGCGCCGATTCCGAGTTCCTCGGCTATGTGCCTGGCTATGGCGATGTTGTCGCCGGTGACCATCTTGATATCGATGCCGAGACGTTTGGCCTCATCAATGGTGCTGCGCGAATCTTCCCTGGGTGGGTCGAAAAGGGGGATGAGTCCAAGGAAAGTGAAGAATTGCTCCTCGGGCCGCTTCCTCGCAACCCCCAGGGTCCGGAAACCGCTCTCGGCGAATTCCTCAACCCGCCTCGCTGTCTCAAGGTGCTCGAGACGCTCATCGCAGAGAGAGAAAACCACCTGCGGGGCCCCCTTGGTGACAACGGAACGCTCGCCCCCCGCTTCGACAACAGCCTCTGTCCTCTTGTTCACCGGGTCGAACGGAGTGAAGGATATCTGCCTGTATTGAGCAAGTTCGGTACCGCCACTGGCCTTGAGCAGGTCGAAGATGGGGCGCTCGATCGGGTCTTCGTTTTCTTCCCTGGAGGCGAGGGCGGCACAGAGGAGCAGTTCGTTCAGGTCATGGCCCTTGGCGGGCGACGGGTCCGCGACGGTCATCCTGTTCTGCGTCAAGGTCCCGGTCTTGTCGGAACAGAGGATATCAACCCCGGCAAGTTCTTCGATGGCGACCAAACGGCTAACTACCGCATGCTTCTTGGCAAGGTTCATGGCTCCCACCGCCATGGTCACCGAAAGTATGGCAGGCATTGCCACGGGAATCGCGGCGACCGTCAGGACCAGGGCAAATCTTAGGATCTCCAGCATGTTCTCGTGGCGAAACATCGCGGTGAACAGGATGAGTGCCACAAGGAAGACGGTAAGAATGATCAAGTAATTGCCGATGTTGATGACCGCTTTCTGAAAATGGCTCTTCTCTTCCTGCTGCGCCTGAGCGACCAGCGCCACTGTTTTGCCGAAGAAGGTGTTTAGCGCGGTGTTGGTAACGACGCCAAGCATCTCCCCCTGTTTCACCACTGAATTGGCGTAGGCTATGTCACCTTCCTTCTTGCTTGCCGGCAAAGACTCACCAGTAAGCGCCGACTGGTCCGCAAGGATGTAATCCCCCGCGATGAGTTTTATGTCCGCTGGAATCAGGTCGCCGATCCTGACTTTGACGATGTCACCCGGCACAAGGCTCTTGGCATCGATGGTCTGGAACCCGCCGTCGCGAAGTACAAGGGCCGTTTTGGCCAGCTTCTCTTTCAGTACCGTGAGGGCGTTAAGGGCCTTCGATTCCTGCCAGAAGTCTATCCCCACATTGGTCATCAGGAGAGCCAGAATGATGGTGAAATCGTCCCATTTGGCGACTAACGCGGACAAAAGCGCGGCGATTTCGATCATCCCCGGGATCGGTCCCCAGAAACGCCTCAGTAGCCTATGCCCCAGCGACTCGATCTTTTCTGGTATTTCGTTGTACCCGTAGAGTTTCAGCCTTTGGCTTGCCTCGCTCGATGAGAGGCCGTTGGCCCTGTCCGTCCGCAACTCTCGCAGGGTCTCCTCAACGGATAATGACGAAAATGATTCGGTGCTCTTGGCCATGGCGCCACTCTATTCGCTCAGCCAGCGCCGAGCATGTTTCAGGTCGTCGTTAGAGAAAATCCTGACCTGTCCGGGCATGAAAAAGCCGAACCCCTTAACCGCCGTGGCGATCCATCCCACGTCCGTGACCACCGCCACCCGCTCCCAGGCGGCAAGATGCTGCAATCCAACTTTGGCATCCTCCCAAATGGCTTTAGCTTCAAACCCGGTGAACTCCTGCCCCAAGTGGTAAAGGAACCGTATCTTAATCTGCCGAGCCAACAGTTCCTCAACCGCCGGAATGAGCACCGACCGATAGTCGGCCCCGGTCACCTCTCCCCTCGCCTCAAATTCGAGCATATCGTCAGGCAGTTCGTTGATTCGCACCAGCATGATCGCCTCCTGATCTTAGACTGCTTCCTTCGTAATATTCTACCATCAGTGTATTGATTCGGCGTCACACTTTAACCCAATATCGGCCTGCAAAGTCCCCGGTCATGTATGAACGCGGCGTCCTGCGCTGCCAAAAGCGGCGGTTGTCGCAGGACCGCCTGTGACTTTCTCTGAATTGATGTGATGTCGTAGCGGCGACGGGCTGTATCTTTGTCGGACGCTAATTTAACCGGAGAGTTGGGCAAATGCTGATAGGGACCCTCATGGTGCCCGCTCAACCGGTCGACCCGTTGAGGCCATGGTGTAACGGTCACCACCTTTGGCACGGGCAACCGAAAATACGGCACCTGCGCTGGCGCAGTTGATGGGGCACAGACAGATGATGACGATGGGATTTGGTGTGCGCACGAGCGCTACCAAGGCGGTGCTCTTTGACGGGAGGTCGATCGGCTTTGAAAATTGACCCAACATCGGCGTCCAAGGCCGACCCATCTCTTTCAAAATATCGGGCCATTACAGTTTGAAGTCGAAGAATGCCTATGGTAGGTTAATTGACATCTGGATTTCGTTTTTCGGTAGCCTTCGAAACAATTTTTCGTACCCTGTGTTGTACCCTAAAGTGTTGCAAACATGGTTAACATGTGATACACGGTAAATCATCAGTGAGCGGCTAACCGCTCGAGATTTTAGCAAGTTGTTGGTTTTCTTTAAGTGGGTGAGAACGGTCGGTTGCTCTCATAACCCGAAGGTCACAGGTTCAAATCCTGTCCCCGCAACCAAACGATAACGGCCAGTTAGCTTTCATAGCTAGCTGGCTTTTTTGTTATGTAGGCGCAGATAATGACGCAGGTAGAGGCTAGAACCCTGTCAGTGCTCATTCCCCCACAACAGCAACATTCTCACTATTCCGCATACCCCCCTCGGCACAGACCAGACTACCCACCTGAGGCACTCTCTCCAACAAACAGAACACCAATTATCATCAGCATATTAAACATACTCCTCATCTTCGACCTTAAGTGACCAGCATGCAAATGGAATAGACAACTTTTCATGTATGAATGGTTGCCGAGTGGAATAGTGCGGTTATTGGCATTTAAAGGGCATGGGGTGAGTAGTACCAACACATCCACCTACCGTACGTTCGCCAAGTCTCGACGCCTTTGAAGAAACATGGAGGTGGTAGGTGCTCAAGGTATCCGGTCACATAAGCAGATAGTAAGAAAAGCAAATCCCCAAGGTGATTTCATTTTATATATATAGGCCGAGTAGAGTGGTTGATATGGCAGAGTCCATTTGCTCCGAAAGACAACCCCGGCATGACTTCTGCCAGAATATAAGAACCTCTTAGTCGGAAGCCATGGTCAAGTGTCACCCTGTAAGAGAACACCAGCTAGAAGGCTAATATGGTCGTCGGTTGAGAAGAAACCTGTTTCGGCCTCAGTCGCTTATTTGCTTCGCAAACAATCGCCTTCGATCCGAGTCGCCAGAACCTAAACCTGCTGATATGTATTGGTTTCCCAGCAGTCAGATAGACACAGTTTTTCAGAGTTAAGCGTCATAGATGTGTCGGTTGTTGTCTAAGTGGTTGATGTAGTGGCATTGTCTCAGGGTGTAGAACCCGTTGCTCCAAATCAAAGTAATAAAAACGGGATGTTGTGCTGGTGCTAACAGGGGTGAATGGTTCACAGAGAGGCCGCGGAAGTGCATGACGACCAAGAAATTTCACACGCCATGATTTTTTCGGATTGACAGTAATAGTCTATGCGCGTATATATGCTCATACGCAGAACGGAGGAGCGATGCCAAACAAAAATATCTATGTTGCAGACGAAGACATGCAGATCTTTCAACGAGCGCAGGAGGTCGCAGGAGAGTCTATCTCCAAGGTAATTGTACAAGCTCTGCGGCAGTACCTAGTACAAAAGGACCTTGAAGGGACGGAGTTTAAGGAATGTGAAGCTATGAAGGGTATCTACCGTAATGGCTTGAGCATTGAAAAGGCTAGGTTCATCGGCAAGCATTTGTCGACTATGACGATTGGTGAGCCAGATGATACCAAAATGTTCACCTACGACCTTTACACCACTCGCAAGGGTAAGTTTCTTCTCCAAAGCCAGGTTTGGTATGCAGATGATCCTGAAATAGGTGTGAGCTACGACTTTGAAGTCATAGAAGATTTTAGCAAGCTATACACAAGAGGTTTGCCCTCTAAGTTGATCAAAGATGCAGAAGAACAGTTAGGGAAGTCTCACATTAGATTCCTTGATATCTAATGCAAGGAGGTCTTTGGCTTGAGGATGGTCCGACAGCCAAAAAGTAAAAAGCCCCAAGAGACTGCGGGAACAGTCCAAGGGGCAAGGTCAATGAAACCCTGAGGGAGCACATCAACCAACGTCATCATAAGGGATAACACCCTGTGGTGCAACAAGAAAGACAGGGCTGGAGGCCCAACGAAAACACATGGAAGTAAAGAATTACACCGTAGAAGAAGTCACTAAGCTGTTTACCGATACCGTGATAGCCACGTTTGCTGGTACGGACGATGGCCAGAAGCACCTTAACCGCATTGCTAAGGCGATCACCAACGAGAGCCTAGACAAGCGCATTCAGAGTCAGAGAGAAACGCTTGCTGGGATCGCCTTCAACAAGGAACTCGCCAAGGTGGCTACTAAGACACCTGACAAGGTTTCTGATCTCGTAAGCCGGAAGGCTGCTTGGATCGCTGACTACATTGTCAGGAAGTATGGTGAAGGCGATGAGTAGTCCGACAGTTGCCGACCAGGATACGAGGCCGTGCAAACCGCCTTATGTAATCATTAATGATGCGGCCACTGATTCGTGCATGAACTCTGGGATGAGAACCATCGTCATGCATGAAGCTCACGTCGAAGAGCAGGCTGACGGAAGTGTTGTGGTAAAAGGAACCCCTGCATACGTGAACAGCTTAGATGCTGCCGTGACATGGGTGAAGATGCTTAGAGGCGACATCAAGCCGAAATAACCGACACTACCGGTATCTTGAAAACAGGGGAGGCTAACACAGCTCCCCTCTTTTTGTATGGAGCTGATGCAATGAGCGATGGCGGTAAACAAAATCCCTTTGACAATTCGCGTCTTTTAGATGTCCACCGATGGAGCCAGCACCCTAATGTCGTGAAGGCAATAGAAGCCTTAGCTGTTGAATTTGGATTCAAGGACAAACGGTTCGTGAAGTGTCTCCGTATGGTGGTGATGGATCTGTATCAAGCGTGGAGAGTTGACCGGACCCAGTACCTGACCTATTCACGTGGAGAGAATGAGTACCGTGGCGGCACACGGTATAACAAACTCAGAATCAAATACGACGCATTGACGAAGACAGTGGATGCGCTTAAGGCCGAGGGGTACATTGAGCATCACATCGGAGGGTACTTCTTTAACGAGCACACCGGAACATATTACGGCTTCACCTCCCGCATGAGAGCGGCTAGGAAACTGATCCGTTTGATTGTTAGCCACAAGGTTAAGGCCAAAATGATATCCAGGTGGGAAGATCAAGAGCTAATCGTTAAACGTTCGGTGCCGGTAGAGGTAAAGCAAGGCAAGAAGACCATCTGGGTTAAGGAAGATCTGGAGTATGAAGATGAACCCGCGACCATCACCCGCATGCGGAAGAGGCTGATGGCCTACAACGACCTCCTCAACAAAACCTACATCGACGTGGACGATGATCACCTAACGGCAGAGGAGCAGCACGAACTGAGACAATACAGACTTGACCTCTCCCGAAAGAAAGTCCATCGGGTGTTTAACAACAACAGTTGGACACAAGGAGGCCGCTTCTATGGGGCGTGGTGGATGGAATGCCCTAAGATCCTGAGAAAGTACATCATCATCGACGGGGACCCGACAGTAGAGCTTGACTACTCAGGGATGCACATACACCTCCTGTATGCGATTGAGAAGATCAATTATGCTGCTGAAGGTGAAGATCCCTACGTCATTGAGGGATTTCCAAACAGGGGACTGAACAAGTATGTCTTCCTCATAGCCGTAAATGCTGAAGATGATGAGGACTGCATTCGGGGGGTGTGGAAACGATTGGTCGACAAGAGGAAGCTCAAAGAGTACGGGATCACTAGTCAAGACCAAATACGAGATGTTCTGCTAGCCATTAAGGCAAAGCACCAACCGATTAAGAAATACATCGCGTCTGGATACGGTGTGAAGTTGCAATACATTGACTCTTGCATTGCGGATAAGGTGACAACCTACTTCACTGAACGTAACATCTCGATATTGACTGTCCACGATAGCTTCATTTGTACCCAGTTGACTGAGATGGTGCTGCTCGATGTCATGAAGACAGCGTTCGTCTTTGAGATAAAGAAACTGGTCGATGTTGCTTATGTTAGCGATGCAGATGAAATTTGGTATAACACTGGTCTGGTAGAGAAAGAACAGGCCAATGACCCCATCATCGACGTTGACAGGAAAGCACTCTCTTATGAACAGTACATTGCTATAAAGAACAGTGTGAAACTGTATGACCAGCGGAGGCGGGAACTCAGGTGGAAGCTGACTGGTGACACAAATCTGCTGTGCAAGCTGACGAACAGAGAGCACTCGACTCAGGTAGGATGATCGGCACTGTATCCGGTAAAGGTGGCAGAAGTACAAGGCTGATCTGATGCTACCCCCAGTTCCTACATTACTTGCGGCTTTTCTGGTGTAAGGATTTGAAAACATTATATATTTGTGAGCGAGGGCGATTGTGGTGTTGGAGGGTGGTTGGAGTCATTTGGGGTATTAAGGCTTCTCTCTATTCCACTACGTAGGAGATTGGTTGAAATGTTAGTGGCAATTAAAATTAAAAAGCTTCCACCTCGGTATGCCTCTATAGTATAGGTTTTTAAAACGCACTCATGTTGACTTATTCAGGTGTCATCAAAAGGGAAGGCGGCGAGGTGGTTGTTGTCGGAGAGGTGCCCAGATTGCTGTCGTTATAACTATTAGCCTTTGGATTGCCTCTTTTGCTGCGGAATTTTAAATAGTTAGAGTAATAGTATTCTTATGATACTTGAGGAGGATTAAGTTTATGAGTGACTCCAGTCTAATTGATGCTGTGTCTGAGGCTGCGTACAGCGAATTTAATCAGCTTGTGAGTATGTATCAAAGGACAGATGGTTTAGAGAATTGTATTCACTTGATGCAACCAAATGTTATTATCGAGATAGTGCAAAATGCAAGTAATAATCTTGCAGAATTGGGTGTAGATGTTATGAATAGTATGTATGAGTTTTATTATGATAGGCTTGATTATCAACAAAAGATGAATTATCAGCCATCGTTGAAGATACAAAAAGGACTTCACGGCAGTCTACTGGAAGGATCTGACGCTCTGCAAAGGGAGATTGATCACTATGGTGTTGTTTTTAATAGATCACTAGAAAGACTGCAGCATGGTTCCGGTGCTAATTCTATTGGTGGTGCAGCACTTGGTGGCGTAATAGGGTCAATATTTGGCCCAATAGGGAGTGTCCTTGGCGGACTAGCTGGAGGAGCTTTAGCCGGGGACGCTGCAAATAATGACTTGTCACAGGTTGCCCAACAGTTGTGCGTCGAGTTTGGTCATGTCGTTGAGTCAACCAATACTTTTCTTGAAACAATGGCTAATAGAATGCTTGAGACTATACGCAAATACAACCTCCTGTTCGAGGGCGATAGTATGTTGAACTATTAATAATCATCTATGCAGATTTTATAGTTACAGTAATGCTAAGGGGGGGGTATGACTGTTGATGAGCGTTTCCTTGCGTTGATTAGGTCAAAGTCGGTAGATGAATTGAAAACGTTTATAGAGGAGAAATACAATTATTTTATTAAAAGACATGGTATCCCAGATGTTTCATTCGGAATCAATGGCGCTAACGAGTTCATAGCTGCACTGTTCTTAGCAGATTATGACCAAACTACTACAAAAAAGATCTACGACAATTTGGATATGTACTTCGGATCAAGGTGTAGGAATCCCCTCCATTTCAGTGATTTTATGGATACAGTCGTAAACGAAAGTTGCATAAAGTACCAAACTTGGAGTGAGGCCTTTAAATATTTTTATTATAGCCACAAGGCCTGGATTAGGTATCTTAGGTGTGCTAGTTAAATTTTTCCGTACTCATAGTGTGGTGTAAATTCAATATTTAAAATGGAGTGAATGTTATGTCTGTTAATCCATGGAGTGGACCCAGTGTAGATGCTGCATTTAACCACTACGATCAGTATGTACAAAAAAGTGGTTTCGGATTTAACGAGAAACTTTACAGCTCTTACTTCCCTAACTATGACATTCAACAAATAGTGGCGCCAGGCTTCAAAGTTGCAGAGTATGTGCACACACATTACTTCAAACAATTTGGTACCAGCGATGTTAAGAATAAAGCTTGGAGTGAGCTGTCAGAGTGGTATCATAGGATTATTTTGACTGGCGCCATGGTAGCATATAAATTGATCGAAAAGTCACTGTCTAATTACAATATTGATGCCCAGTGTAACAATGTTCATTCTCTCCTTATTGACTCTCAGAACACTGATAAAATGGTAACTCTTTTTCATAAAGCTGCTGAAATCGATGGAGTTTTATTTCAGCTTTTTGAAAAACAATTTTACAGGCTTATGGATGATATCCGAGGCACTTGGATAGATGATGGGCAGTTAGTAGCAACAATCATGTACAGAAATTTCCATCATGGTTACTTTGGATTGCTGTTGAGCAATACTTATTTAAAGTCATAACAATATAATGAATACGTCTTAGTAGGCCTTGCATGATGTGCAAGGCCTTTTTTTATGTCTTTTACTTTATATCCAATCTAGTCTCGCCTTCAGTCAACCGCAATCTTGTTTCCAGGCAATCATTAACTAGGACAATATGTATATGCCATCGAGGCACAGGTGCGTCTACTGTCCTACACAATCAAAAGGAGGAGTAACCATGTGTAAAGTCTACGATCTCATCAACAGCCGAATCATGGAGTTATTGGAGCAAGGAACCGTACCATGGAGGAAGACATGGAGTGCAGGTGGCAACTATCCGAAGAACATCAGTGGTCGTGAGTACAGAGGTGTCAATGTTTTCATTTTGGCATGTCAGGAGTTCAGCTCTCCATATTGGATGACTTTCAAACAGGTGCAAGATCGTGGTGGTCATGTCATCAAGGGATCACGCAGCGTACCTGTGGTGTTCTGGAAATGGGTTAATCGTAAGGATGTCGATGGTGCTGATAGTGAGGAGGGCCGTAATGGCAAGGTTCCATTAGTCCGGTACTATAGCGTGTTCAACCTTGAGCAGACTGAGGGTGTCACGCATCCAGAGTCTCCGGTGGCAATCAACGATCACCAGCCATTACCGTTGCCAGAGCAGATTACTATGGGGATGCCACACAGACCAGACATTAGGTTCGGAGGCAACAGAGCATACTACTCACCAACTCTTGATTATGTGCAGTTACCACACCTTAGCTCGTTTGAAACACCAGAGGAATACTACTGCTGCTTGTACCATGAGTTGTCACATAGCACCGGCCATGCCAGTAGGGTTGGCCGTAAAGGGATCATTGAGCTGAGCTACTTTGGTTCCCACGAGTACAGCAAAGAAGAACTTGTGGCTGAGATGTCAGCAGCATTCCTATGCGGGTACACTGGGATTGAGAACATCACCATCGAAAATAGTGCTGCTTATATCGCTGGGTGGCTGAAAGCTCTTAAGAACGACAAGACGCTCTTGATCCATGCCGCAGCACAAGCTCAGAAGTCAGCAGATTACATCCTTAATAGAAAAGGAGGTGAAGATGACCAAGTAGCAGATGACACCGCAGAATAGACCACGAAGTAATCCCCCCCCTTGGCAGCCCTCTTATTTTACCACTAGTAACATTCTTTCAAACTAAGCCTCTATTAATCCCACTAGTTAAACCCATATCCTCACCTGTCCCTAAGTCTAAATTCCCGTCAGAAATCAAATTTGGAAGCCTATTAGCCAGGTCTGTCACTCATTAATCCCACTAGTCCAAGTAGCAGTCAACTAAGGAGCTAACCAGCTCCTATTTTTGTGTCCAAACCACAGGAGGTATTACAATGTCAGTCTAC
This sequence comes from Geomonas agri, assembly GCF_020179605.1. Taxonomy (NCBI): domain Bacteria; kingdom Pseudomonadati; phylum Thermodesulfobacteriota; class Desulfuromonadia; order Geobacterales; family Geobacteraceae; genus Geomonas; species Geomonas agri. The sequence goes on from NZ_JAINZO010000001.1 coordinate 81,075, forward strand.
AAACGTGGAGCTAAAGGTGTGTTCTACATGAACTTTACCGTTAACGGTGTCCGTGTGTTCAAGAGCACTGGTAAGTTTACCAAGAAGGAAGCTAAGCATGCTGAAGCAATGGAACGTCAGAAACTGATGGAACAGGCTAGTCTGACACCGCAGGAGATAGCAGCACGTACACCGTTATCGGAGGCTATTGAGCAGGTCTACCAGACTCGTTGGAAGAACAACAAGGACGGTAAGCAGTCCCGCACCAGAGCGCTTAGGCTAATCGAGCTGATCGGTGATGTACAAGTCGGTTCAATTAACGAGGATGTTGTCAGGACGATCATCTACAAGTTGGAAGTCACCAAGGTCAAGTCTGCTACTGTGAACCGTTACCTTGAGGTGCTGAAGACCATCCTCCGGTATAAGAGGCAGGAGTGGGATTTCATTCACCTGAAGAAACAACCGAAGGGGCGTATCCGCGTACTGTCCAAGCAGGAGGAAGATAAGGCTATCAAGCTGTTACGCGAGACGGATCATTGCAGCAGGAGACATTTCTACCCTCAAGTAGCCGATCTAGTTGAAATCCTTCTTGATACGGGATGCAGGTTAAGCGAGGTACTGAACCTCCAGTATGATGATGTCAACTTCGACACGAACCTGATCTCTATCTGGATCAACAAAGGTGACCGACCGAGGAGCATTCCGATGACCTCCAGGGTGCGCGGGATTCTACTGGAGCGACAGAAGAGTAATAAGAAGAAGCCTTTTACGGTTACCATCTATCAGGCAGGTAAGGCGTGGGCATGGGTACGCAAAGAGATGGCGCTTGAAAGGGATAACGAGTTCGTGTTACATGCTCTTCGACACACTTGTGCTACCAGGCTAGTTAACAAGGGTGTAGACCTTTATGTTGTCAAGGAATGGCTTGGCCATAGCAGCATTCAGGTCACGGAGCGGTATGCTCATTTGTCTCCGCATAAGTTAGCCCATGCTGCTAAGATGCTTGAATAGTATTCTGCGGTTATAGGCAAGGGACCAGTCACCATTAGCTGGTCTCTTGCTGTGTATTTACGTTAATTCTGTAAAAGGAGGTCGGAGGTGACACACAAGTACTATCGCCTTCTTAATAACGATGATAAAAGTCTTGATACTTCTTCTATATCACAATCACTTAGTAAGATAACTGGTTTTGGCTCAAACGATTATATAAGGCCAGTAGTTGCAGGAGGGGGAGATATAATCTCAGTTGTAGCTGACGAATCAGAATTTAAGGGGCATTTTTCATCTGGCATGGTGGTTCTACCATATCAAAATGTTAAGGTGGAGCTGCCGAGTGTTGAGCGCAAGCTGGAAGCTTTGATAAATAAATACGGTCTCGTCAATATTCACTTTACTGAATTATTTGGTAGAAGCAAAATCTTAAAACACAAACTACCTGATTTTCTTGCTGACTACTTAGAAATAGTAAGAAACCCACATATGACATGCTTGTCTATTTCTAAAACAGATAAAGAATTATTAGAGGTGTTTAGGTGTAGTAAGGCAACAAGGGAAGAAATATTTTTCATGTTATTTTGGAATAATATGGATAGACTGGTGAATGCCATACCAAATAACAGCATCATTCATATCTACATGGAGCAAGAATACAGTTTAGACAATAGGTCGTTTATCAAACCAGCAGATAAACTGTTTTCAAAATTGCATTCTGGTATAAGTCAACTCATCGAGAGAAGGCCTGATAAATACATATCTATTTGTAAACACCCTCATTTTTTCACCAAGAAGGCACTTTATTACAGTTCATTATCAGATCTTATATCTTATGCTTCAAATAAAATTCAAAATAAAATCGATGTTGGAGTGAATGAAAAGAAAATTATCAAAGAGTACAGACCCGTATTGCGTTTATTAAAGGCACTATTCCCAAACACATCAGGATTGGCGAGCGAGAAGTTAGTTGAACTGATTGATAAAGGTTAGCAGCCTCTGTCGGAAAAGCTCGCACATGCAGCAGCTATACTAGAGACATATCATGGTTCCGCTGACGCAAGGTTGACGCAGATATAAGAAGATAGTGTTACAAGGACCATGTAGAGTGAATGGCTAAGTGTCCGAAATGATGAGGGGTGAGGTGTAGCCGAGGCTCTCATAACCCGAAGGTCACAGGTTCAAATCCTGTCCCCGCAACCAATCAATCAAGGCCAGTTAGCTGAAACAGCTAACTGGCTTTTTTGTTATTCAGCCCGCAGGCAATGACTTAGGTGGAGGCAAGGACCTCCATCAAAACTCATACAGAGCAGGAAGGCTTTTCCCCTACCTAGCAGCCCACCAAGTTCATCCTGTCATTCAACACCTAAAAATATAATAAGAACAGGGATGTCAGCAGTCCCGGAGCATTTCTCCATCTCGCCTAATGTCATTGCCACGGACGTATACATCGGATCTTCCTTTGTTGCCTCTGCTATCTGTGGGGCTTCACCAGGCAATCTGCCGTAGTTATCATAGGTTCTCCCCCAGGCAAAAATCGTGTCAGAGTGGTGGTGCTCAAAAATTGGTTCCTTCTGTTCAGAAAAAGTTCACTATACGCAGCTCTTCGGCTCAAGTACACAAATTCATTTGATTACATTTTGCTAATTTTTGGCCTGTATTTTGTATTCCCTAATGGAGGTATCCGGATACCAGCGGGAAGAGACTATGCACCCAAAGGGGGAATTATGAAAAAGATCTTGGTAATATTGGCGTTCACGCTGCTACAGGTAGGTATTGCTACAGCGGGCGATCACAGTGGCAGCTACGGGAGTGGTTACGGAAGTAGTTACGGAATTGGCAGCAGTTATGGAAGCAGGTACGGCTCTTCTTCTGTCACAGTTCGAGACTCCGGCAGCATGAATACATACCGCGGGTATAGAGATAACTCGGATGGTTACACACGAGTTAGGGACTACGAAGGCAATACTCTTCGTGGAACAATAGACAATGATGGATATGGCCGACTGAGGGATCAAGACGGTAATGTACACAAGGTAAGGGGATGGTGATTGTGAGGTGGACTGGGCAGTGGTTATGTTGTCCAGCGCGCTAGAGCAATACAAGCAGTGAATCTGGCTGTGGTGAGCAAATGACAAGTGAACAATGATGGGAAGCAACAACCCCGCCTCGGAGAGAGGCGGTGGCAAGTGGGCCACCTCCTTACGGAGGTGGCTTTTTTTCATGCCGGGCCAATGCCCCGCGTTAGTCGTTGTAGCGTTCCTTGCGCTTGAAGCCGAGTTCGCTGATGGTCGCCTTACGGTAGATCACGTTGCGGGTGACAGTGCTGCTGTTGCCGGCCGCGTCGGTCGCGGTCACGGTGATCACGTACACTCCGCTTTTCAGGAACCTGAGCTGCTGCTTAAAGACACCGGTGCTGTCGACCCTGGGCTTGTAGGTGCGGCCGCTCATTTTTACCGCGACGGTGGCGTTGCCGGCGGTGTCGGCGACGCCACCGGTCAACACGATGCTGCTCTTGCTGGTGGTGATGTCCTGCGCCGGATTGGTGACCGCCATGGTTAGGGCACCGTGCATAGAATGTTGCTCCCGGCGACGGCGGTGACGATGGCCGGAGCGGGGCTAGCTATAGGGGCAGGGAGGTCTTGCTCACCACGGTGCGCAGGGCGAAGGAGGACTGCACCCGCAACACGCCGGGGAGGCCGGTCAGCTTGTTGTGCAGGCGCAGGTAGTCGTCGGTGTCCTTGACGATCACTCGCAGCAGGTAGTCAACGTCGCCGGACATGAGGTAGCACTCCATCACCTCGGGCACGGTGGTGATCGCCACCTCGAAGCTGGACAGCTTTTCCCGCTGCTGACCGTCCAGGGTGACGCGCACGAAGACGTTGCCCGGCTTGCCAATCGCCCCCTGGTCCACCAGCATCACATAGCGATCGATGATGCCGCTTTGCTCCAGATGGCGCACCCGGCGCAGACAGGCCGATTCTGAAAGGCCGACCAGTTCGGCCAGTTGCACGTTGGAGAGCCTGCCGTCCCTTTGCAGCTCGGTCAGAATGGCCCGATCAATCTTGTCTACGGCTCCTGGCGCAAGATCCTTCATCCTGCCTCCTTATCCTTGAAATATTCTGCGAAAAAGTACCCTCTTCGCCCGTGATTCGCAAGGAAAAACGGGCCCTTTTTTGGTATGCTTTCCTACAGGTGCCGGAACTCCGGCCGCGGCTGGGTGAACAGCTTGCAACTGACCAAAAAAAGGAAAGGAAACTAAGATGATCGTCGGGATTCTCAGGGAAATCAAGGTAGAGGAAAATCGCGTCAGCATGACCCCGGCGGGGGTGGAGGTCATGGTGAGTCACGGGCACACCCTGCTGGTGGAGGCCGGCGCTGGCGCCGGCAGCGGCTTCGCGGACGAGGCCTACCTCAAGGCCGGCGCCGAGATCGTGGCCACGCCCGCGGAGATCTACCGCCGCAGCGACATGGTCATGCACGTCAAGGAACCGCAGCCCAGCGAGTACGACCTGATCCGCGAGGGGCAGATCGTCTTCACCTACTTCCACTTCGCCGCAGCCGAGGGGCTGACCCGCGCCTTCATCAAGAGCAAGGCCGTTGCGGTCGCCTACGAGACCATTACCGGCCCGGGTAACTCGCTGCCGCTTCTGACCCCGATGAGCGAGGTCGCCGGCCGCATGGCGGCGCAGCAGGCGGCCAAGTACGCCGAGCGGGCCCAGGGCGGGCGCGGCATCCTCCTGGGCGGGGTCCCGGGGGTGGCGCCTGCCACCGTGGTGGTCATCGGCGGCGGCGTCGTCGGCACCCACGCGGCGCAGATGGCGTGCGGCATGGGGGCCAAGGTATACCTGTTGGACATGAGCCTGGAGCGCCTGCGCCACCTCTCCGAGGTGATGCCCAAGAACTGCTTCCCGGTGATGTCGTCGCCGGCCACCATCCGCGAGCTCGTCAAGGAGGCGGACGTGGTGATCGGGGCGGTGCTCGTGCACGGCGCCAAGGCCCCCAAGCTGGTCACCCGCGACATGCTGAAAACCATGAAACCGGGTGCGGTGCTGGTGGACGTCGCCATCGATCAGGGTGGCTGCTTCGAGACCTCACGCCCGACAACGCACCGCGAGCCGACCTACATCGAGGAGGGAGTGCTGCACTACTGCGTGGCCAACATGCCGGGCGCGGTGCCGCTTACCTCGACGGCGGCGCTCACCAACGCCACGCTCCCCTATGCGGTGGCGCTGGCGGACCGCGGCTGGCACGACGTGGCGCGCAACAATCCCGGTGTCAGGGAGGGGATCAACATCGCGCTGGGGCAGGTTACCTACCGCGGCGTCGCCGAAGCGTTCGGGCTCGAGTACACCCCGGTGGACGAGGTGCTCGCCTAAGCGGGACGGATATGCAGTAGTAACAGGAAGAGGCCAGCCGGTAGACGGCTGGCCTCTTTTATTTTCGTGGGTGTTGTTGTCACGCCGTGTGCACCCGTGGCGGCGTTATGCTGGAGCGGTTGCGGTAAGAAGCAGCGGGTGCCGCTGGAGTGGCTGCAACGGGTTACGGCAACCTCAGGCGCAGTTTGCGCAGCACGCTGTCGTTCACCTGGAGCCGGACCTTGCGGGGGTCGAGCACCGGGATTTTCTGGTAGGTGCCGTTGCGTAACAGGGAGGAGACCAGCTCGCCAGTCTGCACCCCGATGTCGTAGGGGTCGACGTCAAGGGAGGCGGCCGCGCCGTCTCTCAAGTACTGGCCGGTGAATGTGACGGTGGGGATGCCCTGGGTCATGGAAAACAGCAGCAGCGCCTCCATGTTGACCGTGGTCACCACGGTGCTGTCCGGCAACAGCCACAAGAGGTCCACCTCTCCCTTGAGCTTCTCCAGTTTCCCCTGCAGGTCGCGCGAGTGGCGCACCGGTTCCATGGTCAGGGTGATGCCATAGTCGGCCGCATCGGCGGCGGCCCGCTTCAGGTAGAGTCCCGACAGCTTCGGGTCGTAGAGGACCCCGACCCGCTTGGCACCCAGGTGGCTGAACACCTCCAGGTAGCGCTCGGGGGGCGCCACCATGGCGATCCCGCCGACCCGGTCCGACTGGGGCTTTTGCGACAGCGACAGGGAGAGCATGGATACCACCGGCACCTCCCTGATCTTGCGACAGGCGCTCAGGGCCTGGTCCCCGACGGCGACCACCAGCCGCGGGCGCTCCTCCCGGACCAGGCGCTGCACGTCCACTTCGGCGTAGTCGGAGAGTACCAGGGGCTGCTCGTTGGTCCTCGCCGCGGCGCGCAGACCGCGCAGGGCCTCGGAGTAGACCGGGCTGCGGCTCGACTGCAGGATCAGGAGGTCCGAGGCCAGCGCCGGGGCAGCAACGGCACAGGCGACCAGCAGTATGCACAGGAACAGGGGGCGCATCAGAAGCGGAACCTCCCCCCGAATTCGAACCAGCGCGGCGCAGCCTGGCGGAAGTCGTACTCGTACAGCTTGGTGTCGAAGATGTTGCGCAGCGAGAAGAACAGTTCCGGCGAGTAGTCATGGGACGGCAACAGCTTCTGGTTCACGTGCAGGTCGACAAGGGTCGCCACCGAGTGCGCGCCGGGGGTATCGAGGTCCCAGTTGGTGTAGTTGCCGGTCAGGACGCAGGTGAGGCCGGCTGCGGCGTTGTTGTAGCTGAGCGATCCCTTGGCGGCGTGGCGGGGGCCCCTTTGGTTGCTGTCGAGTTCGGCGCCGGTGTTGCTGTTTCTCGCGTCGGTGAAGGTGTAGGCGCCGGTGAGCGCGAAGCCGTGCCAGGGGGAGGTGCGCAGCTCCAGGTCGACGCCGTGGCGGTGCTGGCGCTGCTTGCGCATCGTACCGGACTGGTAGTCGTACTCCTGGACGTTCCAGACGTTGTTGTGAAACAGCATCCCCTTGAGCCAGAGGTAGGGGACTGCGTTGCTCTCCATGCCCCACTGTACCGTGGTTACCTGCTGCAGCTCGTGCTGCACCTCGCCGTTGGTGGAGCCGAAGAAGCTGATCATGGGGAGGCTGTAGCCGCTTGCGGCATAGCCGCGCATGAGGGTGTTTTCGCCCATACGCATGGTGGCGCCCAGGGTGGCGCTGACGGCGTCGTCGAGCAGGTTCAGGTGGTCGACGCGCACGCCCGGGAGCAGCGAAAAGCGGCCGAGGGTGAAGGTACCGTTGGCGTAGGCGGAGTAACGGGTGAGGGTGAGGTCGGCGTCGCTGCCGGGTGCGTGCCGCACCAGTTCCTGCTGGGTCACCCCGATCCGCTCGTACTCCACGCCCGCCTTCACCCCCTGGTGGGCGTCACCCAGGTTCAGGGCGGCCGTGTACCCCTGGTGCACTTCGCGCGCCTCGGCGTTGAAGACAACGAGGCTTTGGGAGAGCAGGCTGCGGCGGTCCACCGTGTCGCGCAGGCCGCCGCGCCCGGTGACCTCGAGGCTGGCGCGTTCGGCCAGCGGCACCTGCAGGGCGAGGTAGCCGTCCACGTAGTGCGTCGTGCCGGTCTGGGACATGTCGAAGAGCGTCGAGCTCATGGTGCCGGCGTCGGTGTAGCGGGCGTCGACGCCCAAGGTGGCCTTGGCGCCTCCCAGGAAATCGTAGGTGATCTTGCCGAAGCCGTGGCGGAAGTCGACGTCGTTGCCGGGGACCAGCCCATCGGAGCGGATGGTCCCCCCGGTCAGGTAATAGCCGAACCGGTCGCTGGTGCCGCTTACCTCGCCCCTCAGGTCGCTGGTCGCCCTCTTGCCGATGGAGGCGGAGGCGAGGCCGGCGGCGCTACGGTCAGCCACCGGTGACTTGGTGACGACGTTGATGACGCCGCCCAGCGCCGAGCCCCAGGCAGCCGAGGCCGCACCCTTGACGATCTCGATGCGCTCGATCATCTGGACCGGGATCATGCCCAGGTGGGCCAGGTTGTCCGAGGAGACGAAGTTCTGGGGCACCCCGTCGATCTGCACCAGGATCTGCCGGTTGGTCGTGCCGAGGATGTCGTAGAGCACGATGCCGCCCGGGGTCTGCAACTGGTCTATCTGCACGCCGGGAACGGTCTGCAACACGTCGGCCACGGTGTGGGCGTTCAGTTGGGCGATTTCATCTGCGGTGACTACGGTGACGTTTTCAGCGATGAGTGATGCGGGGCGGGGCAGGCGCGAGACGCCGACGGGCTGTTCCTCGGAGAGGCCCAGCGAGCGGGTCACCTCGTCCCCGTCTTCTCCCCTGGCGTTAAAGGGCGCCAGCGGGATCAGGAGCATCAGTGAGGCGAGCAAAGATTTGCGGAGAAATTTACCTGTCAAATATCCTGCCCATCAAAAAAAGAACGTTGACAGCTGCATCTTTTTCTGGAAAAACTGACTCAAAAGAGGTGGTATACGTATCAGCTTGATGTGTTGCTGTCAAAGCAATTTCCATTAATACTATTTGATCTCTCTTTTGTGGTTAGTAGTCTACAGTGTTGTTGCTGGATCCTCACTGCAAGCAATAGTTCTACTGTTTCATATCCTTTTGTCACACAAGCATGGCGTCAATTGATCCGGGTTCCGCACCTGCCGCCTGACAAGTGCCCCCTGATCCTACGCCGACCGCGACCTCGGTCATTGCACTCCTGTCCGCCACCCGGCCAAGGGCACTGACGGGGCCAGCCCGGAAAGGGCCCTCCATGAACAGGTTGCCGTTGCCCCAGCGCTTTTGCACCTTCCGCTCCAGCTTTCAATTCAAGCTGCTCCTGCGCTTCACCCTTTTCTCCGCGGTGATAGCCGTGGTCTGCGGCACGCTGTTCGTGCTGTACCAGATCCACCAGAACAAGAGCCATGCCGAGCAGATGCTGCAACTGCAGGCGCACGCCCTGGCTGACTCGGTGCGCCTGCCGCTGTACGCGGAAAGCATCGAGCTATTGGAAGCCCATGCCATCGACAGCCTGCGCCTTCCCGAGATCCGGGGCGTCGAAATCGTCAGCGCCCGCGGCAAGGTGCTGGTCCGGCTCCCCGCCTCCTTTGCCGGCCCGTCCGATGACATGATCCGTCAGCGGGTCGAGGTGCACGGCCATCCCATAGGCCTTGCGCCGGAAGAGGTCCTCGTCGGCGAGTATGGCACCCCGGGAGACCTGGTGGGGGAGGTGCGGCTGTACCGGGGCACCGACGATCTGTGGCGGGATGGGCGCCGCCTGGCGGCCCTGAGCGTGATCCTTGCCACCGTCTGCTGGCTCTTCGTGAGTCTTTCCTGCTACGTGATCCTGAGACGCGTGACCGCCTCCTTCAACAGCTTGATGCGCGGGATGGAAAAGGTTCACGGCGGGGACTACGTCTCGCGCATCGACATCGTTTCCGACGACGAACCGGGGCGTGCCTCGGCGTCGCTCAACGAGCTGGCCGAGTCGCTCAGGCAGCGCGAGGAGGAGAACCGCCGTCTGCACGCGGAACTCATGGCCGCCATGGACTTCGAGATCGCCTCCAAGGAGCAGCTGGTCTCCGTCAACCTGGACCTGGAAAAGGAGATCGAGCAGAGGACCCAGGCGCGCCAGGAGCTGAAGAACCTGGTGCAGCAGCTCCCCTTGGGCATCGTCTGGTCCGATGAAAAGGGCGACATCGAGTACCTCAACTCGTTCATGCTGGACACCTTCGGCTACGGTGCCGAAGAGGCGCCCGATCTGGACGCGCTGTTTACCCTCATCTGCCCCGATCCGGACTACCGCGCCGCGGTCCTCGAAAAGCGGCGCGGCTCCATCGCGGCGTGGGAACAGGGAAACCTGGTCACCTTCTACGAGGTGCGCGCCCAGTGCCGGGACGGGTCGCCGCGCCACCTCAACTGCAGCAGCCAGCGTTCCGGCACCAGGATCGTCGACCTCATGATCGACATGACCGAGCGCGAACTCTTGCAGCAGCAAATCGTCCGCAACCAGAAGCTGGAATCGATCGGCGTCTTGGCCGGCGGCATCGCCCACAACTTCAACAACGCCCTGACCGGGGTACTCGGCTACATCTCCTTCGCCAAGAAGTTCCTGGACCCGGGCCACGGCGCCCACGAACTGCTGCTGCAGGCGGAAAAGGCGACCAAGCGCGCCGCCGGTTTTGCCAACCAGCTCCTGTGCTTCGCCAATGGGGGCGCCCCAATGAGAAAGGGGGTGCCGGTCGCGGCGCTGGTTGAGGAGGCGGTGCAGTCCTCCACCATGGGGACCCGGGTTCGTGCCGCCATCGAGCTCGCCGATGATCTCCCGCCGGTCTTCGTGGACGACGGGCAGATGCGCCAGGCCTTCAACTGCATCTGCATCAACGCGGTGCAGGCCATGCCGGAGGGGGGGGAGCTCATCGTGCGGGGGAGACTGGTCTCCAGCGACCGGGAGCGGCTGCCGGCTCCCTTGCACGGCTGTTACGTGGAGCTTTCCTTCCGGGACCAGGGGTGTGGCATCCGCGACGAGCACAAGTCCAGCATCTTCACCCCGTATTTCACCACCAAGGCGGAACTGGGAACCGGGCTGGGACTCGCCACCGTGCACTCCATCGTCACCAGGCATGGCGGCATGGTCACCTTCGACTCGCAGTGGGGGAAGGGGACCACCTTCACCCTCTACCTCCCGATCTTCTGCATGGAATCGTCCGGGTCCTAGCCGCATGGTCAATAAAAAAGCAGCCAGCCCGCGAGCACCTTCTGCTCCAGGTCGGCGATGGGGACCAGGACGGCCCGGACCGTCCTTCTTTTTTTCTGGACATAAACTTGACCGGCACCTCAGAAAACCGCTATAGAGAGAAGGTGTCTGAGACAACGGGCAAGAGGTGACTATGGAGATCAGGCAGTTCAAGAAAATCGCGGTCAAGCAGAACGCATGCAACAGCGCGCCAGGTGTAGCGGGGGACACCGCGACTCCTCCCTGCTGAGGTCCCCCCACCTCCGCGGGCGGCGGAGAAATCAGCGAAAAGGTTCCCGGTTTCCTACAGTGGGTCCCGGTGCTGTCCGGACGGGCGCCTCGGATCGCTACCGAACTCACGTTCAGGGACCACGCTGGCGCCTGCCTCGCGCGCTGGGGGATCAACCGGATGACCTTCATGGTCCCTCCCGGCCTCTACGCCATCGGTGTGCCCGACAGCGAGGCGCCGGTCGTGGTGACCGCGAACTACAAGATGAGCTACGACCTCGTGCGCCAGACGCTCGCGGGGAGGACCGTCTGGCTCCTGGTCCTGGAGACCTACGGTATCAACGTCTGGTGCGCGGCGGGGAAGGGGACCTTCGGCACCGGCGAACTGGTGCGCCGCATCGAAGCGACCGGGCTTGCCGGCGTGGTGAGCCACCGGCGCCTCATCCTCCCCATCCTGGGCGCGGCCGGTGTCTCGGCGCACCGGGTGAAGCAAAAAAGCGGCTTCGAGGTCGCCTACGCCACGGTGCGCGCCGCCGATCTTCCCGCCTACCTCGACCGCGGCGAGGCGACGCCCGCCATGCGCGAACTGCGCTTCAACTGGTACGATCGCCTGGTACTGATCCCGGTGGAGCTGGTCCTGGCCGCCAGGCCGGTGCTCCCGGCGACGGCGCTGGTCTACCTCGCGGCGCGACTTTTGTGGGGTGCCGATGTCGCGGCCGCCGCGGCGCTGGCCCTTTTGGGCGCGGTCTTCACCGGTATCGCGATCGGGCCGCTCTTGCTGCCGGTGCTGCCGGGACGGAGCTTCGCGGTCAAGGGCGCCTGCGCCGGAGCCGTCTACTCTGCGCTTCTGTACGCCTGGGCTGGAGGCGCGGGGTGGGTTTGGGCGGCGACGCTGGCCTGTTTCCTGGCACTGCCGGCGGTCTCCTCCTTCTACACCCTCAATTTCACTGGCTGCACCACCTACACGTCCAAGTCGGGGGTGAAAAAGGAGATGCGCCTGGGACTCCCGGTCATGGGGGGAGCCGTGGTCGCCGCGCTGTTCATCGTCATAGCCGGTCGCCTTCTGGCCTGAGGGGAAGGTATGAAAGGATTCAGATATCTGGAAGGGGTGGCCACGCTGGAGCTGGACGGGGCGCTGTGCATCGGCTGCGGCAGGTGTGTCGAGGTATGTCCGCACCAGGTCTTTTGCATGGAGGGGAAACGGGCCGTCATAGTGGACCGTGACGCCTGCATGGAGTGCGGCGCCTGTGCGCTCAACTGCCCCGCCGCCGCGCTCAAAGTGGACGCCGGGGTGGGGTGCGCCAGCGGCATGATCCACGAATGGCTCAGGGAGAAGAAGCTTCCCGGCCTCAACGGCGGGGGATGTTGCGGGTAGTCTCCACGCCGGCTTGACTATCAAACCTGTTCTGTTAAAACCTCCTAATGTGCGAAGGGGGCTACCTAAAAGGAGGCAGAACATGGAAGAGAAGCAGATGGTCAGGATCAACTCCTGCAACGTTACGCAGTGCGCCTACAATAAACATAATTCCTGCCACACGCTCGCCATCACGGTGGGGGGACCCGGCGACCTCTGCCCCGAGTGCGATACCTTCATGCAGGGGAGCCAGAGGGGGGGGATCATCGACGTCCAGGGCGGCATCGGCGCCTGCAAGGTGGAGAATTGCAGCTACAACCAGTCCCTTGAGTGCACCGCTCCCGCCGTCGACGTCGGCATGCACGAGTCGCATCCCGACTGCTTCACCTACAAGCCGAAATAGCCCGTCACTGTATCGCCATTCCCCACGAACCGCAGCCCCCTTCGCAGCGTAATCTCTTTGTTCCCGCCCCGCCCCGGGCGGGTTCGACATTTACCGATCTTCGTGTATCTTTAATCGGTTGCGAGTTTGGATGCGGAGGGAGCCAATGTCGAACCAGGTGTACGTTGATCAGCAGGTCTGCATAGGGTGCGGGCTTTGTGTGAGCATCCTCCCGGGGCTGTTCCGGTTGAACGCCGACGGCGTTTCCGAGGTGCACGGCCAAGGGGGCGCGGACAGGGAGAAGATCCAACAAGCCATAGACAGCTGCCCGGTCAACTGTATCGCTTGGCGCTGACTCGCACCCAGGGAGGGACCATGACATCCGGATTGAACGATGAACGGCTACAGGAGCTTTCCGAGAGCAACTACGTGATGCTGAAAGAGGCGTACTGCCTGTCGCAGCAGTTGAAGGGGCTGGTGGACGGTCTGCACCTGCGCTATCTCAAGCAGGGGATCGTCGAGGAGATGGACATGGTGATGGCGATCAAGCTGACCTCCGACCGTCTCTACGAGGGGCTGGAGCGCTATCTCCGTCCGGAGTGCGACCCCGACAGCGCCTACGACCCCGCCAAACCCGAAACCGAGTAAATCGTTAGCCACGGAGAAAATCTGGGCCAGAAGAACTCAGATGTTTCCCGTGGCCAATGAGTTTGCCGTTGAAAAGAGAAAGCCCGCCGTTGCCGGCGGGCTTCTTCTTTGTTCGCGCAGGCGCTGCTAGAGCTCCTGCCTATTGCTGAACTCGCTCCAGGCCAGGAAAGTTTTCGGCGTCTCCACGAAAGAGTAGATGTTGGTCACCTTTTGCAGGTGGCGCCGTTCTTCCTCGGCCAGTATGAGCAGACACTTGCGTGTGGTCTCGTCCGTTGCTGCTGTTGCCAGTTCTTCGTAGAAGCGGATGTCCTGTTCCTCGTTGGATACCGCGAAGCGGTACAGGTTCGGGTCCCGTTCCGTTTCCTCCAGCAGTTCTTTCTGGCTGAGCAGCGGTCTGAACCTGCAGACGTTGACGGTCAGGCCATCGAGGTGGGCCGCCGTCATCCTCTTTCTGAGTCTTCTCAGTTTCCTTTGGTGTTCCTCTTCGGAAGCGGCAAGCATCGAGAACAGCACCTTCATCTCGGGTTCCATGGCTTCGGCTTCCAGTCCCTGGTAGTACTCTTTTGTTTCTTCCTCTATCTTTATGGCGCAATCGAAAATGTTCATGGTGCTCCCCCTTACTCTCAGACAAAGCGTGACAGGCAACTCTGGTGCCGATGCCTAATTATAACAAAAATGACAACAAAAGATACTGATCATCACTATCAAAAAAAATCGCATCCCCTCTACCCCTTCATCCCTGCTTGTCCGTGGTTTTTGCTTTCGGGGAAAAGAAGACCGGCTCCGCCAGGTGCCTGCCCCTTGAGGCTCTGTGCCTTTAAGGGGCGTAGCACATTTAGAGCGTTCGGTTTCGTGTTGTCTCTGGGGCTTTGCGTTTTTGCCTACCAAAAACGAATTGAAACGCAAAACCGCAGAGCTGCAAAGAAAAACGGAGGAATAAATCCTTCAGGTTTACACCTATAGTCTTTGCGCCTTAGCGCCTCGGCGTCTTTGCGTTAAGTCTTTTGTTCCTTTCGTCTACGCTCTGGAAAAATCCCGCCGATTCGGTTATTGTTCTTCTCCCAAGAAGGGACGACCGTTCCCGGAGGTGCCGCCTGCCCGTCTTCACCGGACAACTTTTTGCCATGCTTTCCGCCGCGCTCTTCGGCGTGTCGCCGGTCTTTTGCAAGCTGCTCATTGGCGATATGTCGCCGGCCCTGCTCGCCGGGCTGCTCTATTTGGGCTCCGGGCTCGGGCTGCAGCTGCTGCTCCTGTTCCAGCATAAGAGCTCCCTGGCCGAACTGCGCCTGCTCTCCCCGGGGCACCGGCTGAAACTCGTCGGCGCCGTCATCGCCGGCGGCATCGTCGCACCGCTCTGCCTCGCCTTCGGGATCAAGTACGGCACCGCCTCCGAGGTCTCGCTGCTGCTCAACCTGGAGACCGTCGCCACCACCCTGATTGCGTGGCTCGTCTTCAGGGAATACATCGGCCCCTACGTCTGGACCGGCAAGGTTCTGATCCTGTTCGGCGCCGGGCTCGTCATCCTCAGGGCGCAAGGGGGGCTTTCCTTCTCGCTCTCGGGACTCCTGGTCGTGGTCGCCTGCGTCTTCTGGGGCATCGACAACAACCTGACCCGCGACGTGGACGAGATCTCCTCCACGGTGCTGGCGTCGGTGAAGGGGCTCGCCGCCGGGCTCTTCTCCATCATCCTGGCCCTCGTCTTCAGCACCGGCACCGCGGCGCCTGGGCAGATCGCGGGAGCCCTCGGCGTGGGCGCCATGAGCTACGGTCTCAGCCTGGTCCTCTTCGTAGAGGCCCTGCGCCAGATCGGCGCTGCCCGTACCGCCACCTTTTTCGCGGTCGGCCCCTTCTTCGGCACGCTCCTCTCGGTTGCGCTGCTGGGTGAGCGTCCCCCCGCCGCCTACTGGGTTGCCACCGCGCTGATGCTGGCCGGGATCCTGCTCCTCTACGTGGAGGTGCATGGCCATCGCCATACCCACGAGGAACTGGCCCACGCCCATCCGCACCGTCACGACGAGCACCACGATCATGAACACCCGGAAGGGGAGCAGGCGGAGACCCACGACCACTTTCACGTGCACCGGCCGGTCACGCATTCCCACGTGCACTGGCCCGACCAGCATCACCGGCATGAGCACTAGCTGCCGCCGTAACGACACAAAACACTACCAGCAGGAGGTATGACAATGGCAGAAGAAAAAAAGGAGCCCTGGCTCAACTATCTCGCACTCACCACCGTGGTCCTCGCCGTGTGCGCCACGCTGGCCACCTTCAAGGGGGGCGGCTTCTCGACCAGGTCCGTCCTGGTGCAGAACCAGGCCTCGGACCAGTGGGCCTTTTACCAGGCCAAGAGCATCAAGCAGTCCCTGGCCGAGACGGAGCAGGGGCAACTGGAGCGTGAGCTGTTGCGAACCGGCGACCAGAAGGTAGCCGCCGCCATGGAGGCCAGGGTGCAGGCGCTGAAAGGAAAAATCGCCAAGTATGACCAGGAGAAGGCGAAGATCCAGGACGATGCCAAGAAACTGGAAAAGGAGAGGGACGACGCGCAGCGTCACGGCCGCCCCTTCGGGCTTGCCGTCATCTTCCTGCAGATCGCCATCCTGCTTTCCTCCATTGCCGCGCTCTTGAAGAAGAAAATCGTGTGGTTGGCGGGTCTTGCCGTTGGCATCTGCGGCCTGATCCAGTTTGCCAACGGCTTCATGCTCTTCATGTAGCCAAGGTGCCGACCTTGAACGCAAAAAGGGGACGCAGCCCACGCTGCGTCCCCTTTCTTTATGTTCATCGAAGCACCCGTGAGCGAGGAATACCTCACCGGCAAACGTTGCCCTGACAATGAAAATGCCAGCTGACAGCTGGAGTCCCCGTTGACAGGGGGAGAGTTGCACGTGGCGATGCCTTTGGCCACGAAGCACTGCGCGAACCGACAGGTCCCCCCCCTTGCGAAAGGGGGGGCAGGGGGGATTTGCCTTGCCTGTTGCCCCCTCGCTCGCTTCCCCCTACCTCTTCCCGAAATACTTCCCGTAGTTGCGCCAGTACTCCGTCAGCCGCGCCTCGTACTTCCACTGCGCCGCCGCCTTGGCACTCTGTTTCAGAAAGCTTGCACAGCGCTGCGATGGCGCTGTGGCACCGGGCACCTCTCCGGCGCACGCCTCGACCGTCTTCCCCTTGGCCACGTCCGCCCACAGCGGGGCCCCCGCCATGAAGCTGTACTGCAGGCTGTTGCGCCCAAGGTACTGCAGGTCATCACGGGTGAGGCCGTATTTTCTGACCCCATAGATCCATTCGTCGGTGAGGTTCGTGTGGGACACCCCCTCGTCGTCGCTGGCGAAGGCAACCGGGACTCCGTAAGTCCGGTACTGTGCGAAGGGATGCGCCGTACCGGCGATGCCGAGGATCTGGGCGTTGCTGGTGAACATGATCTCGACCAGCGCGTTGTTGCGCCTGAATAGCTCCGCCACTTCCGACTTCTCCTTGTCCTTCAGAAAGGCGAAAGAGACCCCGTGGCCGACCCGCTTCGCCCCCGCCTTGAGTGTGCCGGTCAGGTGCTCCTTCAGTGCCGGGTTGTCCCTCCCCACGAAACAGGGGGTGAGTTCTCCGGCGTGCAAGGCGATGTTGACCTTGGGGAAGGTCTCGTGGAAGTAGCCGAAGATGCGCATCTGGTCCCGGAAAGCGGCCAGCGACACCGGGGCGTCCTCCTTGCTCAAGAGGTTCACGCCGACCACGCGCTCCTCGGAGGAGGAGAGCAGCATGGAGAAGGCGGCCTGGGTGAATACCTTGGCCAGATCAGGACTGCCGTCAGCCAGCACGGAGGTGCGGTTCACGGTCGCCACGAAGGCATAATCGACGCCGCAGGCCGGTTCGGCGTCGGCACCGCCGCAGTTGAGCAGCGTGCGGGTCCTGTTGACGTACTGCGCGATTTCGGTGCGCGCGGCGGCTACCACATCGGCAAGTCCGGCATCGAGCAGGAAGCGCTGCATTGCGGGGAACTGGCCGTTGTCCCGGTACGACGCCTGCGCGGGGAACTGCTGCCTCAGTTGCCTGGCCAGCGCGCTCACCGACGAGGACTGGAACGAGAGCATGGTCTCCAGGTAGGAGACGCCGTCCTGTTGGGACTGCCTCAGCACCTCCGCGAGCATGGGGGGAGTGTTGCAGGCGTTGTCGGAGACTGCCCGGAACCTGGCGAAGGTGGCGAAGAAGTGGTCGTGTCCCGCCTGGGTGTCGGGATAGCCGAAGCGGTACATGGACAGGGATTGCAGGAGCCGCTCCTGCTCCGTCGCGGAAGCAGCTGAGATCGGCCTGAAGCCGTCGCCGCAGCGGCCGGATGAGTTCGCCGCCTCCAAGGTCAACTGCGCGGTCGTCCCCTCGGGCCCATAGCAGGCACCGTCGGCACCTGCCATCGCCAGGTACTTTTCCGCCTGGACCGTGCCGGAGAGATGGTTGTGCAGATCCGCTCCCTTCGGGAACAGGCGCAGCGCCTCGGCCAGCTCCGGTTGCTCCGCCCGTGTCTTTTCGATCACTCCGGCGTACTCCCGCACCGCGTCGTTGGACTGGGCGCAGATCTCGTGCAGTCCCGCCGGTCCAGGGGATGCGGCATGGCCGCCGGCCGCAAGGGACGGCGCGACGGTAAAAAGCGATGCCGTGACGAGCGCAGCTAGGGTGCGGCCTGTCATGGTGAAAAGGTTCATCGGGTCTCTCTCTTGATCGAAGATAGGTCGCGCGGGATGCCTTCGGCAAAGGGAATCTATGCCCGTTGGCCCTTGTTGTCAACGGCTTAAAGCTCGGGGCAGGGAGGCGAGAGCATAGTACAGGCCATGCGCCGTTGTGAAATCCACAGTGTCCGGCAGCTGGCATAAAAAGAGCCGGCGCCTTCTACTCGCCAGCTCTTTCTCCTTCACCACTTGAGGTCTGGATTTTTACCCTTAGCCGCGGGCCGCCGTCTCGCCCTGGAGCCGGAATGCACCCGCTCCCTGCTGCAGCACGTCCACCTGGCTGGCGAGATCGCTGGCGCCGGCCTCCAACTGTGCCGCAGCCTGTAGGCAGCGGTCGGCATCGGAGTGGATCTCGGCCACCGCCGCCGCTATCTGCTGGTTCTCCTGCGCCTGCACCGCGCAGGCCGCTTCGATCTTCCTGGACATCTCGCTCACGTCGAGGATCGAGTCCGATATCGCGCGTCCCACCTTGCTCTGCTCGCGGGTGGCGCTGTGGAACTGCGTCGCCAGCTCCCTCATCTCCTCCGCTGCCAGCATGATCGCCTCCTTGGCTCCCGCCTGTTCCCTGATGGCCCTTTCGATCTTCTCGGTCATATGGGTGACCCGGTCCATGGCCTCGCGGATCAGGCTGGTCCCCTTGGCCTGCTCGGCGGTGGCCAGCGCAATGCCGCCGACATGGCTGCGGGCGCTGGAGACGCCGCTGACGATCTTTTCCAGCGCCGCGCTGGAACGTGAACTCAGCTCCTCGCCCGCCGCGATGCGCTGATCTGCCTCCTTGATCGCCTTCACCGCGTGCTCGGTCTCCAGCTGCACCGCCGCGATCAGGGCGGCGATCTCGTTGGTGGAGTTGGCAGTGCTCGATGCGAGCATCTTGATCTCCTCGGCCACAACGCCGAAGGGCTTGCCGTGTGCGCCGGCCTGGGCCGCGATGATGCTGGCGTTGAGGGCGAGCAGCGAGGTCCTCTTGGCGATATCGTCGATAACCGAGGAGATGACCCCGATCTCGTGAGTCCTGGAGGTGAGCGTCGCGATGACTTGGTTGGTGACGCCGGAGGAGGCGCGGATGTCGCTCATTCCCTGGCGCATGGCCCGCATCGCCTCCACCCCTTTCAGTGCGTCCGCCTCGACCCCTTCGGCCACCTCGGCGGTCAAAAGCGCGTTCCCCTTGACGCTGTTGGTGGCCGCTTCCATCTCAAGGATCGAGGATGCGGTGGAAAGCGACGAGGAGACCAGCGACCCGGTGTGCTCGCCGATCTCGCTGGTGGCGGAAGCGCTCTGCATCATGGCCGCGGTCACCTCGGCAACCAGGTTGGTCAGTCGCCCCGCGTTCAATGCCACCTCGTCGGTGCTGGCAGTCATCTCCAGAATAGCCGAGGAAGACTCGGAGGCCGCCTGGGCCAGCCGCTGGGTCCCGTTCTGGATCTCTTCCGCCTTGTCGGCGATGGTCCGCACGTAGGCCGAGGCCTCGGTCACCTTGTCCTGCTGGTGCTTGGCGGCTGCCACGGCATGCACCGCTTCCGATGCCAGCCGCCCGGAGATCCCTTGTAGCGCGGCGGCCGAGCCGGCAAGTCGGCTGATCATGCCGCACAACCCGGCGACCATCGTCTTCAGCGACCCCAGCAGCTTGCCCGCCTCGTCTCCCCCGCCCGCCGGGATGGTCACGGTGAGGTCCCCTTCCGCCACGGCCTCCGTTATGGACACCGCCTTGCCCAGCGGGAAGAGCAGCATTCTGGTGAACCAGGCCGCGATGCAACTGGCCAGCAGGGTAAAGCCGATGGCAAGGGAGATCACCACGGTCCGGGTATGCTCGAAGGACTGCAGGAAGTCGGCGGTCTTCACTCCAACGTAAAGCGCGCCGATGACGTGGCCCTCCTCGTCAAGAATGGGATCATAGGCAGTAAAATAGGGGACATTGAGGATGGGGGCAACGCCGCGGTAGGACTCTCCCTTGCGGAACACCGCGTCGAAGGCCGGCCCTTGCAGTTTGGTCCCCACCGCCCGGCTGCCATCCTCCTTGATGACGTTGGTGGCCACCCGCTCATCGTTCATGAATATGGTCGCGGTCCCGCCGCAGATCTTGGCCACCTTGTCGGGGAGTTCGTTGTTGCCATTGATGGCGTAGTCGCCGGCCATGAGGCGATTGCCGACGATCTTCAGCTCCCCTTTCTGTCTCAAAAGCTCCCAAAAGGTGTTGATCCTGCTCTCTTGCGACGCCGTTGCCACGCGCACCATCTCCTGCCTCATCTGTGTCAGAGATATATATGTCGTGACGGTCACCGCCGTGATGACGATGATGATAATCAGGGATGTGATCTTTTTTACAATACTTACTTTCACAAAGACGTCCTTATTTTACTATCTTGTTGCTTTCGACAACATGAAATACTGGTCGAAACCATGTCAATATTCGTATTGGTTGGTATATCCCGGCTGTCAGTGCGGTTTTTTGTTGAAATGTAGAAATGATTAATTGGTTTAAGTGTATAATTTGACGGTAGATATTTGTATTACATTACGCGCTGGCGTTTATATCTGAAAAAAGTATCGCCATCAAGTTTTTCGTAAACGACAAAGTGTATACACATTGTAGAGATGGGAATGTGTGAAGGGCAAGTACCTAGTGCACAGATCATGAAGTTCATGCCGAGATAAATCCATCGCTCGGACGCCGCGGGAACGACATTGAGAGGAGGGGGTATTGGGGGGGGATTGCGGAGGAACTAACCGGAAAGGAAACTATCAAGTGCTGGACGTGCCCCCACGTCCTCCCCTTTGCGAAGGGGGGACAGCGGGGGGATGCCGTTGCTGCTTTCTCACTGTACTGCCGCGATAACAGCGGACATAGCCGCTTCGTCAA
Organism: Geomonas agri; assembly: GCF_020179605.1. Lineage (NCBI taxonomy): Bacteria > Pseudomonadati > Thermodesulfobacteriota > Desulfuromonadia > Geobacterales > Geobacteraceae > Geomonas > Geomonas agri. The sequence goes on from NZ_JAINZO010000001.1 coordinate 101,817, forward strand.
TCCTGTGTCCTGTGTCGCAGATGACATGGCGGTAATCAAGGCCGTGGCTGAAGCTGAGCCAGGCGAAGCAGTCGAGGATGTAGTTTCTCGGGAAGATCTCCACCACCCGGCAGGGGGAATCGCACCAAGCGAGGTTGCTGAGGCCGGCGCCGTGGCACCCCACCACGACCTCCGCCTGGTGGAAGGCGCGGACCTGTTCCGCGAAGGAAAGTTCTTCGCAATGCAGTACGGTGAAGCCTCTCTCCCGCAGTCTCGCCTCGAGTTCGGCCTCGCCAGCGAGGCGGCGCCTGCTTTTCTGCCGCGACACGTAGATCCTGGCGTCGGTGCGGTCCCCTCTAGTGCTGGAGTGCCCTTGCGGAACCACCTGGGCCTTTACCGCCGACCGCAACAGCTCCAGCACCTGGGGCGGGGTGAACTCAGGCTGGGTGTGATACTGCGGCACCACCAGCCGCTCCACCCGGATCGGCCCGGAGCAGAACAGGAAGCTGTGCTGCACATCGGGACCTAGCGCGGTGGCCAACCCCTCCATAACGTAGCGCGGAGGGTTTTCCGGCAGCACGATCTTCACGTCGGGGAATGTGGCGACGGCATAGAGGACGTTGGGCAGGACCTCGAGGAGCCAATGGTAGTAGGTGCCGGGATGGCAGACGACCACCGGTTCGGGGACGCGCAGTTCCCTTGCCGACAGCAGAGGTTCGTGCAGCACGTCCCCCCAGTCCATGATGCGGCGCAGGGAGCCCACGCTCTCCTCGATGATCCTGTTGCGGATCCAGGCCATGCCGGAGTGGGGCGAGACGGTGGCGTTATGCAGCAGGTACAGGTTTTTTTTGCCGAAGACGGCCTCGGTTCGTATGAATGGGGGGAGTTTGGCGGTGACCTCGTGCTTGACGATGCACGCCTGGGCCACCGGGACGATGTCCAGGATGTGCTGCTGCACGTTGGTGTGGTATGAAGCTTTCTCCAGCGACTCGATGCTCGACTTGGGCATCCTGCCGGAAACCGGCCCGAGCAGGTCGCTGGCAATGAAACGCAGCAGCTGCTGGCACCTTTTAGCGTCTGTTTTGCTTAAACCCGTCATGCGGGCGATCCTAGCACAGGAGCTGTTTTCTTTCCAGCCGCACGGATAGCTGAGCTGATTTTCGAGCTCCTGGATGGACTCCGCAGTAATCTCGGCCCGCGTGCTTGCCGACTAGTACTCCTTGGGCGGCTCCGTATAGAGGCACTCGGGGTTTTCCTTGACGTGCACGAAGTGCGCGACGTGCTTGTCTCCGGCGGCGCGGGGGCGCACCGGCTTGCCGCACTTATCGCACTCGAACAGAAGCGAGTGTCGGTGCTGCGGCGTCGCTCCGTCCCTTACCGACAGCGCCTTGTCGATGGTGATGATGTGACCGAAAAACTTGCACTGTTTTGCCAGACCCATTGTCCTACTCCTTTACGGAATTGTTCGGGAACCTTCCCCGCGGAGGCGACTGCCGGCGCAGTGGCGTCCGGATACCTAGAACAATGTATTATTTTCCTTCTTTTTTGTCAATCCCCGCGACACGGGGAGTCTGCCGGGAGAGGAGAGGAGTGTCTGTATCAGGCACCCCACTTGAATCGGGACCGTATAAACGCCGTTTAGTGCATTGGACGTGGAGGGGGGCGTCTTGGTCCGGCGGGGAAAGGAATGGAATGGGTGGTTTGGGGTTGTAATAACAGGGGCTTCTGTTGTATTAAAACATTTTGCCCCTTCACCCCTGTTCTCCGACAAACGTCCAGATACAGGTAGTGTCGGTGCATTAATTTCAATGCAGGAGGAGACTAGCTACATGAAAAAGATGGTTTTGGCAGTACTGGGCGGGATACTCATGACAACGGCCAACGCACATGCGGAGCACAAACTGCTGGTAACGGACGTCCTCGACAAGAAGCAGGTCGAGGCACAGGCTCTGTTCGAGTATTCCCACCTCAAAGGAGACGTAACTATTCTCGGTGATTCCGGGAAGCGCACCGTCAATGCCACCGAGTCGCTCTATTCCGTGGGCGTAGGTCTCGGTCACGGCCTGGAAGTGTCCGCGTCCGTCCCCTACATTTTCAGCGAGCGCGATAAAGTTGAGCTCGACGGTTTCGAGCCCGAGTACGGCAAGACTGATGGTTTTGGCGACTTGGCGCTCGAGGCGAAATACCGCCTGCTTGGTGGTGAAGAGGCGCCGTACACTGTGGTTGCTGGTCTCGGACTTAAATTCGACACCGCCGGCGAGGCGGGGACTGGCACCACCAACGTGAGCCCCTTCATCGCGGCGAGCGCCAACCTTGGGCACCACAACACCCCGTACGCCATCTACCGTGCCACCATCAGGAACCACGATGAGTACGATACCCATACCGTCTCGGTGGGCTTCGAGAAGGAGCTGAACCACACCGTGACTCTCGACGCCAAGGTGGACGCCAACTTCAACACCGCTACCCGCGACGTCACCGCCAACGAGGACTTCAACTTCGAGGTCTCGAGCTACGTTCAGCTGGCGCACAACTTCTACGTGCTGCCCAGCGTTGCCTACGTGGTCTCCACCGATGTCCGGAGCAAGGACAACGCCCTCCGTGCCGGTTCCGCTGACGGCATCCGCGCCGGCTTCTCCCTGTACTACCTGTTCTAGTCGGGGCGCAGCCCGGACTTGCCGTTGCGGCTAACAAAAAACCGGAGCTCCTTTTCAGGATGCTCCGGTTTTTTTATGGCAGCGGTAAGTGGTCAGGGGATCATGCGCGTCAGCCAGTAGATGGCGGGAAGGGTGCCGAAGGAGAGGATGATGCCGATGCCGATCATGGCCACGGCGAGATCCGCTTCCATGCCAGCGACGACCGCCAGGGCGCCGGCGGTCACCATGGGCGGCATGGCCGCCTCCAGTACCGAGACGTCAACCACCATGCCGGCGAGCCCGGCCAGGCGGCAGACCGCCAGGGCCGACAGCGGGGCGATCAGGAGTTTCATGGCGAGCCCGAAGCTCAGCGGCCCGATCACCCGGCGCGGCAGCCTGAGCCGCATCTGCATGCCGATCGCGGTCATGACCACCGGTACCAGGGTGAGGGAGACGTTGTGCAGCACCTGGGCGAGTTTGTCGGGGTAGGCCCAGCCGCGGGCCAGAATTCCCACCATGAGGGCGATGCTGGGCGGAAAGAAAAGCATCTTGCGCACCATGGCTGACAGCTGCACCGAGCCATCCTTGCCGTAGAGGGCGAGGATGAAGGACCCATAGGTGACCATGATGATCATGGTCCCGATCTGGTCGTAGATGATCAGGTAGGGAAGCCCGGCCGCGCCGAAGAAGGCCTGGATCATGGGGACACCCAGGAATGAGGTGTTCCCCAGCGGCACCACTAGGAGCAGCACCCCGCGCGTGGCGCGGTCCCAGCGCCAAAGGCGCGCCGCCGCGAGCACCGATGCGATGGAGAGGAGCAGCATCCCCCACGGCACGACCGCGGCGGTCACGATTTCCCGGGACAACACGATCTGCGGCACCTTGAGGAGTATCAGCGCCGGCAGCGATACGTAGAGGGCGAACATGTTGAGGGTCTGCGCCGAGTCCTTGGGGAAGGCCTCAAGGCGACGAAAGAGCATCCCCAAGAGGACGAAGACCCCGATCAAAACGAAATTTTCCATCCTGCCACATTCTCCTGCTGACATCGTGTACGGCGGCTGTACCGCCTTATGCTGTTTTCGGGAAGAATTCCTCCCAGTTTTTCGACTGCACCCGCAGGGTCACCGGCCCAAATTGATCCAGAAGCCTTTGCTGTAACACAGGTGCGATGCCGCCACAAGGAAAACAACATCATAAGCCATGGCAGCCACATGCCGCCAGGGAGTATACTCTGGTGAAGAGGGAATTATGCCGCAGAGGAGGGACCAAGCCAGCAGACAAGGAGGACCCTGACATGAGAGTAAGAAAGATTGGTATAGTCGGATCGGGCCACATCGGTGGCAACCTGGGAGTGATGTTGGGTAAAGCGGGCTACGAGGTGTTGTTCAGTTCACGGCACCCGGAAGACCTGCAGGAACTGGTGGCAGACGCCGGGCCCGCTGCCCGTGCCGGGAGCGTAGCGGAAGCGATCGCCTTCGGTGACGTGGTCCTGCTCTCCGTGCCGCTCAAGGCCTACCGGGAACTGGATAGCGCAACGAAGCAGGCGTTGCAGGGCAAAATCGTCATCGACACCTCCAACCCGTACCCCGAACGAGACGGGGCGATGGCGGTCGAGGCGAGACAGGATCCGGGAGGGATGGGGAGCGTGGTGGCGCGGCTCCTTCCCGGAGTGAGGATCGTGCGGGCGTTTAACTCGGTCTATTTCGAGGACCTGAGGAAGACCGTGAACAAAAACGGCGACACCATCGGCATCCCGATCGCCGGTGACGACCAGGAAGCGGTGGACGTCGCGGTGGAACTGGCCCGCAGTGTGGGGCTGGATCCGGTGGTGGTAGGTGGGCTGACCGCGTCGAAGCTCTTCGACGTCGGCACCCCGGTCTATGCGACCAGCGCCTCCGCATCGGAAATAAAGGCGAAGTTGAGAATAGAGTAGATCCCGCCTAGCAGCAGCCGGGGGAGTGCCTGTAAAGCGCAGGCGCCCCCGGTCTGTCCCCAGAGCCCCAGCTCCAGCGACCCAAAATGATCCAGCGAAATTCTTAGGGTTGACCGCCACAAACTCCCATGTAAAATTAGCAAAATCTAACCTGTTGGGAGGAAAAAGGCATGAGCGTCTCAGATAAATTCGAAATGAACCATGAGGAGATGGATCCGCCGACATTTGTCCTTTGGCTTGATGACGCTGCCACTTTGCAGGATGGGCATGCGAAGATAATCCAGAAAGACCAATGGGTGCCGGGGTCGGTCCAATTCAGAGCACACAAAGAGCTGATCTCGAAGGAGTGGGATAGGGCGTGCGCCCTCAACGTCCATAGTACCAGTGAATTGGAGGCGGCGGTCGCGGCAGCATTGGAGGACGTGAGCATCAACGCCAGCTATCTGGTACTCAGGGCGAAACAGGAAAAAGATGAAGCATGGCTTCACAATAACGGATACCAGCCCAAGGGAAAGCCGAAGAGGGTGTATGACAGACCGGTTTCCGCCGCCGCCCTGGGGATGAAAGCCAAGAATGGACCGGGGATTGGCGAGATCACCCTGACCTGGGATAAAGACCTTGCAGCGGGTTCTTACCAGTTGCAGATTTGTAAGGGGCATCCGCAGGGGGACGAGTCTTATGCCGACTACGGTTTCCTGAAGAAGGTCCGGATCGTCATCGGCAACCTGGAGAGGGCATCCTGGTACCACTTCCGAATCAGGAGCATCGGCCACAACCAAAACGGCCCGTGGAGTGAACCGGTTGGAATCATCGTGACATAAGTCGAATAAGTTTCTGCTCGAATGCTCCGTTCCCCCCTCGTAGCAAGGGGGGAACGGCTCCCGCCTCCACCTTCCTCGCAATCTACCGCTGCACAACAAGCTCACCTGCACCTGCAGGAATCACCTCTGCGCCGCCTGTGGCCGCGCTCGTCTCCGCCTCCTGTCAACTGCATTTTCCGCCCTAGCATCCATCGCCCACCGGAAGCATTCTCCGAGAAACGGAAGGCATCCGCCGCTCAGCGGAAGCTTTCTTCGCGAAACGGAAGGCATCCGTCACTCAACGGAAGCTTTCTCGGAGAAATGGAAGGCATCCGTTGATCGACGGAAGCTTTCTCCGCGAAATGGAAGGCATCCGTTGATCGACGGAAGCTTTCTCCGCGAAACGGAAGGCATCCGTCGCTCAGCGGAATGTTTCTCCGAGAAACGGAAGGCATCCGTCGCTCAGCGGAAGCTTTCTCCGCGAAACGAAAGGCATCCGTTGCTCAGCGGAAGCTTTCTTCGAGAAACGGAAGGCATCCGTCGCTCAGCGGAAGCTTTCTCCGCGAAACGAAAGGCATCCGTCGCTCGACGGAAGCTTTCTCCGGGAAACGGAAGGCATCCGCCGCTCGTCGGAAGCTTTCTCCGCGAAACGGAAGGCATCCGTCACTCAGCGGAAGCTTTGTTTGGGGGGAAGGCGTAGTGTGTAAATAGCCTCTTAGAATACAGGTAGCGCCTCACGGTTGGACGGCGCCACTTCAGCTTTGACAGAGATGGATAATCACTATATATTGCCGATCATGTGTTCGAACACATGAAGGCTGTCCTCATCATAACAAAAGAAGTTTTTACATGGGGGGGAGAAGGGATGGCCAGTTTTCTGGCCATCCTCCCAATCGGCACAAATTCCGGTTTTTGTCGAAAGCAATTTCAGGAAGTTGCCGTGCTCGGAGAATTATCAAACCGTTGATCATTTACGAAATGTAGTTGTTGAAGACAATTTCCAACCAATAAGTAGTTGGACAAAAAGGAAATTGATGCATGGATGAAAAAAACATGACCCCGGCGATTTCTTCTTTCGAACCCCCTCTGCCTGGAAAGGAAGAGCTTTTGGTAGAACTGCGGTGGAAGAAATGGGTTTATTTCTTCACGATCTTAGTCATTATATTGATTAGCTTGTTCTATGTCTTCGGGGTAATCATCCCATATCTGACGACCGGCGATTTTAACGAGATATGGCCGGCCCATAAATACAAAGCATCTGCAAAGGTAAAGTTTTTATTATTTTCACCGGTTTGGTTGTTGCTTTTACCGGTTTTTGCTGGTGCCTTTCGTATTGGCGTGATTTCATTCTATGAAACATATGTCGAGCAGAGACCATACCTACCATTTTTCAAGAAGGTAACTATTCCTTACAAAGCCTTACACATAAAGGAAGGAAGCAACGGACTGAGGCTTACGAACGGGGGCGTTCCGCCGTGGTTTGGAAATCAGTTCAAATATTGGAAAATATCATATTGGGACGCCATTGTTATCTCGGTGGTCGATATGGTTTATAGCAATCCGGAATGCCATCCAAAGGCGATAGAAATTGGTCGCAAATGGGCGGTCAAGATCGACAGGTCGTAGTCTTGGCATTGGGGGACGTTGCTGAGATTTTGAGATTTGCAGACGCAACAAAGACAGAAAGTCAAAATCTAACGAACGTCCCTCTGTCACTCTAACGCCAACATCCTGAAACACTTTGATCTGCCTCCTCGCACACCCACATGGCAGAGAATCAAAGGGGTTTTTCTTCAAGGTTAGGCTAAGGCCAGGTAGGCTTGGGCCATGCTTGCAAAGTTGTAAAGTCTGTAAGAATGCTGAGTGACATTGCGATATTGCGGGCCTGAAAAGAAGGCACCTCCGGGTGAAGGTGGAAAGACTTCCTGATATGCTTAAAGACCCGAATGTTTAAAGGCAGGGGGGGAATTGACTTGCCCTTGATGAGGTGGCCATGACCAGAGTAAACGAGAAAGTGGGGGGTGTTGCAACGGCTGTGAGGTCCCGCTGGCCCTCACTGTGCGCATTGTTGGCACTTGGCGGCCTGTATGCGGCACTACCTTCCTCTTTACTTCTTGGTGGTCCGCGCTGGCTCCTCTTGGCGATCATTTCGGTGCTCACGGTGCCACTTATCGTCACGCACTACAAAGGAGCTCACATCACAAACCAAGTGATCGGCTTCGTCTTGAACGGCGTGGTGACAGCAGCCATGATCATCTCTTTGGCGCTACTGATACGAGCCCTGCCCCTGCACCTGGAAAAACCGCAAGACCTGCTGTTGTCTGCCGCGGCACTGTGGCTGTCCAACATCCTGGTGTTCGCATCTTGGTACTGGAGGCTTGATGCTGGTGGCCCCCATACTCGAGCTCAACGCCGGGATCACGTCAAGGGAGCTTTTCTCTTTCCCCAAATGACGCTGCCCCCGGAGAAAAAACACGCTGCCGGCTTGAACGAGTGGACCCCGAACTTCGTGGATTACCTCTTCCTTGCCTTCAACACCTCCACAGCATTCTCGCCAACCGATGTTCCCGTCCTGTCTCGTTGGGCAAAGGTCTTAATGATGCTGCAGTCGATTATCTCACTGCTGGTGATTGCCCTGCTTGCGGCACGGGCGGTGAACATCTTGTGATTCTTTTGGGGCACCGTTACCATGGTTGTGTGTACGCTCTTTGACAGCTCCGCGTCGGGGGCTGATTGCTAGCTGATGGGGGGAGTTCATGAACAGATTTATTGATCGAGTAGAAGAAGTCATTGTTTGGACGTTGGTACTTATGCTGCTGGTGGCGGTATTGCTGGGCACACTGGGACTGGGGCGAACGCTTTTCCAAATAATAATCGACTCACCTCCCTATCTCCTCATTGACCCCAAGATGCTTTTTCAATCCTTTGGTCTCTTTCTCATTTGTCTGATAGGGCTAGAATTGTTGAAGCTTTTGAAGTTTCACGTTTCTCATCACTCTGTCAAACCTGAATTGGTTGTGGAGGTGGCCATAATCGCGTTGTGCAACAAGATAGTTACCCTTGATCTTAAAGAAACAGCACCCGTGTCGCTTTTAGGCCTTGCGGCTATGATTTTTGCACTTGCTGCCGGATATTACGTCTTCATTCGCCACGGAGAAGAAAAGGGTCAGGCCTCGTCACGAGACTAAACAGTAACAAACGAATAACGAGCAAAGTTCAACCAGAAAAAGCATGAAGACGGAAAAGGGGACAGGCTACTTTGTGGCGTGCCCCTTTTCCTCTTGGAAACATGCAGAAAGCCGGAGCTCCTTTTGGGGAGGCTCCGGTTTTTTTATCAGGTCACTTCGCCAGTTCAGACCGCGCCTGCTGCGCCATGACACCGTGTACCTATTCGGAGGGATAGATGCCGTCCTAGCAGTGACAGTTGTCACTTTGCGATTTCCCGGTATTCTCATCCGTCAAGAGCGGACAGTCACAGAGACGGTAGTATCATGCACGGAGGGGGACATGGACTTGAAGAACCTGTTACTGGAAGTAACTGATCGGATTGCGACGGTGACGGTGAATCGCCCGTCGGCGATGAATGCCATGACGCCGGAGACCCTGGAGGAGCTGCAGCGGGTGGTCGCCGAGATTGACGACAGCGATGAGATCCGCGCCGCGGTAATCACCGGGGCGGGCGCCAAGGCCTTCGTCGCCGGCGCCGACATCTCGCTCATGCGGGACATGAGCTCGACCCAGGCGCGTGACCTGGCGCTTAAGGCACACGGCATCTACGCGGCCATCGAGCGCTCCTCCAAGCCCTTCATCGCGGCGGTCAACGGCTATGCCCTCGGCGGCGGCTGCGAACTTTCCATGGCCTGCGACATTCGCATCGCTTCCGACAACGCGAAGTTCGGGCAACCGGAGATCAACATCGGCATCCTCCCGGGGTTTGGCGGGTCGCAACGACTTCCCAGGCTGGTGGGGAAGGGGAGGGCGCTCGAGATCATCCTCACCGGGGATATGGTCGATGCCGCAGAGGCGTTGCGCATCGGCCTGGTTAACCGGGTGGTGCCGCAGGACGAGTTGCTGAGCGAGGCGCGCAAGCTGGCGACGAAAATAGCCTCAAAGGGAAGGGTTGCCGCGAAGCTCTGCAAGGAGGCCGTGGTCAACGGCCTGGAGATGGACCTAGCCCGGGCCTGCGTCTACGAAGCGGAACTCTTTGGCTACAGCTTCGCCACCGCTGACCAAAAGGAGGGGATGAGCGCCTTTCTGGAAAAGCGGACGCCAGTGTTCCAGGACCGTTAGGGCGAGCTTTTTGGTGTAGAGGGGAGGCTTAAGAAAAGATTCGCAGGGGGAATATATTCACACCGGCGTAAGATCCCTACATTACAAGTAAAAATGTCGAAAAGCGTGCCGGTAGTGGAAAAAAATCTTACCCGTCCCCTTTCGTGACCCCCGCGCAAGTTGCTTATTTTATTGCTGAGAACGTACTGGCACGCCTCCTGCTATCTCATGGTGGAAAGCTTCGGAAACACAGGCCACCAATGAAAGGGAGGATGTTTATGTACGGTATCTACCAAATCGCGTCTTTTGCCGCCCCGACTCCGCTGTTGAAATTCGACCGCGAGAGCGACGCCGTCAGTTTTCTCCAGCAACTGGCCGAGGTGACACGGCAGCAGATTGAAAAGCCCGCCGACGTGCAGGCTTTCAAAAGGCACTTCAGGCATTACGGCATCCACTTAACCGACGTCGTTCTCCTCGATGACACGATCCTTGGAGTCGCCAGGCAAAAGTTCGATCCCGCCACAGTAGAAATATTCTGAGCGCCCTCTGGCCGGCGTTAGCCGCAACTATCTGAACTGGGGGGCGTGGCAGGGGAACGCTGGCGCGTGAGGCGATGGCTCAGCAAGAGGTCCCTCTTCTTCACCAGGGCTGGCACTTCACGTTGGTGGGGCTGTCCTTGAGGTATTGCCCGGGAGATGCCCCCAGGGTCTGACGGAACATCTCGATGAAGGCGCTGAGGCTCTGGTAGCCCAGGTCGAAGGCAACGGTAGTGACATTTTGTCCCGCTGCAAGGCGCCGGATCGCCTCCTGAAGGATCAGTCTTTTCTTCCATGCCCCGAAGGTGAGGCCGGTCTCGCGGATGAAGAGCCTGGCCAGGGTGCGGGGACTGGTGCAGGCGACCGAGGCCAGCACCTCGATCGTTTCGATCGCGCCGGGGTCCGCTACCATCTTCTCTATGGCCCGTTGCAGGCGCTCATCGTGCCCCATCGGGAGACGCAACTCGGTCGGCTCGGCTTGGCACAACTCGTCGATCAACACCGTCATGAGACGATACCCAGCGCTTTCGGGGGTATAGCTCTCACCGATAATGACCGCCTTGAGGATGAGCTCCCGCAGCAGGGGGGATACCTTCAGGATGGTGCACTCCCGGGGCAACCTGCCGGACACACCCCTTTCCAGGAACAGATTCCTCAACGACACCTCCCCGGGGAAATAAACCTCGTGCTCGACGTCGGGCGGTACCCACACCGCCTGCGACGGAGGAACCACGAGCACCTCTTTACCGCTCACCACCCTCATCACACCTTGGCTGGCGTAGATGAGCTGGCCGCGGGGATGGGCGTGGGGTGCGGCGCACCCGGCCTGACTCACCTCCATAGACAGGGGGATAACCGGCAAATGCGGTTCCGTTCTCCAGCCGATCTCTATGGGAGCGAGTTTTGGCAGTTTAGCGACAATCATTGGCCGTTTATAGCAAGACAGCCATGGCCATGGCAAGCTATTGTCAGCATCATTGCAAAAGGGGGATCACCATGGCCGACGACAAAGAGCAGAAGCACCGGGAAAAGGTCATCGAGCAGTTTTCACAGCAGGCAGTGCCGTTCACGCAGGTGCCGGGACATTACGATGCGCTGCAGGTCCTGCTGGAACTCTCCGGAGTAGGCACGAGCGACGAGGTGCTGGACGTAGCGTGCGGCCCGGGGCTGGTTGCCTGCGCCTTTGCCAGGCACGCGAAGCACGTAACGGGAGTCGACATCACGCCTGCCATGATCGAGCAGGCCAGGCAGCGCCAGGGTGAACAGCAACTGGTCAATCTCTCCTGGGACGTCGGCAACGCGGTGCCGCTGGCTTACCCGGACAGCTCGTTCTCCTTGGTGCTCACCCGTTACAGTTTTCACCATCTCCTTGACCCGCAGGGAGCGCTGTCCGAGATGATCCGCGTCTGTCGGCCCGGTGGCACGGTGATGGTGGCCGACGTGGCCATCCCGTCGGCAAAAGCGGCGGCCTATGATCACCTGGAGCTGATCCGCGACCCTTCGCACACCCATGCCTTGACCGAGGAAGAGTTCGAGGTGCTGTTCCAGCACTCCGGCCTGGTCGACTGCCGCCGCAGCGCCTACGGTGTGGATATCGAGCTGGAGACCCAGATAAAGGCGTCGTTCCCAAAGCCGGGAGGCGACCGGGTGATCCGGGACATGGTGACGTCCGATGTGGGCATTGACAGTTTAGGCATCAACGCCCGCGTAAAAGACGGCAAGATAGTCTATACCGTGCCGATCGCGGTGTATGCGGGGAAGAAAAGGTAAAGGGGGGGGCGGAGCAGGCGACTCCGTTAAGCGACCAATGACGAGAGGGTGGTGCTTCTCCGGTCTTTGACTCTCCTCGATACCCTGCGGCTGTTGGCAGAATGCCTATTTAACAAAGAAGGGGGACCGTGCAATCGGTCCCCCTTTTGTTTACTGCTATCCTTCTTGCCCAGCCAGTCTCTCCTGGTCTGCGCAGGAGTAATGCTCAGCTACCCTCTAGGCGCACTCGGAGTAGCCGCAGACGCGGCAGACTGCGCAGCCACCTTCGTGCTCGACGACGCCGCCGCACTCGGGGCAGGCGCCCCTCTCGAAAGACGGGGCCTCGATCACTTCACCATGACCGGTGATGGCCAGGTGCGACTGGATCGCTTTCGCGACGGCGTCGGCGCAGGAGAGCACCTTGTTGTCGCCGAAACCGCTCGGGCTGTGGCAGGAAATGCCCAAGAGCTGCTTCACGACCTGGCGGGCCTGCACGCCGCTTCTCCAGGCGAGCGACACCATGCGGCCGATGGCCTCGGACTGGCTGGCGGCGCAACCGCCGGCTTTGCCCATGGTGGTGAAGACTTCGAAGAGGCCGGTGGCGTCCTCGTTGATGGTGATGTACAGCGGACCACAGCCGGTCTGCATCTGGTAGGTCCACCCCTTGAGTGCTTTCGGACGCTCGCGCTTGATGCTGCGCTTCTCTTCGAGGGTGAGCGGTGCCGCAGCCTTGGGCTCTTCCTTCTTCCCGACGGAGAGCACCTGCTCGTCGCGGGAGCCGTCACGGTAGATGGTGACCCCCTTGCAGTTCATCTGGTAGGCCAGACGGTACACTTCCTCGACGTCGTCGATGGTGGCTTCCTGAGGGAAGTTCACAGTCTTGGAGACGGCGTTGTCGGTGTGACGCTGGAAGGCGGCCTGCATGGTGATGTGCTCTTCCGGGGTGATGTCGTGGGCAGTGACGAACACGTCGCGCACGTCCTCGGGGATGGCGCTGATGTCGTGCACGGTGCCGTGCTCGGCGATGCGCTGCATCAGTTCCTCGCTGTAGAAGCCCTGCTCCTTGGCGACCTTCTCGAAGAGCGGGTTCACCTCGACCAGGATGTTCTTGTCCATCACCTGGCGCACGAAGCTGACCGCGAAGAGCGGCTCCACGCCGGAGGAGGCGTTGGCGATGATGGAGATGGTGCCGGTCGGGGCGATGGTGGTGACGGTCGCGTTCCTGATCGGATCGGCGCCGGCCACGTCGTAGATGCTCCCCTTGAAGTTGGGGAAGGGGCCGCGGGTCTTGGCGAGTTCGCGGGAGGCAGTCTTGCCTTCCTCGTTGATGAACTGCATCACCTTCTCGCCCAGCTCCACGGACTCCTCGGAGCCGTAGGGGATGCCGAGCATGATCAGCATGTCGGCCCAGCCCATGACGCCCAGGCCGATCTTCCTGTTGGAGCGGGTCATCTCGTCGATCTGCGGCAGCGGGTAGTTGTTCACCTCGATGACGTTGTCCAGGAAGTGCACGGAGGTGCGCACGGTTTCTTTCAGCTTGTCCCAGTTCACCTTGCCGTGGGTGACGAACTTGCCCAGGTTGATGGAGCCCAGGTTGCAGGACTCGTAGGGCAAAAGCGGCTGCTCGCCGCAGGGGTTGGTCGACTCGATCTCGCCGATGTGCGGGGTCGGGTTGTCCTTGTTCAGGCGGTCCAGGAAGATGATGCCCGGCTCGCCGTTCTCCCAGGCCTGTTTCACGATGCGGGCGAAGACTTTGCGGGCGTTCAGCGTGCCGGCGGGCTTCTTGTCGCGCGGGTTGAACAGGGTGTAGTCCTTGTCCGCGTCGACCGCCTTCATGAACTCCTCGGTGATCCCGACCGAGATGTTGAAGTTGTTCAGCTGGCGCTGGTCGTTCTTGCACATGATGAAGTCCATGATGTCGGGATGGTCGACACGCAGGATCGCCATGTTCGCGCCGCGGCGGGTGCCGCCCTGCTTGATGGTCTCGGTGGCCACGTCGAAGACGCGCATGAAGGAGAGCGGGCCACTGGAGATGCCGGTGGTGGACATGACCACGTCGTTGGCCGGGCGCAGGCGCGAGAAGCTGAAGCCGGTGCCGCCGCCGGACTTGTGGATCAGCGCGGTGTACTTGACCGACTCGAAGATTTCCTCCATGCTGTCGCCCACCGGCAGCACGAAGCAGGCGGAAAGCTGCCCCAGTTCGCGGCCTGCGTTCATCAGGGTCGGGGAGTTGGGGAGGAACTCGAAGTTGGTCATCATGTTGTAGAACTTGTCCGACAGCGCGGAGATGTCCGCCTTCTTGTCGAACACGGCGTCAGCCTGCGCGATGGCGGTTGCCACGCGGCGGAACATGTCGGAGGCAGTCTCAAGGGGTTTCCCGGCCTGGTCCCTCTTCAAATAGCGCTTCTCGAGCACCGTCAATGCGTTCTTGGTGAGACCCGGGATTTGACCCTTCTCGACTGTTTTCTTCATAACCTTTCGTCCTCCTTGAGATATTCAACGTGTAGCCATGTCATTTGCCTGGGGCCCTACATTTTGTGGGCGGCCAGAAATAAACCACAAGATGTATGACGAAGTCAAGCGTTAATAGATTAAAATTTCGGCCTGTCATAAAAATCGAAATTGCCGGCGTTTATACCGCTCCGCCATTTACAAGCGGGGCGCCGCTGTGCTATTGATGTGACGTCAATTTTCCTGCCGGGAGCCTCCATGACCCAGTGTGATTGCAACAGCCAAAAAGAGTCGCTTGAGTCCCAAGTCAAGTCGCTCAAGGACCTGATCGAGGTCGCCAAAGCCGTGGTGTCGACGCTGGACCTGGACACGGTGCTGCAGGCCATCCTGACTTCTGCCATGAGATTTGCGGAAACTCCGGCCGGCAGCGTCGCGCTCTACTACGACGCCAAGCGTGAACTGAGCCTGCACGCGCACTCGGGGCTGACGGCGGATTTTGTGAAGAAGGAGCGCTGGGAGGTGAGTGCCGGCGGGCTGACCGAGCAGGTGCTCCGGGCGGGGGAGATCTTCTATATAGAGGACACCGAAAAAACTCCCTTCTTCAACAACCCGATTGCGCTGAACGAGGGGATTCGTTCGCTGGTCTGCGTGCCGCTCATCTTCCAGGAGCGCATTGTCGGTATCCTCTACCTGGACGATTTCGCCCCGAGGCAGTTCGACCGCGAGAAGCTGAACCTCCTCTCCGTCCTGGCCTCCTTTGCCGCTATGGCGATCCACAACGCCACGCTGCACAAGCAGACCAAGCTTTTGGCGATCACCGATTCGCTTACCGGTCTGCACAACCACCGCTACTTCAAGCAGTACTTCCGGCAGGAGATGGCGCGCGCCAAGCGCTACCACAAGCCGTTCTCCATCATCATGATGGACGTGGACGACTTCAAGTCCTACAACGACAGTTACGGCCACGCCGCCGGCGACCGCCTCCTGGAGCTGATGGGAGAGCTGATTATGCAGACCATCCGCGGCGTGGACGTCGCCTTTCGCTACGGCGGCGAGGAGTTCATCGTGCTGCTGCCCGAGACCCGGCTGGAGCAGGCCATCCTGGCCGCCGAGCGCCTGCGCGACGCTGTGCAAAACGGTACCGCCACGAGGCTCGTCGAGGGGACCAACCGCGGCGTGACGGTGAGCATCGGGGTGGCGAGCTATCCCGAAAACGCCGACAAGATGGACGAGCTGTTCAACATCGTGGACTCCCTGCTCTACCTGGCCAAACGCTGCGGCAAGAACAAGGTCTACCACCAGGAAAGTCTCCAGATCCCAACGACATGAAAAGACATCTCCTCGCACTTATCTTCGGCGGGCCGCTTCTGGCGGCCCTTTTGCTTCCCACCTCCGCTAAAGCTTCGGCCTTCGCTGAAGCTACGGCCGGCAAGACGGCCGACGAGTCGGTTGAGGGGGAGGTGGGCACGTCTCGCTTCGCTGACAAGGCTTTGGTCCTTGTCGCGGCGGCGGGAGAGACGATGGTTCCGGCGGCTACGGCTCCGGTTGTGACGGCTCCTGCCCAGACGATACTCCTGCGGCTCGAGGCGCCCTTCAAACCGCAACTTTCCTACGGGGACCAGGTGCTGGCGGAGGACACGGTCTGGCGCGGAGAGGTGCTGGTGGAGGGGGCGGTGACGGTAGCCTCCCAGGCAACTCTCACCGTGGAACCGGGGACGGTGGTGCGCTTCAAAAAGAGTGAGGGGCACAATCCGGCCTTGGTTGTGCAGGGGCGTATCGCTGCTTCCGGTACCAAGGAGGAACCGATCCGTTTCACTTCGAACTTCGCCACTTCGGCCGCGGGGGACTGGCTGGGGATCACGCTGCTGGGCAGCGAAAAGAAGAATGTCATGGAGAACTGCCGCATCGACGGAGCCCAAACCGGGCTGGAGGCGCTCTTCTCCAACCTGACCCTGAAAGGGGTGCGCGCCGAGCGATGCGCCCTCGGGATGCGTTTCCAGGACGCCCTGGTGCAGATGGAAGCCGGCGGCGCCTCGGACTGCGATGCGGGCCTGGTCTTCGCCAACAGCGAGGCGACCCTGCGTGGTCTGAACCTGATCGGCAACCGGGTGGGGATCTCGGCGCAGAAGAGTTCCATCTACCTGCAGGACGCCAGTCTCGCCATGAATCGCTCTGCGCTGTCGTGTGACAACTGCCGGGTCAAGCTGGCCGGCGGGGCCGTGCTGGACAACGGACGCGGCGTGACCCTTTTGGAGAGCGAGGGGAGTGTCAGCGGCATGAAACTCGCGCGCAACACTGATTACGGCATCTCGCTGACCGGGTCGCGGGTCCGGGTGGAGGGGAACCTGATCACCGGCAACGGCACGCAGGGAATGATCGTTTTCGACGGCGCGGCCGTGGCGTGGGGCAATATCATCAGCGGCAACAGCGGGCACGACATCTACAACGCCGGGACCGAGGAGTTCCGCGCTCCCAACAATTTCTGGGGCGAGATCGGCCCGAGGATCTACGACAACGGCGGCCGCGGCAAGGTGAGCATCGTGCCACAGCTCAAAACAGCGCCTAACGGCAATTGAAAAACCTCAAACCTGTCACAGGGAAAATCTGAGGAAATCTGAGAAAAGCAGGCAGTATATTGAACGTTGAACATCTTTTGGGAGAGAGCATGACACGCACAAACGGCCGCGCGGCCGACGCACTGAGAGAAGTAAAAATCACCCGCAACTACCTCAAACACGCCGAAGGCTCGGTACTGATCGAGTTCGGCGATACCAAGGTCATCTGCAACGCGACCGTCGAGGGGAAGGTGCCCTCGTTCCTGAAAGGGAAGGGGACCGGCTGGGTGACCGCCGAGTACTGCATGCTGCCGCGCGCCACCCACACCCGCAACCAGCGCGAGTCCGCCAAGGGGAAACTCTCGGGACGCACCCACGAGATCCAGCGCCTGATCGGCAGATCGCTGCGCGCGGTGGTGGACATGGAAAAGCTGGGTGAACGTTCCATTCTCATCGACTGCGACGTGATCCAGGCCGACGGCGGCACCCGCACCGCTTCCATCACCGGCGCCTACGTGGCGCTGGCCGACGCGCTGCAGACCCTGGTGAAGAACGGAGAACTGGCCGAGAGCCCGCTGCGCGAGGCGGTGGCCGCGGTGAGCGTTGGCATCGTCGACGGCGTCCCCTTCCTCGATCTCGACTACCCCGAGGACTCCAGCGCCGAGGTAGACATGAACTTCGTGATGACCTCGTCCATGCGCTTTGTCGAGGTGCAGGGAACCGCAGAGGCGGAGCCGTTCACCCTCGAGCAGATGGACGCCATGCGCAGCCACGCCATGCTCGGGCTGTCCCGGCTCTTCGAATTGCAGCAGGAGGCGCTTCAGGCATGAAAGAGCTGCTGGTCGCGTCGGGCAACAAGGGGAAGTTGAAGGAGTTCGCCGAGCTGTTGCGCGGGGTGGTGGGCACCATCCTGTCTCCTGCCGATTTCCCGGAACTGCCGGATGTCGTCGAGGACGGCGACACCTTCGAGGCCAACGCCATCAAGAAGGCGCTCTCCGCGGCGCAGTTCACCGGGAAGCCGGTACTGGCCGATGATTCCGGCCTCTGCGTCGACTACCTCGGCGGGCGTCCCGGCGTCTTCTCGGCGCGCTTTGCTGGTGAGCACGCCAGCGATGCCGACAACAATGCGCTCCTTCTGAAGGAGATGGCCGGCGTGCCGCGCGAGGAGCGCACCGGTGCTTTTCACTGCGTCATCGCGCTCTGTCTTCCGGACGGGACCTGCCAGACCTTTGATGGCATGCTCGCCGGTGAGATCCTAGAGGCACCGCGTGGCGAGGGGGGCTTCGGGTATGATCCGCTGTTCCTGGTACCCGAGTACGGGCAGACCTTCTCGGAGCTCCCGATGGAGGTGAAGAATTCCATCAGTCACCGCGGGCGCGCCATGCAGATGCTGAAGGAGGCGCTGTCCTTGCAACAGGGGTAAGGCAAGCTGCTTAACGCAAAGGCGCCAAGACGCGAAGATGAGGCAAAGGCGAAAGACTGGATTTAACGCAAAGCCGCCAAGACGCAAAGGGTGAAGCAAAGGCATAAAGCGTGGTGGAAAAGCAGAGACAAAGATACCAAGGGACAGGACAAAGTGCTCCTGGTTGTCTTTGCGACTTTGCGGCATTGCGTTAAATTGGGGGGCGTTTCAAGATGTGAAAAAAATGCTGCGGGGGCTCAAAAAAAGGGCTTGCGCGGCATCAGAGGCTATGCTATAAACGTGGTTCTTGAATCGGGGTGTAGCGCAGCCTGGCTAGCGCACCTGCCTTGGGAGCAGGGGGCCGGAGGTTCGAATCCTCTCACCCCGACCACTCATTGCAGGCTTTACTTCTGCGCCTGTAGCTCAGCTGGATAGAGCAACGGCCTTCTAAGCCGTAGGTCAGAGGTTCGAACCCTCTCAGGCGTGCCACAATTGAATATGGTGGGTATGGTGAAGCGGTTAACACAAACGACTGTGACTCGTTCATGCGTGGGTTCGAATCCCACTACCCACCCCAACCTATAAGAACAACCCCGTTTACCAGCGGGGTTTGTTGTTTCAGCTGTTCGATTTTGCGAGAGTGGCGGAATTGGCAGACGCACCAGACTTAGGATCTGGCACCGCAAGGTATAGGGGTTCAAGTCCCCTCTCTCGCACCACAAAGTTGTAAGATGATGTGCGGAAACGTAAGTTAAGCCCTGAGAAATCAGGGCTTTTTCTGTTTTGGCTTGTTCGGTGTAGTCCGGTGATGTAAGATAAAATTCGGTTGTTTTGATGGTAGTCGAAGCCTAAGGTACCATCAAGCCCCAAAATGGATACCATCAAACCCGGAGGTTCTTATGCCGAAGCGGATTCAGCCACTTACCGACATGAAGATCAGGGCTGCCAAGCCCAAGGACAAGGAGTTCAAGCTGTCGGACGGCTTGGGGTTGCATTTACTTGTGACCCCTTCAGGAGGAAAGCTGTGGCGCCTTCAATACCGGTTCGCTGGCAAACAGAAACTGCTGTCTTTCGGCGCGTACCCAACCGTTTCGCTGACTGATGCCAGGAAGCGGCGGGACGACGCCAAGGAACTCTTGGAACAGGGTACCGATCCAGGTGAGGTGAAGAAGGCAAAGGCCGCGGCAGTTGCGGCAGCCGCCAGCAACACCTTCAAGGCAATAGCTGAGGATTGGTACGCAGGGCTCAAAGAAGACTGGTCTGAGAGTCACGCGGTCCATGTGAGGCGCTGGCTCGACCAGAGGATTTACCCCGTCATCGGTGACAGGCCAATTTCCTCCCTCGAAACCGTGGAACTCGTTCAGATCCTGAAGGCAGTCGCCTCAAGCAGTCTCGAAACAGGCCACCGCATCAAGACCATCTTCCATCAAGTATTCCGCCATGCCACATTCACTGGGAAGCTCAAGCACAATCCCGCGACCGACTTCAAAGGTGCAATCAAACCGAAGAACCCCAAGGGGATGGCCGCACCGGTGGAGCCCAAGGACGTGGCCCCGATGTTGAGGGCTTTCGAAGGCTTCCGGGGCTCTTACGTGGTGCAGTGCGCGCTGAAACTTGCACCGCTGTTGTTTTGCCGGCCTGGCGAGCTGCGTCAGATGGAGTGGGCAGAGGTCGACCTGGACGCGGCGATCTGGAGTATCCCCGGAGAGAAGATGAAAATGGGGCTGCCCCACCTCGTCCCGCTGTCCACTCAGGCCTTGTCAATTCTGAAGGACATCAGGGTGCTGACCGGTCACGGCCAGTACGTGTTTCCCTCCGCGAGATCCTTCACCCGCTGCATGAGCGAGAACGCGGTCAATGCCGCTCTGCGCAGGATGGGGTTCGAGAAGGACGAGATCACCGGCCACGGGTTCCGCGCCATGGCACGAACCATGATCCGAGAGCAACTGCATGTCGAAGCGGAGTTCATCGAAATTCAGCTAGCTCACAAAACCAAAGCCCCCAACGGAACAGCCTATGATCGGGTTGCTTTTCTCAAAGAGCGCAGACAGATGATGCAGAACTGGTCCGATTATCTGGACCAGCTCAAGGCCGGTGCTAAAATCGTCCGTTTCGAAGCTAGGGCCACAATGTAGGTCGATACCGATTTGGCTGGATGGCCGATAGGCCGTCAAACCGCCTTTCCTGGGCGGTTTCCCGCAGGCTAATACCAGGACATGCGACAGGAGGCATGTGATGCCCATTCCAGGTGATCTTTACCCCATGCTGCTCAAGTACCTGTCCTCGTAACGAACTATCTTGAAAAGTACCTGACGAAGGAACAAATAAGGCGATTCGAGGCCGTGCACTTTGTACCAGGAGCACCTTATTTACCATCCCGCCCAAAAAACCTATAGAAATCCGCCTAAATCAAATAGCACCTGCATCTAGCTGTGATAACTGAGCGCAGGTGCTATTTTTACTTTCCCCCAAAAAAATCTCTATTGGTTGTTCCCATCGAATGTGGCCGGACCACAGCTAATGCGCGGCAGGCACACCACAGGGAACGTCCTTCCTAAAGCAGCCCTCCCACGTCGGTTGCTGGCCTGCACAAGAAAGGCAGGAAACATGATCACCATAGTGATGGTATCCGCCACTGAGCCGGAATATCCACCGTAGGGGAGGTAAGACATGGACAACGCCATCCAGCTTTATCGAATGAAGGATCTCACGAGCATGCTCAAGCGATCCAGAACGCAGATCTACGACGACATTGCAGCCGGTAAATTCCCCCGCGGGATTCTCCTCGGCGAACGCACACGCGCTTGGACGCGGAAAGAGCTCGAGGAGTGGCTGGCGGGCAGGCCGGTCGCCTAAACTATGGATCGGCGTTGAATTTTGACCCAGAATTGGCGCTCAAGGCGGACCCATGCAAAAAATGAAAAGGCTCAATCCTTAGATTGTTAACGAATTAGGCGGGAATCGTATCCATATTTTCCCTTCATTTAACTGGCGGAAGTTGATCAGCGCTGCCGGTCCAACTTCCTGGTTGTGACCTTTCACTTCCACTTAGTCCCGCTTCCAAGGTGGGCTTCCCTCGTTATTAACACTTAGCCTCAAACTGGCAAAGCTCGGTAATCTTAGTCGGCCATGGATATGTAACACATGGGGTACAGTGAGAAGGCATATTATTTTTTAGTAGTCTCTTAAGATGTTCGCTGTCATCGCCTACCGCCATCCAAGCTGTCCGGCAGTCCTCCCAATATTGCTGGTAGTTCGCCCATCCACGTTTGACAAGCGTGTTGTCGAATACGAAGAATGCGCTAGGTAGTAGGAAGTGGCATAGTTTACTGGCAAACATAGGGCCGTCGACTCCCTTGATGTCTTTGGCTACCAGGAAGAGGGGCTCAATATCCTTCCAAGTGACGTTTTCGATAGTTGGTAGAATAAGTTGTTGCCCCACAAGGATGTTGAATCGTTCACGGAGGATCGGTAATAGCTGCTGTCCTTTCTCTCTAATAGACTCCTTTGTGTGGTCTGCAGTCCCACGTATTGCCTTCCATTGCGCAAGGCTGTCCATCAAAAACGACCAACATCGGGTGTCGATACCGCTTGAGCGATATTCTTCCATCTTGCTATACAAATCATTGTGGAACAGCCAGATGCCTTTACTACCTCTACGCTGGTTGAGTCGACGAAATACAATGTCGATTCCCTGTTGTAGATTTACTGCCGTAACTTGTTTCACAGTCATACGGACCTCCCGTTCCACCCTTGTACAACGTCGTGGGGGCGCAGCGGCAAGCGAAGCGCAGCCCGTATGCCGCCTCCTGGTTGAAGCTATTTGCGTTTAGCTGTTCTCTTCAGCTCTGCATGTGTCGTAATGCTTCCAGCGAAAAAAGCACAGACCATATTTGTGAATAGACTCAGAAGGTCCTTAACGTCAGTGGGAAGTTCACTCTTTCCTTTGGTACACTTTTCTAAACAGTGACGAAAAGGCAGAAGATCCTTATCAGTTACTGTTGCGCTGATATTATGACTGAACTTATTGCGCAGTGAATTCAGGTGTTTGATGGCTGGATTGAAGTCGTATGGTTCTGGGAAAGGTAACTTTGAAACAAGAGAGATCTTCTGTCCAAAAGTAAGTTTTGCCTCTTGCCAGCCGAAGGAAGCGCTAGTGCAGGTTGCAAGATAGTTATCAAGGTAGTGCTCTATGATCAAATGGCAACTTAGCAGATAACCGAGAGTATCGTAGTCAACCGTTTCTATCCTCTGCCATGTGACTTTACCGTCTGTGAAGCCTCCCACAAGTGGTGGTAATCCATGCTTTGTCATTTATCCTCTCGTATTGTTTGGACCTATTTGTTTTTTTCTCCGCTTCAACAGTTGAGGGCTGACCGGCCGGTTTTGCTATGGCCGGTCCAGCTTTTTGTTGAACTGTTAGTCGACCAGATCAACAAATTGGCAGTTCCTGCTCCACGACCTCCCCATTTTCGACTCGAAGTTCAATAAAATGATCTTTCTTTACTTCTCTACTTCCGATTTGAAATTGACCTGAAAAAGCTATAGATTTATGGAACTCAATTAAATTCACATAGAGATTCAGAAGATAACCAAGAAAGTTCAAGTCGAAGTGGGGAGTGTGCTCCAGAATTTTTTTCTTGAGATAATTTTGGTCTTTCCATTTGCTGGCTTTATATCTACACACTGTCTTAACGAATTTGAAAAACCTTTCCATGTCCGCCCAATGTCCTGAATCCGGAAAATTGTTCATCCATTGGTAGAAACTGTATTCAACAGGATTTTTTATTCTAAAAAGGCTCACGTTGGTTTCCCTTTTCATAAGATAACGGGGTACCCGGTTGACCGGCCATCAGGCCGCGTCTAACTGGCTGGTTGAACTATACTTGCCGCTGAGATTGTCTTATCTTGTCATACACTGTCCTCGCGTTTTCGATATTTACAAAAGCGGGCGGAGCATTCCGACCGCCTCCGGGGATGGAACTTACGGAAGATATCATCAAGCAGGGAAAGGGCCGGTAGTTCCAAAAATAATCGTACCGGTGCGATCTCCTTTTTCTGAGAGTGATATTTCACACAGCGTTTTCAAAGAAAGCGACCTGAGACTACGACTGAAAAGCCCGCCACTGATCAGAACGCGCTCGTTAGTGATGGCATAGTTTTCTCACGAGACTTTGTATCTGCAAAGAACCGCCCAATGACCATATAAAGACCGACCAGCACAAAAGGGATTCCCCAAAGCTTAAAGAAGAACGGCGCATTGGTGGCAATCACGGAACTTTCCCAAAATATGGCAAACCCGCACCAAAGGTTGCTAAATGGAATGAAAAAGATGTCTCCTGGAGACAAACTACAGGTACTCTCAAGTCAGAAAAATTCAGGCCTACAAGAAATCAACAAACAACATCATCCCCGTAACTCACTGTATTAAAGCGTTTGTCTCTCGGAGCAAATGTTCCATTTGGCCTGATGAGCGGTTTTATGCTCAATGACCTGCGCCACTTTCACCGCACCAAATGTATAACTTATTTTTAACTGTGGTCAATGTCCAAGATTTCATTCTAACTGTTGCCTGGAAGAGATTAGCGGGGCGGAACTCATCTCTAGGTACGCGACCATTGTGCCCCTGCAGTCGAATCCTCCTTAGATGTAGGTCCCTTACCATTTTGATCCTCTTGTATCCCGTGGGATCCACTTGATAGTTTTACCCACGCGATAGCGATTCCTTCATAGGATTGAGAAAGGCGTATTCCCCGTGATGGAAGTTTTCGGACGAAGATGCCTCTATTAGATGGGGAGGATTTATGAAACAGAAAAACATCGACTCTCGGCGCGCTTTTGAGGTTGTTCAAGGTGGCAAAAATAGTGGTGGTTCGAACCAGCTTGCCCTTAGCCGACTCATTGAGCGCGCAGGCACCATAGCTCATCAGTGGTCGAATGGCGAAATAGGGCCTAAGGGCCAGTTGCGCCTGGTCGAGGCGTTCCGCGAGCGTATGCCTGGGCTTCCTGATGAGGTGATCCAGATCAGCGGCCCGGCGATTCTTCAGGCGATCGTCGACCGTGCGGGGGAGGGGGGGGGGGACCATGAGGTTATTGCTTTTCTTGCCCACGTCCTCGCGACGCCGAGGTCGCCTAGGGCGAAGGCCGAAGGAGAGGGGTTTGAAGGGGAGGTTCAGCGGGTCCGCGCCGAGCTCGCACTGATATCCGAGAACTGGGGGCTGCACGTCGACTCTGATGGCGGCTACATCGACGTTTTGGGCGAACCGCGAATGCCGGCGGGGGGGCAGGAAGGGGAGGGGGGAGAACTACACCCTGTGTACCTACCACACCACCGCATTGCCAGGATCCACCTCCATGGCCCTGAAACGGAGCAGATTACCAACGCAAAATTTATTGCGATGGCGCCGCGCCGGGTAGAATGGCTAATTGACTTGATCACGCGGTTGATGGCGGCACTACCAAATAGGGGAGGGAAGAATGGGTGTGATCCAGCTGGCTAAGAAGTGGCGGGAAGAGAAGGGATACATCGACAAAGGCGGCGTCATCGTCATCTTCGATGGTACTGTTAATAGCTGGGTCAACGAACTCAGCGATCCGAAGCACTGGGCACCCGGCTGCATCGCCGTCGATGAAGCGGGAAACCAGTGGATAACAAAGGACGGTAATCCGCAGGGCGGTGCCGAGCGGTGGGAGCCGCCGAAATAGACGAAAAGAAGGGCCCGGGTTATTTGCCGGGCCTTTCGTCTTTTAGATTTCTTCTTCTGGGGGCTGTGGATTCAGGCGAGGGGGCAAGGTGCTGCGTGCACCATGTGTTCCTCGAAGTTGCGCAAATACCTTTCTACCAGCGGCCTATTACCCTTCATCACCAGCAGGTTCTCCGCGTTTTTGACCTCAGCAGCTTTGGTGAAATTAAAACTCCCAGTGATCAGCACCCGCTTATCGATGATCATGATCTTGTTGTGCGCGATCGCGTGCCGATCGTCGATTAAGACCTGAACGCCAGCGTTTCGTAGGAACGTCGCGGAAGTATAGCGTTCCGAGCGTTGGCTCTTGTCTAGAACCACCACCACTTTTACCCCTCTTTTATACGCTCCGAGCAAGGCTTTGGCGATCGGAACCGACGTGAAGCTGTAAGCCTGCACCAGGATCTCAGTTTTGGCTCCGGCGATTTCTTGGACAACAGCCTCAGTTGCTCCACCTCGTGGGGAGAAGAAGACTTCAACTGTGCCCATCGAAGGCATAGGCGTAGCGAAGGCCAGATTGGTGACTATAGCGAGAATGATAAAGAGAATTCCGGGCTTCAATGGGCGCATAACACCTCCTTGTGATTAACGAAATAGCTTGCCACTATACCTTAAAAATAATATAAAAATCTTGGCCAATGTCAGTTAGTAAGGAGAACCGCATGCAGAGCAAGTACGCCCATTTATCCAAGGAAGAGCTGATTGCCCAACTTATGAAACGCGATGCCGAGCGCAAGCTTGGACTGGTTTGGGAGCGCAACGCAATAGAGCACGACAGAGCATTGAACGGAGACTTTGTTGCTTTAAATCTTGTTCCTGATCTATCGGTAGGAGGAGCACCTTACCAAAATCTTGTGATTGAAGGGGACAATTTTGATGCGCTTAGGTATCTCAGTATCGCCTACCGAAGCCGGGTAAAGTGCATCTATATTGACCCCCCGTATAATACCGGCAACAAGGATTTCATTTATAATGACCGTTTCGTCGAGAAAGATGATGCATGGAAACACTCCAAGTGGCTCGAGTTTATGTATCGTCGACTGGTACTGGCGCGGGACCTCCTTAAAGAAGACGGAATCATTCTTGTTTCGATCAATGACGAGAACCGCGCCAAGCTAGAATTATTATTGGACCAGGTTTTTCCCGGACGGCGGCTTGGGAGTTTTGTCTGGCGAACAAAGGATACTGGAAACGATGCTGGAGGAAATTTTAGCCAAGTGCACGAACATGTGCTCGCGTACGCGAATCCTCAGTTCACGTTTAACGGAAAATCTCTAAATCTGGAGAAATACCGGTATGAGGACAAAGATGGCTACAAATACACCCTCAACCCCATTACCAAAGCGCATACCTATAAGGAAAGGGAAAACACCTATTATCCTATCCAGGATCCTAAAACCGGCTACTGGTACCCTTGCGATCCCAATGCTGTCTGGCGTTTTGCCACCAAGGCCAAGCTAAAACCAGGACAAAAGATCCGCACTGAAACCATCGAAGAACTCATCGAGAAAGACCTGATCTTCTTTCCCGCATGCAAACCTTCAGAGGTCATGCAGTGGGAGAGTATGGAAGAGCTCCTTGAGTCGATTCGTAAAGGGAAAGGACCTGTCCTTCCAAAGAAAAAAACACCGCTTCTGCGCGAGGAACTCCCGGATTTAGCGTTCTGGGTCGGTAAGCCAATAGCTCCAGGGCGTCCGTCGAAAAAAGGGTATCTCCATGTAAAAGACAGCCTCATTGCGCCAATAAGCAGTTGGATCGCGGGCCTGAACGAAGAATTGAATTTAACTGAAGAAGAAATGGAGGGAGAAATCGAGTATCTCCGGTCAGCTCGGGGGGGGGAAGGGACGGATACCATCAATGAAATTCTCGGAACTAAGGCGTTCAGTTTCCCAAAGCCGCCATCACTGATCCGTGGGCTCATAAGCCAGGCTACTAAAGAAGATGACATTGTCCTCGATTTCTTTGCCGGGTCAGGAACCACCGGCCACGCGGTGCTCGGGTTGAATGCAGAAGATCGGAAAAACAGGAAGTTCATCCTAATTTCCAATACCGAAGCTACCTTGGAAGCCCCGGGTAAAAACCTGTGCCGCGATGTCTGCGCTAAGCGAATATCGCGCGTTATTGAGGGGTACAACGGCAAACCTGGCACCGGAGGAGATTTTGCCTATATGGTGGCTCAGCGCATCCCCTTCGACAATCTGCTGCTAGATATCCAGCACGGCCAGGTCTGGTACACCCTACAACTGGCCCACAACCAGGGTGTAACTCCCTTTATCGAAAATGCCCCTTTCCAACAAGCGCATGGAGCGTCTACGGTGATTTATATCCCTGAACTCAATCCGGACAGCCGTGCCGCCGTGGTCTCTGCAGCAAACGAAACAAAAATTCCGATGGTCATTTATACCTGGCAGCCCGGGGCACTTGCTCAGAGCATCTTCAACGAGCATGTTTGCGTTGAGCAAGTTCCCGAGTATCTCACCGAGCGCTTTTTGGGGGGGATCGCATGAGCAGTGTGACGACGCCGAAAAGGTTCCAGCAAGATGCCATTGATAGCGCGGTAAAGGTCCTATCCTCTTGTCTCTCTGACCTAAAAAAAGTCGAAGGGACAGCAAATGAGAAAGCCAGCCGAGAGCTTCTTTTTGCAAACCGGGGGTGCATACTGATTGAGGCGCCAACAGGGACCGGAAAGACGCTGATGGCAGGCAACGCCATCGAACAGCTTGCCCTGAAGCACAAGGTGATCTGGTTCTGGTTTGCCCCTTTTGCCGGCCTTATTGAACAGACCATCAAGTCTATCCGAAGGGAGTGCAGGAACTTGAGGGTGAAAGACCCCACTGTAGAGAGGACGCTTGATAACTTACGTTCTGGCGACATTTTCGTGACTACCTGGCAAAGTGTGGCCGTAGCCAATGCTGAAAGTCGGAAGATACGGCAGGAATCTGAAACTATGATGTCACTTGATCTTTTTATTGATCAAGCGAGGGCTCTTGGTTTTCACATCGGAGCAGTTATCGACGAATCTCACCACTCTTTCCGTGGCCAAACCCAAGCATCCGCATTTTTCCATGACGTACTGGAACCATCTGTTGCGATTCTTGCGACAGCTACTCCGAAAGATCATGATGTCGAGGACTTCACGCGCAAAAACGGGATCAAGAAGCTTAATCGTATTGCCATTGCGAGGTCACACGGAGTCGATGCCAATCTCATCAAGAAGGGGGTCAAAGTAGCCGTATTTAAGGCCCCACAGCCCGGCACTGAGGGGTTGATCAACTTTGAACAGACCGCGATCAGGTGCGGCGTTGCCGCGCACAAGCGCATAAAGGATCAACTAACCGAACAACAACTTCCGGTCACACCCCTGTTGCTGGTTCAGTTTGACAAGGACAAAGACCACATCATTCAGTGGCTGAAAGACCTCGGCTTTAACGAGGACGGCATCAAGGTTCACACAGCGAAAGAACCTGACAAGGACCTCATGACTATCGCCAATGACGAGCGAGTCGAGGTGCTGCTGTTCAAGATGGCCGTCGCTACCGGTTTTGACGCACCACGAGCCTTCACCCTGGTTTCTCTGCGCACTTCGCGCGATCCCGACTTCGGTACTCAAATCGTCGGCAGGATAATGCGCGTCGACCGCCGCCTGCAGCCTATCCAGGATCTCCCGGAGACGTTGAGGCATGGGTACGTCTTCCTCGCCTATAATGAAGCCCAAACGGGTCTCTCGACGGCTGCAAATCGCATCAACGCCATAAAAGACGAACTCGCTGAGATCACAGACAATATCGCGATTGTGTCTGTCGGTAATGAGGAGCCTGTGGCACACGCCACCGAAAAGGGGCAACTGCCGGTGTATATCCCTGAGCCCACACCGCCCCCCCCCGTGGAGACCGAAAACCAGCCGGTACAGGTCCCCCCTGTGACAGAGACGGCAGAGCAGCAGGTTTTGGAAGGGTTCGAGCTGGTGCCGCAATCGTGGACCTCAGGGGGGGCAGTTCCTTCGGCCACGTCAGAACGTAAGACAGCTGTGCAGTTTGGCGGATACTCGTACCCGTTGCGCACAGACCTTATATTCCCCAAGGCGTTTCGCAGGGCCATCATTGCCCCCGATCAAACCAACCTTCTAGCCGAAGTCGTAAGCCTCTTTAGATTTGACGACGCTCTGATCAATGTAGCTCAACAAAGTGCCACGAGAATCCTAATGGAACAGACGGAGATCTTTGGCAACAGCAAGGAGCGCACAGAAGAAATACAGGCTCTTTTGGCCCAAAAAGAGGTAGACAGGGCGGCTCAGCTCACACTCGAGTTCGCGAATAAGGATGGCATGCTGGACATTCGGAAACTTCACGAAGCCCTCGAAAAACAGCTGAGTGTTGAGTTTGGCAATCGCGGCCTGATCCACTTGCAGACCAAGGAGCAACTGCGGGCGGGCGTCAACAAAATTCTAGCTCTGAGGAAAACTGCTCTGAAAGCCGCAATCATAGAGGCGACAAAACGGCATGTCGAGGTGCAAGACGCAGATCCTATCCCTGAAAGGATCTGCAGCGATACCCAGTTGGACTGTTCGCGTCTAAACGTCTACGGCGTCTATCCATCTGATTTGAATCCGTGGGAAAGGGCCTTTGTTGAGGATCTGGACAATGACATGTCGGACACCGTCCTTTGGTGGCACAGAAACCCGCCTAGAAAGCCATACTCTGTTGGGATTCCTCTCCCTGGACAGGAAAAGCAAAAGAACTTCTTCCCGGACTTTATCGCCGGAATTAACGGACGTACCTTGGGTACCGGAATTCTGCTGGTGGAAACGAAAAGGGACCTGAACGATGAGGAGGGAAATGCACAGGCTAAATCCAAGATCGAGCATCCTGAGTACAAGAAGGTGATGATGCTGTACTGGGAGCGTGAGGAACGATGGATGGTCGTCGAATACGACCCTACCCAAGACAAGAACCTCCTGGACAGGGTTTGGTATCCGGGACTAATGGTAGGGTACTGAGGCGAATCCCGATTTTGTCTTCTAGGGGGTTTTGTGGTTGATCATCTTAGGACAGTCGGATGCACCTGCCCTGATCCTTCACAGCGGACGCACTGTTTCCCGTCTATCTTTCCTTCTCCGTCACACGTCCTACACGGAACCTTACCCCGCTCCGCGACGTGCAGGTGGATCCAGTCCTCCCGCAGCTGCAGGAAGATTTCGCTGCCGTTGTCGATGACCTGGTGTGGCTCATAGCAGGTGTCGCGCCGGCCCCGAATCACGGTGATGGCCAACTCGAAGTCGCTGCGATCAAGGTTGTTGAGATCTGTGAGGTTCGCTTGGAAATCGTAGCCGTTGTAACAGCTGAGCAGGACCTGCGCCGCAGCCTGTCCGCCGTAGGTCGACGTCTGGGCCCGCTCCACGAGCTTATTAACCGCCGCAGCATACACATCGCGGCTCACGAGGCCCTTTTCTTCCTCTGCGACCTGCCCTGCTAGAGCCTTAGCCCCATCTTGTGCATCGGTTTGCATGGTCTTTCCTCCCCCCCTATTTTTTGTCGCTTTTCTGAGCGAAAAAGTTCTGTTCGTGGTCTAGCTGGTTAAGTGCCGCTTCGAGCACCCATTTGGATTTTGGGACGCCTATCCGTTTGCAATGCTCGTCCACGCTGTTCCACACGTTTTCTTTCATCCTCATAATAAACGGCTTGTCGAGCTTTTCGCTGCCGTCCAGGAGCACCGGTTTCCCGCGCTCCCGAATAGGCCAAGAAATAGGGTGTACTTTTTCGTATGTGAAATCGGTTTTTTCCATGATGTATCCTCCTTGGTATGTGTGTATTGTATGGTATATGCAAATGAAAGAGATAAAACAAGCCATACTTCCGCGTTAAGGAAAAAGCAAGGCGCGCGCCTGGCTCGCTTCGATCAGAATGGCACCTCTCCATCCTGTACTCCTGCCCCAGCAGGCGCTCCTGCAGCCGGGCGTTTCCCGTTAGTCTGCCTGGTCCGCGGTCATGATGATGGCCAGGGTGAGAAAGTGGGGAACGTTTCTCACTTTGCTCTCCGGTGTGTCGGCCTGTACGCGGCTGGCGGGTAGAGAGAGCTCACCCTTTGCGACAGTGTATCGTCCGTCTGGATCGACCTCGTAAACATCGAATCGGCTGTCTTCTCCCTCGATCTTGAACTTTGACAACGTACCTCCCTTTGTTGTATCAACTCCTCGCCCTCGAGCATCCAGGCGTAATCCGGAGTCTCTTCGTGCTCGTATAGGTCGTCAAGGACGCTGCGCCAATATTCCTCGTCGCATAGCGGTATTTCGCACTCAAGGTCCAGTTCGTATTCCTCTGCTTCCATCGTTCCCTCCTTGTTGATCCACTTTCTTGTTGCGAACGTCGAAGTTGTGCACTCCGTGGGCAGCGTTTTCCCCGCCTTTTTCGCGAGGGCCTGCCCGTACTTCAAAGCTCTCTCACTTGGCTCTTAGTCTGCAGCCTTCGCCGACGGCCCAGCGTATCCGTTCTTCGCAGGCGCGCGGTCACAATTAGTATTGTGCAGTGCGGCAACAGTTGGGGCATTCGCCCTCTTGATACAAAGAGCGGATCCGCACAAAAAAATTCCAAAATAGATATGTCAATTTGAGGTACACCCCAAAACAGCAGGCAGGACATCCTATATTTGCTGTCAGGATAGGGTCTTTTTGAAATTAAGTTGACATGTGAAAGGAAATGTCTTAGAGGAAATCTGACACTTTTGTAGGAGGGACGCGTGAAAGGACAAAAAGTAGGGTATGTCAGGGTATCAACCGAGGACCAAAATACCGATAGGCAGCTCGAGGGAGTGGAACTCGACAAGACCTTCACCGACAAGATCTCGGGAAAGGACACGAACCGGCCCGAGCTTCAACGGATGCTCGAGTTCGTTCGCGAAGGCGACATCGTCATCATTCACAGTATGGACCGTCTCGCGCGTAACCTCGACGACCTGAGGAAGATGGTGAAGGACCTCACCGGCAAAGGGATCAAAGTTCAGTTCATCAAGGAGAACCTGATCTTCACCGGCGAGGACTCTCCGATGTCGAACCTTCTCCTCTCCCTCCTGGGCGCCGTGGCCGAATTCGAGCGCGCGCTGATCCGTGAGCGGCAGAGAGAAGGAATCGCGGCTGCGAAGAAAAGGGGGGCGTACACCGGCCGGAAGAGGGCGCTACAGCCTGAGCAGGTAGTTGAACTGAAGCGTAGGGTAGGGGAAGGGGAGAAGAGGGCGGTGCTGGCACGCGAGCTCGGGATCTCGCGCGAGACCCTGTACCAGTATCTGCGGGCCTAAAGCGATATGACAAGAACAGCATATTTTGCAAATATGACTTCTTTGCCATACTGTCAGGGCTCGTGACCGAAAAACGTTGCATGCCTAAATCCTGTGCAAAAAGCTAGGCGGCCGAAACTGTCTGAGGTAGGCCCGGCGATCAGAGACAAAATGAGACAGCTTTCCACAGCGATTGTGGAAGGGGAGGGGAGGAGAGAGTATGTCGATGGCGGAAGTTCAGAGCCTGTCTTTCCTGATTTTGTCTTCTAGGGGTCGTTGAGGGGTGCTGACCTCTCGGTCCTCCCCCGACTCCTTCATCTTAATCGTCAAACCCAATCCCGCATCCGATAGAATCGGTCCCAAACGAATCACAGCTGCCGATCGAATCGGTACCAAACGAATCGAAACTGATGCTGCCGAAGTCATCATTACTGATGAAGCCGCTGTCGAACGGGTCGCTAAAGCTAAACGACTCGCCAATGTGATCAGGGTTAAAATCCCCGGCCATCCCCCCTTGTCCGGTGGGATCAATACCACCGTGTATTGTGTCAATAAAGCCATCTGACGGAATAAAGTCGTTGGACTCCATAAAGTCGTGACCAAGAAAAGAGGATTCATCCGATCCTATCCCGATCTCATCTTCCGCAAAGAGAGACTTGTTAAAATCCGAGCTCCAGCCACCCATTAAAGCCGCTCCGGTGACAGCTGCTCCGGCTCCACGGTACGCCTGGCGACGGGATTGTCGCGGTGGCGGCAGGTAAATTTTCGGCCACTCCGTCGGCTCATCCGGTGCTGGCTCTGTTGCCGCAGATACCTTTTCCTTCTCTTTCGACTTTCCGGGTAGAACGATTGCCCCGAAAATGAACGGAATTGAAAACCACCCGATGAGAATCAGCCATATCTGTAAGTCACTCATACCTACCTCCTCGCCGGCGCCGGGCCGGTGATCATCGCGTGCAGCTGGCGCAGAAGACCCACCGCTTGCGGTTTGCTGTTGAGGTGGTTCTTTATGGTCGTGAGAGCGCTCACCGCATCGTCCCTGGTCGGTTTCGCATCTTGCCAATTGCAGGAGACCGACAGCGCTTTGAACACCTCGGCGGCGTACAGAAACCCGCCTTCCCTCAGCGACACATTGTGGGAAACCTCCCCCCGCTGGCAGGCGAGGGCATATCCGCTTTTCTCGCCGCGCACCCACTTCTCGATGGTGAGGTTTGTCATGGTGTCCTTGCCGTCTTTGGAAAACTTGTGCGGCTGGAGCTTGTCCTTGACGGCCACCTGGGAGCGGGAGACCTTGATCATCCGCATGTAGACCTCGACGGCCTCGGCCGGCTCCATGGTGTAGCGGATCTGGGTCTCTTTCAGCATGGTCGTATTGAAGAAGCGGACGACCACGCGGCCTTCCTGGTCGGCATAGCTGTCAGTGAGCTTTTTGCTGACTCGAGGCCGACGCGCTGTTCCTTGCCGGCCTTGTCTCGAAATTTACAGTAGAACGGATAAATGGCTTTTATCACGGTCGGCCCCTCCATGATTTTTCTGCCCTATACAGATAGGAGGGAAATATACGGGAAAAATTCCAAAAAAATGAAAAAAACTTTCTCTGCTCTACTTCTAATTTGTTGCTGTCACGCACAATAAGAAATAGAAGCCGGAAACGAGGAAAGTGCCCTCCCACTCGCCAACACAGCATTGAGGGAGGGTGGCATGAAAGCGGTCAAGATCTGCAAAACAACTGGCGAAGTGAAATTTTTTGAATGCTCGGAACTCAGGAAGGTGAAGGGCTTCGTGGTCGCTGAGATCACCGCCGACGGCTGCTGGGTGCCGAAAAAGAAACCCACTCCCGCCGGCTATATGCTCGCCTCCTGGGGCGACGTTTCCCACCCTGGCGCACAACATCGTGAAGCAGTTCGTGGACATGCCGGCGATCACCGCGGCCCTCAAGGACCCCGAGCTGATCCGGATCGTCGAGACCACCCGCTCCCTGCCGACCGGCTGGGAAGGGCACCATATCTGCCGTATCTGGTTATCTACTTCGCTCAAGTTGGCGATAGGCCCGAGGTCACGAGAGCGCCTGTGATTGGTTTTGAGGCAGCCGCGAACTGAGCAATGCGCCAGAACCGTTTGCCAGGAGATTTTGTGCTCCGGCGATTGAAACGAAAGACATATTCGTCTAGGTACCTCTGTAGATACTTTACTTCATAACGTCCCTGGAACGTTCCAAGGATTAATCGCTTCACTAACGAGGCAACCAGATGGACTCCAGGCAATACAGATTCTTTGTCTTCAGTTTTGGTCTGAAAGATTCTTCTGTGTTGGAGTCCCTCTTTCTCAAGTCCGTTATACCCGGCCCAACCATCGGTAGTAACGGTGCTACCGGAAGTAACATTATTGGCCACGAAAGGAACCAGTTCTTGTGCAGAACATCGAGTAATGACCTGCATTCTAAGCCGGCCCAGCTTCTTTCCTTTCCGCTCAACAGCGATTGCTACAGCAGACTTAAACGGAGAGCCACGGCCTTTTTTGCCACGTACGCCTCCAAGATAGAATTCGTCTACTTCGATAAGCCTTGACATCTGCAGTGGACAAATCATGGGGAGGCTTTTTACACAGGAACCGTAGAAATTTCCGGGTCCACAGTGCATAGGTCTTGAGGGTCTTTCGGGAATAATGTCGCACCTTGATTTCAGCTGCCAGCGCCGCGAGCGCCTCGTCCCATTCAGGGGAATCGGATTTTGGCTCGTACCCAACATCAGAATAATGCGACTTTCGAATGAGTACAGGTTCGGGGATCAAAGCAGACGTAATGTCCCCTGGCGTTGCTGTGTTCGGCTCAGCTTTGTCGCCGTTCTTGTCCAGAGGCACATTCAGCCTTAGCAGGCCGAAATAGAGTGAGATGGCATTGGCGGCTCGATTCAGCTGTACTTGGGACCGATTTTCGGCTCGCAGTTTCTGAATAAATAGACGTACACGCTCTGATTTTGTTTCTGGGGCCGGGGTTTCATTGAAGAATTCTAGGTAGAGGCGAAGCCACCTAACGTACTCCTGTATGAGGGGGCCAGTAAGTTTGCGTTTGTTGAGATGTGCAACATACTTCACATAAAGGGCATTCGGAATTAGAAACATAAGCCACCTCTCATGCTGGAGCTAGGGCAGGTAAACAACGATTCTCGTTATCGCGCTGAACCGGGACAGAATATGTCCCAAGCAAAAGGTGGAAGGTGATCTCAATACGACAATAAGCAATTTTTCATTGACCGAAACCTAAAGCCGTTATAAATTCGGCTTGCTGAAGGTGTCACGGCATGTTGTACAGAAAACCGCTTCATCAAGCCAGCTAGAACATTTATCCCGAGAACAAAGCCTTTTAATACAGTGACCTATCGAAATGGCTCCCTTTGGGACATCTTTGCAGAACGGGATTTTGTCGAACTTGTAAGGACCCGGTGAATAACCGATTTACGAAGATCAGCGGTTCACGCGCGCGTGAACCGCTCAATAAGTAGTTGGCGATGAACAAAGAGGAGGAAGGAATGATAGAAGCAGCATTAAAAGGCGCAGTCTCTGCGGCTCTAGTGGTAGGCATTATGTCCTTTGCCCGTTTTCTCAAGAGTAAGCCGGTTAACCGAGAGGAAAAGCCGGTCGAACCTCAAAGTGAAATTCGTGATGAAAGGCCAGAGTATGTCAAAGAGTTAGAAAAGAAGCTCGACGATCATGGAGTTGAGTCAGAACGAGACTTACTTTAAGCTGACATCCAAGAGGTCCCAACCAAAACGTATTTCGAGGATTTCGCGGTGCCGGGCATTGATAATTGATAAATGGCTAACTGCCTGTGCGGTGTTCCATCCTTCCCTCTATCATGAAGACGGAGGGCCTTTGTCCCGCGTACCGTCAGGGTGAGTTTCGGAACGCGCCCCGGAACAGCCCGGTACTATTACCCCCTGTAGTAAAGCAGGCGGGGCGCAGGAGATATGGGGGCAGCCATTGATAATCGGATAACTTCTCGCCCTGAGGGGAGACCAACAGAAAACGCCAAAAAGCAACGCCCAACCAGCGCCTTGGACGCGGACGGCTGACGCCGCCGGTCAAGGCGGCGCGCCGTTGGATTGAGAAATGATGAAAAAGAATTTTTTCGTAATAGTTGCTGGAGCTATGGCAATTCCGTTCTTCATTTGGGGATGGGACCGCTATCAGGACCAGCAAATCAAAGTCTCCGTCGTTTCTGCAACTCCACTTTATTCCAGCGAAGTTGATGCCGCATATGGTAGCCAAAAGCCTGTCAGGACACTAAAACCCGGAGAAAAGCTGCAAGTAATTCGTGCGACTTACGGAAAGGACTATTGGGCGATACTTGTTGAGACTGATGCTGGGATTCATGCCTGGGTTGCATCAGGGCAGCAGGCGCTTATCATCCCGCGTCCAAAGTGATCCTCTATTGGAGAAATCTGTGTATTGCTGTGACCGTTTTCGAGAAAGTGTGGCAGAGGGGAAGATCGAAAAGGCAAATGATTTGCCTGATGAAACAGAATGGCTTCTTCCAGAGTGGCTACACATCTATTATTGCCCGTTCTGCGGGAGTTTCATAAAAGGTGAAGGATTCGGTACCTATCATGAAGAAGCAAAGAAAGCCAGAATCCAACAAGGACAGATGCACCTGACCGAAAAGCCGTCAGGTGATCTCCCGGCCCGTTAGCTGCAACAAAAATAATGGACGATCACAATGAATGTTACTGATGCTGAATTACGAAATTACGTCGAAAAATTTATTAAGACTCTTGAGGAAACCGCCCAGCAGTATCTTCCAGAGGAGCTTCAGAAGAAGCTTCTACACTTATCCCTTCTCCCGTCCAAAATTACTGGCTACGTGTCCACTCAGTTTGGCGTGGCTATTGAGTACACTCCAAGCGCGAATACAGAAATTGTCATCGTAAGGGGAAGCGCACGAGTCGAAGATTTGTTCCTACAAGCACCCGCTCGTCTGAGGGGTACTGGTCCAATGTTTTCAATAGGTGGCGCTGATACAGGTATCTATAAACTTACCCTGTCTGGTGCCTTCCCCTTCAGGCTCACACGAACCCAAGCCAATGTCTCTATTGGCGATGTACAATTTGAAGCGGGACCGTGGAAACGAACCATCCACTTTGCAGAAGTCTTCGGCGACCGATCATCCGAGATGTGGAGCCTAGAAAAAGCTGTTTTGCGTGCCAAGGATGAGGTCTTGGCTGCCATGGTTGAAGTGAAACGAGCGGATGAGAAACACGTTTCCGTTTCAGAATATATCGACCAATTCAAGATGAAGACGGTACTTGTCCTTGGTGACTATGATGAAGCGGGTTTAGCTCGTCTACAGAATATTTCGCGATGTCTCGCAAAACTAGGTTATGAGCCATTGTTTATAAAAGACATCCCTGATCATCCTCACCAGGATTTGCCACAAAAGGTCGTAGCGATCGGTGCTATATCTCGTTTTGTAGTTGTCGACGATTCATCAAAATCTGGACATTTACTTGAAGTCCAACTGTGCAAACAGAACAACTGGGTTACTATTTTACTTCGCGCTGGTGGCCAGGGTGGCTCTTGGATGAGCGCAGGCGCGGCTCATCTGAGTAATGTAATCCTTGAAAAACCTTACGATCCAGACTTTCCAGATGTTGCCATAACAGAGGTATCTGAATGGTCCGAAAGTAAGCTGAAAGAGCTTCAAGTGAAATTTGACTCCACCTATCCATGGCGTGCCAACACCAACAGCTAACCATCGGCGGCAGACGGTCGTCGCGATAAGGCAGCGCCGCCGCTGCGCCTCACTACCGTTGTACAAAAGGGAAAAATGATGTGGACGAGTTTCATTGAAATCCGCAGAAAGTGTACACTGTGCAGTTGTGACGGACTCTTGAATGAGGGAGCTTTCGTAGTATTTCAGAAAAATGCTCCGCGATCATTCGACATCCTGTTCATCCTTGAAGCACCAAATCGCGATGACACCTACAACCCAAAGAAAGGCTACCTGACGGTTGACCCCAATACAGATCCGTCAGGTAAATTTTTCTGTGATCTATTCACAAACGAACTCAAATTTCCTTTGAACGACCTGTTTGTAACGAATAGCGTCCTTTGTCTGCCAGCGGAGAAATCAGGAAAATTTCCGGTCTCAGCGCTACAAAGAAAAAATTGCCTACTAAATCTACGACTATTAATCGACACATTTAACCCCATGATTGTTTGCCCTATGGGGACTAAGGCATTGAAAGCTACAGACGGAATATGCAACCACGGCCTCAGAACTATGGCGACGGCGGTGGCGAATCCGTTGAATTGGTACGACAGGGTTTTATTCCCTCTGTTTCACACAAGTGCTCAAGCAAGAAATCCTAGAAATGGTCGCATTGAGCCGCAGCAACGTGCAGATTGGCGTAAGCTGCGAGCCGTTTGGGATCAGACACAATGCACAACCAGCGGCGACAGCGGTCTCCGCTGACGTTCCGCTGCTGGCGCCTCGAAACGTTGGACGCAAGAAAAGGAAGATATCATTCTATGCTGCCGCCTTAGTTATAGGGGAGGAATAATCTGCACAAGGTGAGGTGGCTATGACATTAAAAGATGAAGAAGTGTACCGCAGAAAAAAGGAACTACTTGCCAGAGCGTTGCACAAAGCCGATGAAGCCGATCTTCTTGACCGGTCTGCAACGAAAGCCAAGACAGCATCATGGGAGAGTAGTATGAGGGATGGAATGGGCCTTGCGACAAATCAATCTGCATGGGAACCGATAGTCGAAGTTGGAGCCGAAGGCGGCTCCATTACACTTTATGGGCACCCGGACGTAAAAGGGCAATGGTGGTTTTGCCTCGATTGGGATGAACGCACCCTCGCAATGTTTCTTGATGAGATTAACCACGACCTTCTCTCAGACCGTTCAGGAGTTGTCACCGGGTGGGAAGAAGGGCTGAAACTTCTGTACCAATATCCGTGGTGCCATCTTCATCCTTGTTTCGTTCACCATGAATTTCGGAAACTAGTACTTGCTGAAATTGTAGCCAGGCAATCTGAGTTGGATGACTACGAGGTGCAGGCGTGGCAGAGAATATGTTCAGATAGTTCAAATAATACAACTTCAAATAATACAAAAGACGATCAAGTATTCCGTCTTGTGGAAGAGAAGCCACGTCGCAAGATGGCGACTTTGGTTAAGGAATACCTCAAGAAAAAGCGACCGCTGACGGTGGTGAAACTCACTGACGTGTACACACTCGCCCACAACAAAAAGGAACAGGATAGTATCAGGGCAGCGCTGCATAGGGTCAGCGTCGGCACGGCCGTTTTTAAAAACTCTACTCCCTCGACGTCCTATGCAGTCCGTCTTTGCCTTCTCAATAATGAGGAAGTGTTCCTATCCCTACCCGGTGTTCCCACGAGAGAGCTGCGTACTGAAAAAGCGGAAAAACAATACACAAAGGAAATATTCAAAAGATTTGCCGAAAAATACGGGGCCGAAACTATCAAGTATTGGGTTCAATCTGCCCAGCATCGTTCGGTGGTGCAAGCGGCGTGTGGGATGAGGCATGCCAAGAAACGGGATGGCCGGAACTGTATTCTATGCGAGGTGGAAGGAATCGCGGACGGTAGGGACGTTTTCGCTTGCCATGTTGTTTCGAGAAAAGTCCTATTTTGGGAGGCCATAGAGGAGGTAGAGAACATCAAAAAGACTATTTTCACCGATGAGGCCGTTTTGCTGCTCCGAAAGAAGTTGAAGAACAGTCCACGCCATTCCGACTCAGAATATATTGTGACGCTGTGCCGCGAGCACGATAATTTATTGGCCAATACAATCTCAGAGTCAATAGGGAAAAGTCAGTAACAAAAAGGAACCTGAATTTGCAGGAAAGATGTCCCAACGAGAGCAGTGGACCCGATCGCGTTAAACCCGCGCCGGGTCACCGGCCGGCCCGTTGAAGGATAAAAGAGGGAATTATGGACTCGCACTATTGGGAAGGACCAGAAAACAATAAGATTGGATTCGTATTAAGCACTCCCGGCCAAGATGAAGAAAATGCAAAACGCCCAGCTGCAGGCGCGACAGGTGAGAATATGAATTCTATTTTGACCCATTTGCACAATTGGAATGCTGCCCTTTTCCCGAGTACTGATCGGTACCAATATCGTATTACAAATGCATCTACAAAAATTATGTATGCTGGAAAAGGAGATGGTAAAACCCAAGATGAAGACAGTAACATTATCACAAAAACTAATATTGATCGCATAAACGAGCAGATGTCCATCTGTGAGGTCATAATCCTCTGCGGAGCCAAGGCACAATTAATAGAGAACCACATAATAGGCAGAATTGTTGTCAAGGCACCTCATTTGGGAGCAAAGGGATTACACAATGAATACAACAATAGACACCCAGACCTTATAGTTATTAACGACGGGAAACTGCGTGAAATTACTAGACATAAACTATGCGCCGAAAGAATCATAAGTCAGATTGAAGAGCAACTGACGATTAATAACAAAAATAAGTACTAGGGGGAAGAATGAAAACCTTGAATTTGTCCGTTTGCGGACTGTTGCTACTCGTGCTTATGTCAGGGTGTGCGACAATTGATGCAACAACTACTCGCTTCTATTCACCTGACTACAAAAATAACGGAACAATTGCTGTTCTCGCTTCTGCTGCAGAGGTAAATAATTCTTTAGAATTCTCCTTTTATAAAGCAAAGGTAGAAAAAGCGTTTGCATCTAATGGCTATACGATCGTTAGCAGTTCTTCTGAAGCTAAATATGTTGCTTTAGTAGCGTATGGAATTGACGAAGGTCAAAGTGGGGTTGTTTCTACTCCTATATTTGGTCAGACCGGTGGTGTAACTACTACTTTTTCTTCTTTTGGTGCCAGCTACTACACCATGCCAACCTATGGAATTGTCGGATCATCCACCCAATCAGTAAGCAGATATAGTCGAGCAATAGCAATAGATATCGTTGAGACAGCTACCATAAAAGAAGGAAAGCCCAAAAAAGTTTTTGAAATACGGACTAAAAGTGTTGGTTCCTGTAGTTCTATTGCCGGAGTATTCGACGATATGTTGAAAGCTATGTTTATAGATTTCCCCGGTGAAAACGGAAAAGCAATATCTGTTACATTACAATACACCGGTGACTGCTAACCCCTATCAAGGGAATGTTCCTAAAGTGTGCTCTCCAAATCCCAAAAGGGCAGCGTTCAACCAAGCGCGGCAGACGGTCGGCTGACGCCGCCGCTGCGCTCTCAGCCGTTATGTGTTAGAAATCAGCCCAAAGGACGACCTATGGAAGATTCGACAGTAAATTCAATAATTGCCCTCTTAGGCGTGCCTATTGGTGTTCTGACATATTATTTCAACAAGTTATGGATGGAACCGTACTTTGAGTACGAAAAACTACGAGCAAGAATAAACTCAGATTTGCTGTACTACGCCGACGCGGTTGAAATAGACATGAAGAATACAGAGTGCCTACTTTACAAAAAGTATGGTGAGCGTATGAGCGCCTTTCACAGACACGCAGCTGATCTCTTGGCCCTCTACCCTCTGCTGCCCGCATGGCATCGCATCAACTATTTTGAGACTCGGGAGTACCCCGACAAAGCCGTCGGGCAGCTTCTTCGCTACGCCAAACACCCCGACCCATTTGAGGCAAGAGAAGCCGAAAAAGAAATAAAAGGACTCTTGAGATTACCCACGATACTGTCTTAAACTTTCTGCATCCTATTCTTCCGGTGTCATTGTATTCTTTTCTATTGGAGGCATGTTGTGTCTGAAACCAGTCAATCTCTTTACAAAAAAGCTTACGACGCCCACTACAAAGAATGTGACTACGGAAAAGCACTACCAAGTTACAATGCCGTCATAGAAGAATTTCCTGACAGTGCAGAAGCAACATACGCTCGAACTCAGCTTGAAAATCTTGAAAACTCAAAAGACAAATTAAATAAGCAACGCATTAAAAGTGCCGAGGCCCCTCCTGAATCTTTCTATGAGCCCGCTGTTATTCTTACGACTGCTCCGTGGCTAGAAGGATACCGCGTAAAAGAAACAGTAGAAGTTATTACATCTGAGTGCGTACTTGGAATTGATTTTATTTCTGATTTCATCGCAAAAATCACTGACGTAGTAGGTGGTCGTAGTGGCATTACCCAAAATGCACTTAGAAATGCGCGTAAGGCTTGCCTATCTGAACTAAGACAAGAGGCAGGCAAGCTCGGAGCTAACGCTGTCATTGCCGTGACACTGAATTACAACGAATTCAGCGGCCAGGGGAAGTCAATGCTATTTCTTGTGGCGTCTGGAACAGCAGTAAAAGTAGAGAAGATGGCAGATTAGAGCCGCACATAACTTGCGCCTGGACCAGTCTCCACTTCGTTTCGCTTGGTCAGACTTGTGGCGTTGGCCGGAAAAAGACTAGAAAAAACCAGGAAATCATGGGCGCTTTTCAACTCGGCATGAAGATCTATGGTGTCATCGTAATGTACACCGCTTTTACACTGATGGCTGGAAGTTGGATAGGTTCGGTCGTTGCGGCGATGATCATTAGGAAACGATTTCCGGACCTATGGACCAAGCTAGGAAGTCCCACAAACTGGATTTACGGTAACATTACAGCGGTAACATGGTCCTTTGGCGCTGGAAGTAACATCGATAGTCACTTTTTCACGTTTCTGGACAAGAAAATATTTCAAGAAACAGAAAACAAGCCATTCATCCGATATTGCAAACTGCTTCGAATCGGCTGGTATGCGGGGCTGGCGCTATTTCTATTGATGTTTCTAACTGTCGCACCGTATCTGGTGTACATAAATACCTGAAAATAGGGAAAAACGTCCAACCAGCCGATTGGACGCCGACCGGGGCTGAGAGCCGCCCCGGCGCGGGTCAACCGGGCACCCCGTTATATCGCTAATCCCACCTCAAAGCATACTTAGTGTCCTTTAGCAGTTGTAGGTGCTACGCCTGTCGGGTCATCTCTGCCCCTCCAAGATTTTAGGCTCCTCTTATATCTCAAA
Organism: Geomonas agri; assembly: GCF_020179605.1. Lineage (NCBI taxonomy): Bacteria > Pseudomonadati > Thermodesulfobacteriota > Desulfuromonadia > Geobacterales > Geobacteraceae > Geomonas > Geomonas agri. The sequence continues at coordinate 145,169 of NZ_JAINZO010000001.1, forward strand.
CCAAGATTGTGAGCTCGTGCGTGGGGAGAAGTGGAACCTTCACCGATTCATCACCACCAGGGCGACGGCCCGGAGCTCTACGCCGCGGCGTGCAACCAGGGGCCGAGGGGATCGTGAGCAAGCGGATTGACTCACCGTACCGCGCAGGCCGCCGGACGAAGACTTGGCTCAAGACCAAGGATCCGGAGTACGACCAAGCACTCGCGTGGAAGTGGTGGTTGAAGGTGGGGTGAAGTTCTGATAGATCCTGTCTGGGTAAAACCCATAAGTCGATCAAAGAGGGTACAGCAGGAAATCAAGCACTTACCCGATCATGCAAAGGCTGATTTCGCTGCATAGAAGAGGCAGAGCGGGCTTTCCTCTCCAATAGCTGGACCGCCCGCAGATCCCGGTCCATGTGCATGATGTCGAAGGCATGTTACACCAGGTGTCACCTGGTCGAGCTTGGCAATCGCGGTCTGCAGCGCACCGAAGGACGATCGGCCCTCCTCAGCCATCACCACGATTTCGCCATCGAGCCAAAGCTGGCCAGCCGGCAGGCGCCGGATCTCCGCGGCGATTGCCGAGAAGCTCCACCGGTGGCCGTTGCGGGTGTAGAAGTCCACCCGGCAGCCATCTTTCCGGCAGCAGAGGAGCCGGAAACCGTCCAGCTTGATCTCGTGCAGCCAATCAGGACCTTCAGGAGGGCCAGAAGGGGGGGGAGGAGAGTTGCGTTGACATGGTTGGGAAACAATGTGGGCCATCGTACCCGAAACGGGCGGAAAAGGGCAAGGAGGGGCTTTTTGGGTATATGGCGGACCCTCTCGCGCGGTGGCAAGAACTCCAGTTCTGCCGAAATATGCACCCAGTGGGCGGCTAACGAGCCGTAGACCCGACGAAGCAGACGGCCAATTCCTGCCACGAACTCGCTAAAGGGCGTAAGGGAGAAAGGGGCTAGGCGGGAAAGTCCCGTTAAAAGCGAAATTTGGAGGTTTCAGGTTTTAAGGAGGGCCGAAAGAGGGTGAGACGGGAAAGGAAAGCCCCGGGGAGGCCGGGGCGGTTCGTGTGGCGTCCTGGAGGTCAGTTCGCGCTGGGAAGAAAATCTGAGATGTCGAGTATTTCTTCTAGTTCCTCGTTGGAATACGGAGGGAAAATTTGTTCGTCCGGTTTGTCCATGGTCCTTCTCCTTTTCTCTTTAGCTCCGGGTCCGCCCGGTGCGCGTGCTCTGCTTTTATTGTCCGGTGCAGCAACCCCTAGGCTGCGAGCTAGACGGTTCCAGCGAAGTTCTTTCCGGCAACCAGAGCGCTGCGGCCGCCGTAGACAGTCTGGTGAGCCACCAGGGCCTCGGCGTGCAACTCGATGTAAGCCACTGCCATGTTTTTGCCGAATTTTTTGTAGTATTTGGTCGGCAGCGCAATGATGTGTTTTACGAGTTTCGCCCGAGACCGCAGTTTTTTCGCTCCCCACATCATAATCTTGGCGCAATCTTCTGCCATCTGGTACACGTCAAGCCTTTCCGCCTGGGTGAGCGGCCGCCTGTGGCGATATTCTCTTTCTAAGGTGCGCCTGGTCCGCAGGTAGTCGTACAGCGCGTACTTGTCCTCGGCAATATTGCTGTCGCCGTAGATCTCCAGTGCTGCCTTCTTCGCTTTCTGGAAAGATTCGTCTTGTGCCATCTCCTCACCCTCCCTGCCCGATCGGGCCTTAAGTGGTTGTTGCTTTGTGTAATTATTTGTACGGGTCAGCAACACCAAACGTTCACTTTGTGCCTTTTTTCCCTAAAAAAAAGTTGGCCACCCACGCATTTACGTTGCACAACTGCACATAAATCCCTGTTTTTGTTGCCAAGCTGCACATAATCGAAATTCGCTTAAATTCAAGTGATTCCAAACGCTAAGGCGCTGAAATAGCCACGAAACGGTCCTTTTGGCGAGGAATAGCCCGTAAAAGCCACGCGAAAAGTTGAATAATTACGAGTGATTGCGACAATGGGCCACGCAGGGGCGGGAAACGGCAGAAAAATGGGCATCAGGATCGCCCAGGGCGCGGGGATCGCCGGGATCGAGGAGGGGATCTGGATCGGGCAGGCAGGGAGGATTCGGAGGAAGGAGGCGGGCCGGGCGCACGGAAAGAGGAAAACGGGGGATTTTGAAAAACGCGGGACGCCGGTAGGGTGACGTACGGGGTCCCGCCAGGGAACCCGGGAGGCACCCCGGGTCGGAGGTTTTGCGGAGGTTTTTGGGGAAAGCGAGCGGGAGGGCGAGCCTCCGAGCTGGAGGGCGGCCGCAGCCGGCCGGAGGCGAGGGTAAGGAGGTGGTGTCTTCGGGAAAGAGTGGGACGGAGCGCCGGGAGCGCGACGGGGAGGAGGTGGCGCAGTTGGGCGGGAAGGCGAGGCCTTCGGCAAGGAGGCGCGGGTGGCGCGCCGGGGTGGACCGTCGGGAGGAGGTGCTAGCGGTGAGGCGCTGGCGGGCGGAGCTGGGGAAGTTGGGGCCGTTGGGGAGCGGTTGTGGGAGGTTCGGCGATCGGGCGCCTGGTGGCCAGGTGGCGGTGACCAGGTGGAAGGGAGTGGGCAGGTGGTGAGGCGCGTGGATCGCGCCGCTGGGAAACGGTGGGGATGCTGCGAGAGCGGAGGCCGCAGCCGGAGCTGGGATCGCGGGAGCAGGTGGTGAGCTCGGCGACGGCGGCCGGAGCCGCCGGCTTGGGGCCGGTGCCGCTGCCCGTTCGGGACGCCGGTGCCGTTGCGGGTAAATGGTGGCATTCGGCGGGAAGTGCGTGCAGAGGCTGAGTGCCGTGGGGGCGCGAGGGGCCCAGGGCGGCGGGTGGCGGTGCCTTGCGAGAAAGCCGGAGGTAGAGCCAGGGCCGGTTCCTTGCGAAAGCAGGCGGCGCGGCGGCGGGTATCTATTTCTTCCACAACTTCTACTCTCCTGCCGTCTTGCTGGGGCTGGTGGCTGGCGAGAACGGCGGGGGTAAGGCCAGCGGTGGTGCCTTGCGAAAGCAGGGCCGGTGGAGCAAACGCCAGATTTGGCGTTAGGCGGTGATGCGGTGCCTGCGTGCAGATCCGCGGCGTGCTCCGTGTCGATGCTTGTGCGTTCCAAAGGACTGGAGGACGTGCGCGGGTCGGTGCCTGACGAAAGGGCCGGAGGTCAAGCCAGTGTCGGTTCCTTGCGAAAGCAGGGGGTGGTGCCGGGGGTATCTCTCGTTTCCACATCTTCCGTCTGTTCGCCTCTATCTGCGTGCCTTCGGCCTGCGTTGGTGATCATGCTCCGTGTCGGATCTGTGCCTTGCGAAAAGAGTTGTGGACGTCGCGTCTGCTCGTGCCGTTGATGTTCTGCCTGTGCCGTTGTCCCGCTCCACTTTGGCGTCTAGCAAGCCGCCGTCGTTTCGCTCTACCCTGCCTTCGACTATCTCCCCCTGGTCGTTCGTTCCCCTTCGTCTCTCCATTCGTCCTCTCCTGTCGTGCTGTAGGTGGTGCGGTGGCGGGTTGATGGTGGTGATCTGCTCGGTGTGAGAGTTGTGCGTTCCAGTAGGCTTGTGGACCTGCGCGTCCGGTGCCGTTGGGGTGGGGTGGTGGTGCCTGCGATAGGCAGCGTAGAGCCGGTGAAATGCTCGGTGGGGAGAGTTGTGCCTACGAAAAGGGTGGGGGACCTGCGCGGGTGCAAACAGGCATATTTGGACAGTTGTTTATTAAAGCCGTGGATACCTTTTAGAAAGAGGCATGCAAAAGTGGCGAATGGTATCATTGGTGTACTGATTTATATCTTGTCCAGAAAGGCATGTTTGTACGGCTATTTATTAAAGGTGTGGATACCTTTCAAAATGTACTAAAAGGATTTTTGCTCAGCAGATCGGTGAGTAAAATGGATATATTTGCACAAGTAACATAAGGCCCCCGGAAGAGAAGCTGCTTAAAGCAGCACAGGAGGCCTGAAATGGGTTGGGAATCGCGATTTCTCTTCTAGGGGCTGTTGAGGTTTATCAGATCCCCTAGGAAGATCTTTCCTTAGCCGTAACTATTGGAAAAATAACAGGTGCTACATTGGTGTGTACAAGTGTGAAACTCGTACACATTGGTCGCACATTGGTTCACATGTGATTCACATTGGGCTCTTTCTGCATCCTTTTTTCGACCATGATCCGCAGCAGCTCGAGGCGATACTTGATGTATGCGGTCGGCTGGACCCGAAAACGCTTCTGCAGGTGACCCAGAACTTTACCGATGGTGACCTCTTCACCCTCCCCGGTTTCGAGATATGCGGCTATAAACATGCTAATTGCCCTGCGCTCCCACCTTTTGTACTTGGCAGCGTCGTCGCAATGCTCAACAAGTTGCCCACGCTCCCACTTTCCCAAGCGCTTCAGCTGGATTCTTAGCAGAATCGGGTCGGTCATGAGGGACTTCATCGCCCTCAGCACTTTGATGTGCTCGTCGGTGATTTCGGCAACGTTGCGCGGCACGACGTAGAGCCGCTGAAACACAGCCAGCGCGTTCTGGTGCAAACCACAACGCTTTGCTATCACCTGGTGCGGTGTCAGTTCTCTCTTTTCCATCTTAATGCCCCTCCCTTTTCTCTTTTTCGATCCCCCGCTGCGCCCTACCCCGGGCCGCCCGGCGGATCCCTCCCAGCTCTGCGACTTCAGCTGCCCCCAGGATAAGCGAGTCTTTCAACCAGGTTGTCAGCTCGCGGATCGACATGCCGTACTCATTGCCGCCCAGGGCCGCGTTGTAGTAATTTTCGTACTCCCAGGCCGCCGTTGCTCTCCAGCCGCTTTGCCGCGGTGCCAGCAGCTCGGCCCGATCTTCTTTAGCCACCATGGCGACGCCGGCCTCGATGTACTTCCGGTTGCCCCAGCAGCGGTTCAGGATCGCCACGATCCGCGGATCCTCGACCTGGAGTTCCTGCAACCGTTCCATGGCACCTTTCGGCAGCCTGTTTTCGTTCGTGATATGTCTACCCATTTTTCTTTCTTCCTTTTTTCCAAAGCCCGGTGTTGGGGTAAATTTTGGTGATGTTGCGCAGCAGGGGGCTTCCCTTTTTCCGTTTCTCAAGGGCTACGATGTCGCCGCCCAAAGACCTGGTACGAATGGGGATGTAGAACATTCCCACGCTCGTCTTGCTCGTGTTGTACTGCGTGATGACCCTAAACTTCCTGTGTGTGTATTTCTCGTTTGGCGGCAGCTCGTGCTCGGCCAGCGCGCCAAATTCGCGGAGTTGATGGCCGATGAAGTGCGCGACATTGTTTCTGCGATTCATATCTCGCGCGATTGCCTCAACGAGCTCGCCGTGACCAACCTCATGGCCCCATTCGCGGACGATCTTGAATGCGCGGTAAGTGGTGACGTAGCACACGCCGGACGGCATACTCACCGCTTCGGGCCCTTTGCCGGTGTAAGCGTCCATGCTGTTGATTTCAGGCAGGAGGCGCACAAGAAATTCGACAGGTTCGAAAAACGGCAGTTTCTCAGCGTAGGGATCAGGCGCTTGGATCGGCGGCAGATCGCACTCCCGTTTCACGGACTCCGGACCTTCGCCCCGCTCGATCATTCTGCGACCCTTCAGCTCTTTTGCGGGCATCTGGTTCAGCTCGTTCTGCCGCGCTGCTTTATCCGCGCGGATGAGGAAGCCGAGGACCGTTTTCTCTTGTTCGTGGCCCGGCTCGTGGTGTAAGTCGATCGCCTTCACCACCATATCCAGTTCCTCCTGATCTTGCAGATAATCGCGGAGCCATTCCTGACAGCGGCGGGCAGACACGATGGCGTGAACTCCCTCGTAATATTCGTCCTTTTTGCGGTTGATATACCCCCTCATCTTACAAATGTCGTGCCCCAGGGCGGCGAGGACGAGCAGCTGATAAGTCGAGAATTCTGGGTGTTTGTCGAGCTTCATGGCCATTCTGGCAACGCCGATGGTGTGGTCGATAAGGTTGACTTTAACGTACGGAGATTCGGACCAGAAGAATGTCACAACGGTCGAGATGTCCCCACCCTTGTCCAGCTTCCTAAGCAGGACTTCCGCAGCAGCCTTTCTGTCCTCCCTAAACCACTGGATCTCCCGCCAAAACTTTTCGATTTCCTCGTGCTTGAACATTTCTCACCTCTCACTATCAATTGTGCGAGCCAGCAACGCTTTTTGAGCGGATATGACATCAAAAAAACACTCCCCACGAAGAAAAGATCTGATCAACCCTTCTCTTCTTGCCTTCCTGTTCGGAACAACGCTATATTGCTGAGTATTTTTCAGACAGGAGGGGATTCATGACGAAGGCGGATATAGCGGAAAGAATGCAGAGGGAGCACGGGATCACCAAGCTCCAAGCCGTGGAGTTGGTGGAGAGCGTGCTGGATTTGGTGAAGGACGCCTTGGTGCAGGGCGAGGAAGTGAAAATCGCCGGATTTGGAAAGTTCACCGTGAAGGCGAAGGCGGACAGGAAGGGGAGAAATCCGCAGACGGGGGAGGACATCACTATTGAGGCGAGGCGGATCGTTACCTGGCGGCCGTCTACGATATTGAAGGGGCGGCTTAACTGATCGCTGTGGTCGAGAGCGATAAGCGAAAGAAGCCCGGCTTCCCGCACGATGCTAAGACCAACCTCATCCTTTGCCCTCACTGCGGTAAGAAGACGGACAATCTCTCCTCTCTCTCGAGCTACAAGACGGGTTCCAAGAAGAAAAAAGGCTCAGTTGTGGCGGTTTCTGGTGGTGGTACGAATGGGATCCGGAACAAGCGTTGACGGAAAGCCGCCTCAACCAGTGCGGCTAAGGCGGCCCATTTGCTCTCGGAGAGCGTCAATCCCCGCCTTGGGTTCCCTTCACGAGGGTAAGCCTAGCTTTAGCGATCTGTGCCTTCTCTTCAACGGCTCTGCTTTCCGCCATCTCGCTCCCGGCTCGCAGTGTGATGTAGTCGATGATCTCTTGGCGAGAATTCCAGATCCACGCTTCGAACATTTCCAGTCGTCCGCAACTGCAGCCGAACACCACCTTTTTGCCTTCCAATGCTCCCACTTCGAGTTGAGCTTCGTCCGGATGCTCAAAGACTTTTGCGTGACCTTTTGTCACTTGGGCAATGCCAAGGACGCCATGCGGCCATAGCGAAAGGTCGCTTGATGCATAGTTGAGGGTATGGCAGAACGGGCAAACCGCGTACAACTGCTCTTGTGCGTCAATTGCTAGTTTCCACTCGTAGCTCATTTTCTACCCCCTTCGTGTCGAACTTCTAGTCCCTTCGGCGAAATTTTACCGAAGTTAGCAGCTCGCATTCGCACAGAACACGGTGCTCGTATTCGTCAAGAAATGACATGGAAAAGAGCGGGATAGGAGGGAGTCTGCCGGCACAGTTTAAGAGAGTGACTGCGAGTGCAACTTTGATTTTGCACTCCGAGATGTAGCACTTCATGGGCTGGGCAATGATGTTACTGCCCACCTCCTCATGGAGCCTTAGCTTCAGTCCGAGGACCATCAGTTGCTGGAACTCATCTGGATTTTTTTTCGCCAGGTACAGTAGTGCTCCTGCCTCTTCCGGCTCTAGCTTGTCTAAAGTTATTATATAGTTGTTCATTGCCCACCCGACGATGTCGTACGGGGTCGGTGTTTTACGCGCGAGCATAGTGCACCTCGTGTGTTGGGGGTGTGAGTGGAGATCAGGCCGCATATTTGCAGCGTAAGATAGCAGGCCCAGGACGGCATCGTAATTCTTCGCATGGCCATATTCGTCGCCAGTTCTGGTTAGTGTGATAGGTTGCAGATAGATACGGCGGAACTGCGCGCGCAGCCAAGCGGCGGGGCCAAACGTCAGCCTGTACGACATCGCTGAATGGAATCTTCGTCGTAAAACGTGCTTCTGTAACTTCACCGGCTCTCATCAGGTGCTCAGAGATGTCGACGACTTTGGCCATTCGTGCCTGGGCCTCCATTTGGGGGGACTGGGCATCAAGATATAGCTCAATAGTCTCTTCACATACCACTTCTGCTTCGGCGATAGACTCCATAATTGCTATAGGAAGCGACACGGCCTTTGCAGTTTTCCTCGGTTTCCTTTTCACGTTGTTGACAACATAAAGAAGTTCCGGATCGAGCTCCTCCAAATCTTGGCGGAGGCGGCGATTTATGGTTTGGACACTGCACCCATGGCGCTCAGCCACCTCTGCGAAGGTGTCGCCGTTTAGAATTTGTAGGGCCATCGCTTTTACTTCAGGGGCAATGCGGGGATTTGCGAGGTACGCGGAAGTTCGTTCGTTGAGGCCGCTAGGGTTAAGAGGATTGAGCTCGGCTACAGCCTGATCCCACCCTTCTTCTTTTAAGGCTTCGTAGGATATGTGAGTTACCCGTGGGCGGTAAAGGTCCTCAACCTTCTCGATCTCTTCTCTAGTCGGGTTGTAGCCTAGCTCCCGCAAGGCCGAGGTATAGGAACCAGTCTCGGCAATGCAAAAGCGGCCTAGCGTAGTCTCCTCTGTAGCGAGGGCCTGTTTGAAAAGGAAGGTGATGGCGTAGTTATAAGCCTGAGCGATGTGCTTGTACGGGAAATTGCGGGTAAGAAACAAAACCTTCACCTCGGAAAAGACATCTTCGGAGGCTACTTTATCCGACATTCGCAACCTGATTTTTCTCTCTACCTTGAGCTCGATCTCTCCCCAAATTCTCAACGTCTCAGCAGAAATTGCCATGCGGTAACCCCTTCGCCCTCGGGCCCTCTCGGTGGTGCATTATTGATCAGTATGTTGCATATTATACCATATGATTGTATATACAATCAAGTTTGTGGTTCTGCTCCTGCGGCAGTAACCATGAGTTTACAGTTTAGATCAACGCCTCAGCCCTGCTCGGTGGGGGGGCTCAGATCTCAACCGGCATGCTCTAAACAAGAACGCCAAGCACCCCGGCCCTCGGGGGGGGAGAAACCTTGGCAGCTAAAAACATTAATAAAAAAGACCAACAGCAAAGGCCACCGCGGATCTCTCCTCGGTGGCTTGCTCATTTGTGGTGTCGTGCTGATTTTCGTAAACAGGCAACCCGAGGAAGGAGTGTAGAAATTTTAGGAGTGTGCCTAAACTAAATGTCTTGGCTTAAACCACCGAGGTGGACGTATCCCTCTTACCCACTTTAATATCATCTCCCCGGCCGCCCGGTCGGGGGATCCCCCCCCATTTTCAGTCTCGTCGTTGCCGGCCTGTCCAATACCAAATGTGCCCCCTATCAACACATCTTTCAAGCAATCCAGATAAATTGAACAAAAGTGGCTGAGAGGGCCACTTTTTTCGTTGCTGTCCCGCCCAATAGCTCTTGAAGAGTCCTTCTTCACCCGAATCCTATTTGCTCCCTGGACCGGCCAGTCCAGGGAGTACCTCGAATGGGCATCGGGGCATTGGGATCCGGGGATCTTAACCCCCTTGAAAAAAATCTGACAAGGCTGCACACGCTACCCGCGAGTTTTCCTCGTGATTTCGGGCATTACGTGCCAACGCCGTCACGAGGGAGATTATGATTCCTGTATTAAACACTGCCAAAACCCTCACAGAACCGCACCAGCTTGAACTTTTTGGTTACCACTCACTCCATCGGGGTGGCTTTTTCTCCCTCGTCACCAAAACGAACGTAACACGACAAAAATCCTATCCGATGAATGCCCTTCCTGTCGTTATAAGGTCAGTTAACCCTAAAATCGATACCTACCTCTCCCAGGCTGAATTTTTCCGGCCGAATCGGCGAATCGTTAACCTGGCCCACCTTGGTGTTTCGTTCGTCGACCTGGATTCCTACAAGACGATCACGTACAAGGAAATTTCGTCTGATCAAATGGTCGGAGAATTGCTTCTGCATTGTATTGACTGCGACATACCTATGCCGTCTGTGATTCTATTCAGTGGGCAAGGTTATTACGCCAAGTGGTTTTACACTAGAGCCATTCCGCGCCAGGCGCTGCCTCGCTGGAACGCCCTACAAAATGAGCTCTGCCAACGATTCGTGAAGTTTGGTGCTGATCGGAAAGCGCGAGATGCTTCCAGGATCCTCCGTCTCGAGGGTACCTGTAACACAAAAACGGGTGGCTATTGCCGGGTGATCTGGCCTGACGCTGGCAAAGAGCCAATACACTACGATTTCGATGCGCTTTGTGACGCTGTGCTGCCGTTCTCCCGTGACGAACTCACCGACCTGCGTGACGAACGTGCTGCAAAAAAAGTCATCAGGGATGCGGAAGTCGCCGCTAGGAGGGCCAGCCTTACCTTGGTCAAGGGGGGTGGCAAGGCAGGAAACCTGCGGCGGTTTAACCCACTCCAGCTTTCATGGGACCGTTTGGAGGACCTTCGTGCTCTCGCTAAGCTGCGCGGCGGCGTCCAGGTCGGAATGCGTGACGAGTTCCTTTATCTTGCGACATGTACTCTCGCCCACATTGTCGATCCTGGGACGCTAAAGTTAGAACTGCACCAACTCGCGCATGAGTTTGCGCCGAGTCTCACAATCTCCGAGGTCGTGGGGTATACCTCAACGGCTGTCAAACGCGCAGAAGACGCTGCCACGGGTTCCAAAATCAATTTTAACGGCAAGCTTGTAGATTCCAGATATAAGTTCCGAAACTCCACGCTGGTTGACCGCCTGGAAATCACGCCAGACGAGGAGCGCCACCTCAAAACCATCATTTCCGAAGCAGAAGCTCGTCGCCGTGACGCTGCCCGTAAATACGACCTTCGTCATGCAGCCGGCGCGACCACCCGATCCGAATACCTCGCCCAAGCCGAGCGCAACCGAGAAAGGGCCATCATCCTCCGCAGTCAGGGGCTCAAGATCAAAGTTATTGCGCAGGACCTTAAGGTTAGCGTGAGTGCGGTGGAAAAGTACCTGAAAGCGTAAAAGACAGAAGCACAGGGTCCCCACTTATATACATACGGACGGACTTTACGGGGTCATGAATCAGGTTCTGAGGGGCATTCCTCTAACCGTCAAAATTAGATAGCTCCCTCTCCATGCGGTCTTTGAGAGCCGCTTCTCTTGTTGCACGGGCAGTAGTGATTTCGTCTTTGCTTAATCTCCTGCCTCCAGATTTAGACAACGTTATCTCTCCGGCGGTCTCGGCAGCATGAGAGGCATACAACCAAAAGCGATTGGTGCAATCTTTCATATAACGTATATTATTGTTAAGGCATCGTATTTCGCCAAGAGTGTCTGTAAAACGAGTCTTATATTCGCGCACGACCTTCTTAAAGTACCGCTCATCCAAGACGGTAAGGCGCGGTTCCAACCGCGTGAGAATATCTTCGACGCTGGCTTGTTGATATTCGATAATTTTTTGTCGCGACATCGATTCCATCTGCAACTCAACTATGTAGTTGGACACAAGAAAATAAATCTCTTCACGTCGACGATCTTCCCCCCTGATTTTACGGATGATACGACATATGATCTCAGTGCAAACTAGGGATTGATTGATACTTGTATTAGGCATAACTAAGAAGTGAAGCCATGTGTCAGAAAGGTGCATTGGCAGATAACATTGTGGCTCAGGGATACCCGCCTCGCCTATCTCTTTAAAAAAATCTTCGATTATTTCTGCAAGCATGTACTCCCCCCTCTGTCCCTCGGTTTTCTACCCTTATCGTCCATTATCACCATTTCTTGAAGTGCGCCTGAATTCTGTGAATCGGATTCAAATTCTGACTCAGGATGGGCACCATCGTTGACCCACCACAACATGCGCTCATCTAGCCAGTTACGCATCAAGCTGGTTACGGTTCAGTGCCTTTGCAGGGTAGATTGGTAGCCGGATCACAATAGCCTCATCGACGTGATCAACGAGTGCGAGCTGGCGCCTGAGGAAAATCAACTTCTCCTGAATACGCAAGCGGCACACTACTACAACTTCATCCTGACCAACCTGGGCCAGGGGGGGGGCACGAGGCAAAGATCTCCAACAGCGGCAGACGTAAACGGCTCCGCCAGCGCCTCGGCTCTGCTCGACAAGGGCTCCCTGAGTGTCGAAGAAGTCCAGGCCGTTAACTCTACTAATGGGATCGTGCTTCAGTAGCGCCTGTTTCCCAGTGGGCTTCAGCGGCTCAGGAAGCCGGGGGGACAACGGCCGGCACCTTAGAACGGAAGATGCCGGCTGCACAGATGGCAGCCGGCATCTTCATCCTTCTTGGCGTCTTTTCAAAGCCACCTAAGCCCCGTATGGAGCACTGCATCCATGATGCCTTTCCCTTTTTTCATCTTATCCCAGGTGTTTTCGAGATTCTTCATGCCTTAGTCTCCTGAGTGTGTCCTCCCGCGCGGCTGGGATTTCGAGCAGGTGCAGAACGAGGAACACTAGGACAGCTGAAGGACTGGAGGTCATGGGGGAGCGTACGTGACTTAGCCACGGTCGCCGGGATTGCCCATGGCTGCGGAAGGCTCCCATAGTTCCACCATGGGAGGTATGCCGCCGGGATGAACGCTCACTGGGGGGATGTGTTCGTCTCCGGTATTGTCGTGGGGCGGCTGATTGACATGCAAGCCGCAGCAGTAATTGACGCTGTGAAGAATCATCATTTCCTGTCGGGGGGGCTGTTCACTTGGTGCTTCGGGAAGCGGACTGGCTCGCCCGGGAAATGGAAGATCTGCAGGTTGTTGACTTGCTGGCCAAGGGGAGCTGTTGCTGGCCTCACCAGTAAAGAGAAACAACAGGAAGGGAGGATTGTATGGGTGAGGAGAGAAATAGACGCGCGGCTGCCGGCCCGCGCTGTAGGGTGTGCCACAGAAGGCTTACCTCCAGTGCCACAATCGCGGCTGGGATTGGCAAGCAATGCTCGAGGAAAGAAAGGGGTATCACAAGCAGGTCCCCCAGGCTGAAGATCGGCAGCGCGATGGTAGAAAGCCACCCTGATCAGCTAGAATTCTCGTTTGCTGAAGTCTATATCAAATCGGATTGAGCTTTGCTCCGGAGCTCTTAAGGGTGCAAGCTTCCGGCGTTGAAGGAGCATCGGCATTGTAATTTGGGTTGATGCCGCCAGACTGGAAGACCCAGTATCAAAGTCGATTTGATCTGAGTAAGGGTAGTATCAGCTACTTCTAGTAGCGGGTTTTTATTAATGCATTTTTTGCTTATTGCTGTTATAAAACGTCCGTTGTGGTCCGTTACTGTCGGACATATTTTCTAAACAAAAGGCAGAATGAGCAATGGAGCGTTCCATCGATGGGTTTGGAGGTGGTGGGCCGGCAGATCTTAAAGGAGACCTGCAACACATCCAGGATGTGTCCCTCGCCATTAAGGCAGATAGGAATTACTGGTTTATCAGAACTGACGGTGGGTTCTACTACCGCCTCTTTGTCGAGAAGGGTATCGTGGCCATTGGCTACACCAAAATTCAGGTGCCGGAACCGGCGGACGGGACCACGAAAAAAAGTATCCTTGGTGATGTCCTAGAGCAGGTCCGAAAGCGGCATCCAGAAGCGAAGCGGCCTGGGCAGATTGCCAAGCAGGTCATGACCTTCACAAACCTTATACAGGCGGGAGATGTCGTCATCATCCCAGGAGTTAACTCCACAGTATTAAGTTTCGGCATCGTCGTTGATGATTTGGTTGAGGACGCTGTGATCCGCGAAGGTGACGATGCTTTTGAGCTTCGCACCAGGAAGGTCCACTGGGTTAAGTCGATACCCAAGCGAGCCCTAAATCCTTACCTCTACAGCATGTTCTTTGCTCACCAGACGATCTCCAACGGGAACGAATACGGCAAGTATATCGATAACACGCTCAGCGACTTTTTCGTAAAAGACGGGAAGGCCCATCTGCAGCTCCAGGTTGAAAAGAGCGACGACATCAATGCCCGGGCACTCTTCCAGGCGTGCCTCGACCTTTTGAACCTCACGGATGATTGTCTCCAGTATGTGGGGCTTCCGGAGCGTACGGACAATGTTGAAGTGAAGGTCAACATAAATTCCCCTGGAACCGTAGACTTTATGGCCCACAGTTTCAACGCCATTGCGGTTCTGGGCATCCTGATTTTTGCCGTGACTGGTGCTAATTTCAGCCTAAAAATCGGCGGAAGTGTGGTAGAGTTTAAGACCGAGGGATTGATTTCTAAAGTGAGGGAGTTCCTTGCTCAAAGGAGTAAAAACCAAGCCCTCGACGCAATGGTGAAAGAACTTCAGTCGTTAGAGATGAAGAGCCCGAAGGATATCGTTGAGGTCATCAAAAAAGTGGTGAAATGAGCATGGCCTTTTCAGACATTATGGCAAAAATCGGTATGTCGATGGCCTATTACGGGAGCTTTGGGGCAGCTGCTTCCTTCTTCGCCAAAATAATACCGAACGAGGTGATTGGGGGGGCAGTGGTTCTGTCATCCTTATGCCTTGCGTACATCCTCAAAAGGACCCTGCACATTACATTCATCGGTTCAGGGATGAACCGGCAGACACACTAATGCTTTGATGGTGTTTTTGGTGGTATCACGAACAACTAAATATGTAAAAACGTTAAAAGTTGAGGTGTTATCTAGTTAGTGTGATACCCCTCTCTGCACCATATTGAAATTTTTAGGTAAAGAAGCGGGATTGGTCTTATGGCTAATTCCGCTTTTCCGTTTTTTGGATGAGTGCCCACGCACGGCGCTACCCGCTGCGCTCACCCAATGCTGTGATCGTGGATAACGGTTCCGGTAGTGGGCGCATCCTCCCCTCATGTTTGACACACGAAGAGAGACTGATACATTCTTCGTTGTGGTAATTCGAACACCCCTCCTCCAAATCCCCTAATAACAGTACAGCCTCGTGCAGAGTCATGAAGTGTTGAACCGGTTGTCGTTAAAACATAGTAATGGAGGTTTCCATGAACGTGCGCGATAAAAACTTGGTTCTCTCACCCCGGTGGCTAGTGACTGCAGTGGTCACTTTCCTCTTCGGATTTTCCGTGATGGGCTACCTCGCCTACCGCAACGCCTACGAGGGGCCGCCGGTCCCGCGGGAGGTGCGGGTGACGGACGGCACGGTGCTCTACACCGGCGACGATGTCATGGCCGGACAGCAGATCTTCCAGAAGCTGGGGCTCATGCAGTACGGGACCATTTTCGGCCACGGCGCATACCTGGGCCCGGACTTTACCGCCCAATACCTGCACTTAAGCGGCGAGAAGCAGGTGGGGTACTATGCGGGGCAAGGACTTTCCGCAGCGGATGCGGCAGCCAAGGTGCGCACCGAGTTCAGGGGTAACAGCTACGTCCCGGAAAGCGGCCAGCTTACCTTTTCTCCTGCCAGGGCACGCGCGCACTCGGAACTCATCGACTACTACCGCGGCTGGTTTGGACCGCTGCAGACCCAGCAGGGTTTGAAGCGTCCTTACCTGAGCGACCCGGAGGAAATCAGGAAGCTCACGGCCTATTTCTCTTGGGCCGCCTGGACCAGCACCGCACAGCGCCCCGGCACCGAACACTCCTATACCAACAACTGGCCCCCGGATGATCTTGCCGGCAACCGACCTACATCGGGGGCACTGCTTTGGAGCGTGCTGAGCCTGATCGCCCTGCTCTGCGGCACCGGTGCCACCCTCTTCGTATTCGGGCGCTACGAGTTCCTGGGGTGGCATACGGCAGACGAATATTCGTCGAAGATGGGCGCGCCGGAAAAGGTGCAGCTCACCCCGTCGCAACGCACGGTGGCCTGGTACTTCCTGGTGGTTTCCGGGCTATTCCTCCTGCAGGGGCTTCTGGGCGGTGTGAACGCCCACTATCACGTCGAGCCGGCAGGTTTTTACGGCTTCTCGCTGGGTGACATCCTGCCGTATAACCTCTCCCGCATGTGGCACGTGCAGCTCGCCCTCTTCTTCGTGGCCTCGAGCTTTCTCGCCATGGGGATCTTCCTGACCCCCATGATCGCGGGAAAGGAGCCGCCGCATCAGGAGAAACTGGCACTCGTCCTTTTGGGTGCGCTCGTGGTGGTGGTACTGGGGAGCCTCGCCGGGGAGGCGATGAGCCTGAAGGGGATCCTTTCCACTGGCGGCCCATGGTTCTACGTGGGGTCACAGGGGTGGGAGTACCTTGATCTCGGGCGGTTGTGGCAGATACTGCTGACGGTTGGGATGCTGATCTGGCTGGTGATCCTGGTGCGCGGCATGAGGGAACGGCTGCATGGGGAGCATCCGGGAAACATGCCGTGGCTTTTCGTCTACAGCGCCATCTCCATCCCGCTTTTCTACGCAGCCGGCATGCTGTACGGCAAGACGACCCATTTCAACCAGGTGGAGTTCTGGCGCTTCTGGGTGGTGCACCTGTGGGTGGAGGACTTTCTGGAGCTCTTTACCACCATCATGGTTGCCTACGTCTTCATGCTGATGGGGGTGGTGCGCGTGAGGGTCGCCACCACCATCATCTATCTGGACATCATCCTCTACTCCATCGGCGGGGTGCTCGGCACCATGCATCATCTCTACTTCAGCGGCCAGCCCGAAGTACACATGGCGTTCGGTGCGTTCTTCTCCGCCATGGAGGTCATCCCCCTGCTGCTTTTGACCTACGAGGCGTGGAAGTTCATGGGCCTTGGTGCTCCGGCCGGTACTTCCATGCTCAGCACCACGGCGGACATGTTCCCGCACAAGTGGGCGGTGATGTTCCTGATCGCGGTCGGGTTCTGGAACTTCCTGGGCGCGGGGGTGTTCGGCTTCCTGATCAACCTTCCCATCGTGAGCTACTACGAGATCGGCACCCAGTGGACCGCCAATCATGGCCATGGCGCCATGATGGGGGTGTACGGCATGCTCTCCCTGGGCTTTTTCATGTTCGTGGCGCGTTACTTCGTTCCACTTGACCGGGCAAGCAATCGCGCCATGGCCATCGCCTTCTGGTGCACTAACCTGGGGCTCGCCTGCATGCTCTTTCTGAACCTCTTCCCGGTGGGGCTGCTCCAGTTGAGACAGATCCTCACCACTTCCTACTGGCAGGGGAGGCAGCCGGACTTCTTCACCGATCCCATGGTGCGCGTATTTGAGTGGCTGCGCCTGCCGGGTGACACCCTCTTCATCATAGGGATCTTGCCGGTGGTCTATCTTGCCGTGCGCATGTTCCTGAACCGGAACCGGCCGCGTGTCATGTAGGCATCGCGGTAGCGGCTCGTAGCTCTACTAGTGAAATCATGGGACATTTGTGAATTGTTTCGTGGACAGACGTCGTTGATGGAGGCGTTAAAAAGGAAAGGCAAAGCCCCATAAAGTTCAAGTCCCCTCTTTTGCACTACCTACCATCCACAAAGGGCCGCCCGGTATCGGGCGGCCCTTTTGCGTTGTCTGTTCTTGTCATCGCCCTATCTGCAAGCAGGTCCGAAAATAGCCGGTTTTTTGCGAGCGGATGTTGTATCTTGCTACAAGAGGTGGCGTATGGCACAGCATGAAGAACGGATATGGTATGCAGCACTGAAGGCGAAGGACGCGAGGTTCGACGGACACTTTTTCGTCGGGGTCTCCTCGACGGGCATCTATTGCCGGCCGATCTGCAGGGCGAAACTCCCCAAGCCGGAAAACTGTACCTTTTACACGACGGCTGCCGCTGCGGAGCAGGCGGGTTTCCGTCCCTGCCTTTTGTGCCGGCCGGAACGCGCCCCGGGGACCGCTCCGGTCGATGCCACTCTCGCCCTGGTCCATCGCGCCAAGGTACTGCTGGAAGAAAACTGCGGCAGCGGGGTGAGCGTCGAGGCAATCGCCGAGCAACTCGGCTGTACCGACCGTCACATGCGCCGTGTTTTTTCGGCCGCCTACAACGTCACTCCTGTTCAATACCTGCAAACCTGCCGGTTGCTGCTGGCTAAAAGCCTGCTTACCGATACCGACCTTTCGGTCATCGACGTGGCGATGGCGGCCGGTTTCGGCAGCTTGCGGCGCTTCAACGACCTCTTCAAGACGAGGTACCGCATGGCGCCCACGGCCTTTCGCCGGCAATCCCCCACTACCAAAAGCCGGGATAACGCCATCGTGCTCGCCTTGGGGTATCGTCCTCCCTACCAGTGGCGGCAGATGCTGGACTTTCTCGCCCAGCGCGCCATTGCCGGGGTGGAGACGGTAATCGACGGCGCATACGTGCGCACGGTGCATCTCGTCAGCGCAGAGAAGGGGCACGTGTTTGGCTGGGTACGGGTGGGGCACCGGCCGGAAAGCAACGTGCTGACGGTAACGGTGGACGGCGCGCTGCTGCCGGTACTGACCCAAGTGCTGACCCGGATCCGGCACCTCTTCGATCTGTTTTGCGATCCCGATGCGGTGTATGAAGTCCTTGCCGCAATGAACACCATTAGCCCCAACCTGTGCACGCCGGGAACCCGCCTGCCCGGTTGTTTCGATCCCTTCGAGATGGCGGTGCGGGCGGTGCTGGGACAGCAGATTACCGTGAAGGCGGCCCGCACCCTGGCTGCCAGGCTGGTCTCCGCCCACGGCACCCCCGTGGCGACCGGTATCGAGGGGCTCACCCACGCTTTCCCGTCACCGCAACAGGTCATCGCGCTGGATGGCCCCATCGACGGTCATCTCGGCCCCCTCGGCATCACCGGGGCACGGGCGCGCACCATCCTCGAGTTGGCGCAGGCCATGGTGTGGGAAAAGATAAATTTCAACTTCGGCGCCGAACCGCACACGGAGCTGAAAAAGCTGATGGCGATTCCCGGCATCGGCCCCTGGACCGCGCAGTACATCGCCATGCGAGCCATGGGATGGCCCGATGCCTTTCCCGACACCGATTTCGGGGTCAAAAAGGCATTGGCGCCGCGCACTGCAAAGGAAATATCGGCCTTGGCCGAAACGTGGCGCCCCTGGCGCAGTTATGCAACGGTTAATTTATGGAACTCGCTGTAAGCGCACCAGACGGTGCAGGAGGTGGATAGATGTTTGTCACACGTTATGACTCACCCTTGGGTAGGATCATGCTCGCCAGCGACGGGGACAGCCTGGTCGGATTGTGGCTGGAGGGGCAGAAATATTTTGCGGCGACCCTGGCGGAAGAGACGGAGGAAAAAGCGGACCTCCCGGTATTCGTGGCGGCGCGACGCTGGCTGGACGGCTATTTTCGAGGGGAGCGACCAGCCGTTACCGACCTCCCACTGGCACCCAAGGGGGGAGCGTTCCGCAGGGCCGTCTGGGACATCCTGTGCGAGATCCCCTACGGTGAAGTCGTCAGCTACGGCGACATCGCCAAAAGGATCGCCGCGCGGACCGGCAAGGCGAGCATGTCCGCGCAGGCTGTCGGCGGGGCGGTGGGGCACAACCCCATCTCGATCGTGATCCCGTGTCACCGGGTGGTGGGGGCAGATGGCAGCCTGACCGGTTATGCTGGGGGCATCGGCAAAAAGATCACACTGCTGCAGCACGAGGGCGCGGACCTGTCGCGGTTGCGCACGCCCGCGCGCGGGACGGCTCTTTGAGCGGCAGATCCGTCCAGAACGGGCGGTCCCTCAGTACTCATCGGACATAGAGAGGGCGCGTTCTACCTTCACGGAGAGGGTGGCTTCGCGCAAGGGCTTGGGGATGAAGTCGAAGAAGCCGCGGCGCAGGGCAGTGGCTTCTTCATCGACGGTGGCGGTGGAGGTGATCAGTATCACTGGGACGCTGGCGGTCTCGGGGAAGGTGCGCAGGCTCTCCAGGACGGCGTAGCCATTCAGCTTGGGCATCTCCTTGTCCGTGATCACCAGGTCGAAGCGGTTGGACATGATCTCTTTGAACGCTTCCATGCCGTCGCCGGCACAGACGACGTGGTACCCCTTGCGCCTGAGCGACGAACTGATGAACTGGCTCACCGCCTGGTCGTCGTCCACGATCAACACGCTCTTCTTGTCGGAGGCGGCCGCCGGAGCGGATTTGAGGTAGTGCACCTTGATCGCCAGCATGATCTCCCGGCGGGGGGCCACGAAGGGGACTATGCCCACGTTGTGTTCCTCGGCGATGCTGCGCAGTACCTCGGTAAGGGTCGGATCGCCGATGGCGACGGCGAGTTTGCCGTCCTGATGCTTCAGCGGGAAGATCAGGTTGGCCATGGCCACCCTAGCCGGGACCATCTTGAGCAGGTCGTTGGCATACCGGTAGTGGTGGAAGTCCCCCAGGTATTTCATACCGTGCTGCTGCGCCAGCGCCTGAGCCAGTTCGTCTGGCGTGACCAGTTCCAACTCCTCGAGCACTGTGCCGAAGCGCTTACCTTTCTTGCGTGCGTAAGCTACCAGTCTTTCCACGGTAACGGCGGAAAGTATCCCCCTCTCCACGAAGATCTCTCCCAGCTTCTTCCTGGTGCTGTGCTCGTTGCGCGGTACCGCCTGTTGTGCAAGCTCCATGAGATCCCCTTGGTCGCCGCCGACTCCCGCGTCTGGACGCAAAAAAGCCGGGGCCGAATATCGTGTGATATTTCGGCAACCCGGCTGTCTCGTGGAGACCCTTTAGGCTTTCCGTCCCATCCTCGCGAATGGTTTAGTATTATCGTATATCGCTAATTAAGTTTTTACCGTGCTTACACTCACAAGCACTCGCTTGTCAAGCGTAAACAACTGAGGACACTGGCAAAGAAGGAATCAGCACGACATTGGCGCTGGTTTTTGTGGTTAATAGTGGGAGAAGATTTCCCTTTTCCTGACTTAAGAATGAAGTCGTCGGTCCGATGAGTGAATCTTGATGCAAGAACTGTCAAATAAACTCATCCAGGAGGGACGATGAAACGACTGGCTTTATTCGTGTTGCTGTCCAGCGCCGTAGCTGGCTGTGCCACAACCACCCCCGTGGTACTCAATGACGGTGTCAGGAGCCGCACCTTCATTCCCTGCACTACCGATTCTCTGTGCTTTCGTGACGGGTACAACGTGACCTGGGACAACTGGTGCTCTAACATCAACCGCGACTACCCTGTCTCCTACCGGTTGAAGCAGTTCGAGTACATGTCCAACCGCGTCGAGTACATCCTGCAACCGCGCACAGAGATCGGGCGCGAGGGAGGTGACCTGTGAGATACCACGTCAAGGCACTGGCACTTATAGCCGCCGTCGGGCTGTTTTCGGCCTGCGCCAACTCCGCCACCATGGGCCCTGCTTCCATGCACCGGGACGCTGACAGCTACCAGAAAGAGAGCCTCGCTTCGGACCAGCGCTACATCGTGGACGAGCCGCTGCAGGTTCAGGACAGCCTCACCCAAGTGGGCAAATTCAACGCCCGGATGATCTTCATGACCGACCAGCTGGAGAGAAACGCCGACCGCAAGAGCCTGGAGAATACCTTCATCGTCACCAGTTTCGTCAATCTCGACAACCTCAACGAGACCACTTCCTTCGGTAGGCTGGTCGCCGAGGACGTCATCCACGAGCTCCAGGTGCGCAAGTGGAAGGTCTACGAGGTGAGGCTTGCCAAGGACACCACCGTCAACGAGCACGGCGAGTTTTCCCTGAGCCGCGACATTCAGAAGATCCGGGCCCTGTACAAGATCGGCGGCGTGGTCACCGGTACCTATTCCGTTGCCGACAACCACCTGGTCGTCAACGCCAGGGTCATGGACATCGGCACCGGCCTGGTGATCTCCTCGGGGCAGATCCATCTCCCCAGGAACCACTACATTGACAGCCTGCTTTTCCGCGAGGACAGGCTGAGCACCATGAAGATCGTCGGCGATACCCCCTACAGCTGCCGGGACATCCCGACCTGTTGGGGCGGCCAGAGTCCGGCCGGCGAGGGGAGCCGTAAATGAAACCGGTGCGCCTGGTGCTCCTTGCCCTCATCGCCGGTTCCCTGTTGTCGGGATGCGCGGGTACTCTTCCCGTCAACGTGGGGGGGGACTGCCACAACAAGACCCTGCCCATGCTGCTCGACGCTACCGACATGAAGACCCTGTTCCATGACATGGCCCTGGAGCTGTGCACCGACAAGTGCGCCGACCGACAGACCTGCGGCGCGCCCGCCTCCTGCCAGGAGCCGACCGGGGGGAGGGCGACGGTCATGGTGACCGATTTCGCCGACCTGCAGAGCCTCGTCCCCAGCCAGTCGGGGATGCTCATGGGCGAGCTGATGCGGGGCGGGCTGAATTCGGTGTGCTGCTACAAGATCGTGCAGGCGGAGTTCGCCAAGTACTTCAAGCTGTCCGAAAACGGGCTGGTGGTGCTGACCCGCAGGGCCACCGAGGTGAAGAAAAACGAGTACCAGCAGCCCGAGGCGGTGGTGGGGACCTATACCTACCTGAGCAACAACAAGGTCCTCATCTTCGCCCGCAAGATGGACACCGAGACCGGCACCATCTCCAAGATGGTGACCAGGGAGCTCACCTATTCCTGCGGCGGGAGCTCGGTTATCAACTACACCGTCAAGTAAACGGGGTGCCATGCACAGCTAAACGATAAAAGGCTTACCTTCTGCGAGGTAGGCCTTTTTTATAGATGTTTCATTTTGAGGACTTTCGGTCACAGTGGATCACGTTGTAACTAATGCTCAAACTGATAATCTCTAGCATGACCTCGCTCATATAGTTGCTCACACTCAAGTAGGAAGCATGATGGACATAAAGACCCTGATACTCACCTTGTCGTTCGGAAACGCCATCTTTTGTCTGGTGCTTTACATCTTTCAACGAGCTGAGGCCCGGGAACAAAGGAATAGCGACTGGACGCGGGGCAAGCTGCTCCAGTCATGCGGGTGGTTTCTTCTGTACTGGCGCGGTACCATCCCGGAGCTGCTCAGCTTCACTATCGGCAACATCATCCTTATCCTCGGTTTTGCTTACGAGACATGGGCCATCTTGCGCATAGCGGGAACGACCGTCCCCTTAAGGTTGCGCACCGCCTCCTTCATCGCTGTCATCGCCATCTGTGTCTTGGTCACTCCGCTCCCCAGCCCGCTGCGCATCGCGGCCGCGTCCCTTTGCGCCGCCTTCTTCCTCGCTACCAGCGGTTGGGTCCTCCTGCAGCGCCCAGTCAGGAAATCGCCACTGCGCGCTACTCTTGGGTGGTGCATCTGCTTTCTTGCCCTCATCATTGCTGCACGCGGCATCCTCGCCTTCCCCAGCCATGAGTTCAACCTCTTCACCGACAACCTGATTCAGAAGGTTTCCTTTCTCACCATGCTGGCGGGACTTCTGGTCAACGGATTCGGGATCCTTTTGCTTACCAAGGAGGAGGCAGACCAGGAGATAGCGGAGCTTTCCAGGGAGCAACATGCCATCCTGGAAGCGCTGCCGACGGGGCTTTGCATCCTGAAAGACCGGGTCATCTACCGCTGCAATCCCGCTGTCGAGGCGATGTTCAGTTTTGCTGCCGGAGGGCTGAACGGTCGCGACGCCCGGTGCCTGTTCGAAAGCGAGGAGAAGTACCGGGACTACGGCGGGAAGCTGTATGCCGCCATCGAGGCGGTGGGGCGCTTCTCGGGCGAGGTGGAGTACATGCGCCAAAACGGTGAGACGTTCTGGGCCCTGGATCACGCCGTCAAGGTTTGTCCCGAGCAGGGGGATTCCCTGGTCGTCTTCTCGGTGACCGACATCTCGGCTCAGAAGCGGCAGCAGGAAATGCTGACGCGGCAGAAGGAGGAACTCCAGGAGACCCTAGCCAGGACCAAGCGGCTGGAAGGGATGATCTCCATCTGCATGCACTGCAAGAAGATCCACGACAACAACCAGAGCTGGGAGCAGTTGGAGAAGTACCTGACGGAAAACTCCGACGCCCAGTTCAGCCACGGTATTTGCCCTGATTGCTACAACAGGCATTATTCGGAGCAGGGGGGATGCAATTAGGGACACTGCAGGTGTGAAGAGCAACGGTTGGGATAGAGACAATCAACGCATTTCGACAACGGCGCGATGTGCAGAACCTTTCACTGCGAGGTGAAACCGTTTGCACCGACTTTGGGGGGAGCTGGCCCGGCAGGCCGCTGTAACTGTCGGTAATCACAACCGGCAACACAAATCAGCGTGCGTGGCATGGCTTGTGTAAAAAACAGACGCAGCAGCAACAATCCCTTCAAAGGAGTAGGACCCATGAAAAGAACGTTTGCGATTTATGCGGTGACCGCGATAACCTTGCTTTCATTTGCCAGCCAGGGCATGGCCCGGGGCGGGATGGGTGGTGGCGCTGGCCACGGTGGCGGAATGGGCGCAGGGTCCGGTGCCGGGACTGGTGCAGGAATGGGTGCCGGGACTGGTGCAGGAATGGGTGCCGGGACTGGTGCAGGAATGGGGGCCGGGAGCGGTGCAGGGATGGGAGCCGGGAGCGGTGCGGGAATGGGGGCAGGGAACGATGCGGCCGGTACAGGCGCAGGGATGAACGCCGGCATGTCCGGCGCCGCATCGAGCGGGATGGCCAAGGGATCCAAGGGGACGCACGCGAGTATGGCGTCCCAGGCGAAGACGACCATGCCGCAATCGATGCAGGACCGCGCACTCGCCATGCACCAAACTGCAACACAGACCCCGACTACTCCCTAGCAGGGCACAGCGTAGAGGAAAAATCCGCTTGAAGGGCAAGAACGGGGCCCGACAGCGAACCTCTCGGAACTGGATAAAAAGGCTTACCTCTCACGAGGTAAGCCTTTTTTCGTGTCGGGCGCTGTGTGACTTGGCCGTTCTTCCCGTCTCCTTCTCTCGATGATGGTTGTGAACTGGATATTTTTTAAAGTTATGTAATAGTTGTTGCGTTTGTCCCGCGACGACACCTTTACGCAAACTGTCAGGAGGTTGTCTTCTACTTCAGGCACTGATCACTGTGACAACCTGCTCATCGCCTCATCCCACATAGCTGCAGAAGTCATCCAACAGGAGGTTAAGCATGCAGAAGTTGATTCGCGTCGAGCCGTCCAAGTGTATCGGGTGCAAGAACTGCGAGATGTCCTGTTCCTTCAAGCATCGAGGGGAGTTCGCACCGAGCAAGTCCCGCATCGTGAACGAGGTCTTCATGGAGGAGGCCCAGTTCATCACTGTCACCTGCATGCAATGCAACGACCCGTGGTGCCTGAAGGCGTGCCCAAAGGGCGCCATCGACAAGGACGTCACCTCGGGCATCGTCACCGTCGATGACGTGAAGTGCGTCGGCTGCCGCACCTGCGTCAGCGCCTGCCCGTTCGGCATGATCAAGTACCTGGACGAAACCGGCAAGGCGGACAAGTGCAACCTGTGCGGCGGCGATTTCCCGGAGTGCGTTGCCTTCTGTCCGACCCACTGTCTCATGTATTCGGAGGAGGACCTCCCCTTGCGGGAGAAGGTGTTGCGATTCGCCAGGACCATGAAAGACGGACAGGGGGAGGTGTGATATGGGAAACGGCTGGCACGGTAAACTGCTGCGCGTGAATCTGACCGACAAGAGCTGCACCATTGAGCCGCTCAACCTGGAATGGGCCGCCGCCTACGTTGGCGGCCGCGGCCTGGCGTCGAAGTACCTGGCGCAGGAGGTCGATCCCGCCATCGATGCGCTCAACCCCGATAACAAGCTAATCCTCGCAACGGGGCCGCTCACCGGGACCTACGGGGCGGCCAACGGCCGCTACATGGTGGTGACCAAGTCCCCGCTCACCGGCACCATCGCCTGCTCCAACTCGGGAGGGTACTTCCCCTGCGAGCTGAAGTATGCCGGGTACGACCTGGTCATCATCGAGGGGAAAGCCGAAGCGCCCCTGTACCTGAAGATCCACAACGACAAGGTGGAACTGGCCGACGCCACGCACCTGTGGGGCAAGACCACCGACGAGACCGAGGACGCCATCCGCGCCGAATTCCACGGCGACGCCAAGGTCGCCTGTATCGGGCCGGCGGGCGAGAAGCTGGTCCACTTCGCCTGCATCGTGAACGACAAGCACCGGGCCGCGGGGAGAAGCGGTGTGGGCGCGGTGATGGGGAGCAAGAACCTGAAGGCGGTGGCGGTGCGCGGGACCGGCGGCGTGACGGCGGCTGACAAGGCGGCCTTCCGCGAGGGTGCGCGCGAGACCTTGAAGATGCTGCGCCAGCACCCGGTTTCGGCGCAGGGGCTTCCCGCTCTGGGGACGGCGGTCCTGGTCAACATCATCAACCAAAGCGGCGCGCTCCCCACCCGCAACTCGCAAAGCGGCACCTTCGACAAGGCCGAGGATATCTCAGGGGAACGCCTGGCCCAGACCTATCTCAAGCGCAACAAGGGATGCATGGGGTGCGTCATCGCCTGCGGGCGCGTCACCAGGCTCACCGACCCGCGCTTCTCCGGCAGCGGCGAGGGGCCGGAGTACGAGACCCTCTGGGCACTGGGGGCCGACTGCGGCGTGGCCGACCTGGCCGCCATCGTCAAGGCAAACTACCTGTGCGACGAGTACGGCATGGACACCATCACTATGGGGGCGACGGTGGCCTGCGCCATGGAGTTGTACGAGAAAGGGCTCTTGACCGACGCCGACACCGGCATGCCGCTGAAGTTCGGCGACGCCGACGCCATGGTGCGGCTGGTGGAGATGACCGGCAAGGGGGAAGGGTTCGGCACGAGGGCAGGGCAGGGCTCGTACCGGCTGGCCGAGAGCTGCGGCGCTCCCGAACTCTCCATGTCGGTCAAGAAGCAGGAGTTCCCCGCCTACGACGGCCGCGCCATCCAGGGGATGGGGCTCGAGTACGCAACCAGCAATCGCGGCGCCTGCCACGTACGCGGCTACCTGGTGTCGCCGGAGATCCTCGGTGTCCCGGAGAAGCTTGCCCCGGAGGCGGTCGAGGGTAAGGCTGCCTGGGCCAAGGCCTTCCAGGACGTGACCGCGGTGGTCGATTCCGCCGGGGTCTGCCTCTTCACCACCTTCGCTATCGGCATCCCGCAGGTGACAAGGCTCTTCAACGCGGCGACCGGGCACACCCTGACTGAGGAGCAGATGCTGGAGGCGGGGGACCGGATCTACACCATGGAGCGGCTCTTCAACCTGAAGGCGGGGATCGACCCGTCCCAGGACACCCTGCCCAGGCGCATCCTGAGCGAGCCCTTGCCGGACGGGCCGATGAAGGGGGCGGTGTCGCACCTTCCCGAGATGCTGTCGGAGTACTACCGCGCCCGGGGGTGGGAGCAGGGGATTCCGAGCGCGGAGAAGGTGAAGTCGCTGGGGATTTCGTAAGCACATTCTCCCTCTCCCTTTGGGAAAGGGGCGGGGTGAGGGCGCAGCATCATGCTCCGGAGTCACTTCGTGGCAGCGCCCTCACCCGGCTTTCGGCCACCCTCTCCCGAGGGGCGAGGGAAAAGACAGATGTTCCTGGAGGAACGTGGCATGCAGCAGTTTGATATCGTCATCGTCGGCAATTCGGCGGCGGGGTTGCAGGCGGTGCGCACCATACGCCGTCACTCGAGCCGGGTGAGCGTCGCCCTGGTGGACCGGGAAGCGTGCCCGGCCTATTCCCGGGTGCTGACGCCGTACTTCATCGGCGGCAAGACTGGCAGGGAAAACCTATTCATCGTCGACGAGACTTTCTACCGCGACATGGGGGTGACCACGTTGTTCGGGCAGGCGGCGCTCTCCCTCGATGCCGACCGGCGCGAACTGCGGCTGGCCGGCGGGAGCGTGCTCGGCTTCGGCGCGTTGCTCCTCGCCCTGGGAAGCGAGGCGCGCCAGTTCCAGCCGGGGCTCGAGCGGGTCAGCACACTGCGCCATCTTGCGGACGCGGACCGGCTTGCCGCGCTTTTGCAACGGGCCAGATGCGTCACCGCGCTCGGCGCGGGGCTGGTCAGCGTACCGGTACTCTCCCACCTCCCGCCCGAGGTCGAGCGGCACCTGGTGGTCGGCTCGGACCGGATCTTCAGCCGCCTGCTCGATGCCGAGTCGGCGGCGGTCCTGGAGGAGCATTTCCAGGCGGCTGGGGTGGTGCTACACAAGCGCGAGGATATCACCGGGGTGCGGGAGGGGGAGCGGCTGCGGCTGTCGCTCGCCTCGGGCAAAAGCCTCGACAGCGACGTGCTGCTGGTGGGCAAGGGGGTGCTCCCCAACACCCTGCTCGCCCGGGAGGCGGGGCTTGCCGTCGCCGACGGCATCCTCGTCGACGACTGCTGCCGGACCAGTTGTCCCGCTATCTATGCCGCGGGGGACGCGGCCCAGGGCAGGGACTATGTGACCGGCGCGACCACGGTCCAGGGCAACTGGATCACGGCGGTCGAGCAGGGGGAGGTCGCCGCACGCAACATGCTAGGTCTGCAGCAGTGCTATGAAGGGAGCATGAAGAACAACATCACCGAGGTATTCGGCCTTGACGTGGCGGCAATCGGCTATTGCTCCGACGACGCGCCGCGGACCGTTGTGCACGGCTCGCTGGCCTCGCGCCGCTACCGCAAGCTCTTCCTGGACGGTAAAGAGCGCGTCATTGGCGCCGTGCTAATCGGGGAGACCAACGACTCGGGCGTCTACTACCACATGGTGCGGACGCGGCTCTCCTTCCCGGGGCGGCGGCTCGTGCAGGGGGATGCCGGCTACGGAGCCTTCACCCGGCAGATCGCCTGAGGGGAGACGCAATGGTACGGCTCCAGTTTTACGGCACGCTGCGGCTGGCCCTGTCCGGCAGGGAGTACGCCGAGCTTCCCTGGCAGGAGGGGGACACGGTGGCCTCGCTCCTGGAGCGCTTCCAGGCGACCGAGCGCGTTCCGGTGACGGGGAAACTGTTCAGCGGCGACAACCTGCTGCACATCGGCACCATCATCCTTTTGAACCGCAGGAACATCCTGCACCTGGACAAGCTGGAGACCGAGGTCAAGGACGGAGACGTTCTGGCACTCTTTCCGCCGGGAGCGGGAGGGTGAGTCATGGCTGACGACCGCTACGCCAGGCAGCAGCTGTTCTGGGGAGAGGAACAACAGCGCAGGATCGCATCGACGACGCTGGTGGTGGCAGGGGTCGGCGGGCTGGGGGCCACGGTGAGCCAGGTGATGGCGCGCGCCGGCGTCGGCAGGATGCACCTCATCGACGACGGCACGGTCGAGCTGTCCGACCTGCACCGGCAGAGCCTGTACGGGGAATGCGACCTGGGACAAAAGAAGGTACTGGTGGCGCGGCAGCGGTTGCAGGCGATCAACTCCTCAGTCGAGATCGTCAGCCATGACCTTAGGATAGACGGGAGCTTCCGCGTGCCCGGGGAGGCCGTGGTGGTCGCCGACTGCCTGGACAACTTTGCCGGCCGCTTTGCCCTCTATGCCGCACTGCCGGACGGATGCCGCTTCATCCACGGCGGAGTGCAGGGTGATCGCGGCCAGGTGCTGACCCTCATCAAGGGCGAGTCCCAGCCGCTGCAGGAGATCTATGCCGGGAGCCGCCAGCCGGCGGGACCGATCGAGGTGACCCCCTACAGCGTGTTCGTGCTGGGGGGCTTGATGTGCCACGAGCTCTGTGCCGTCATGGCGGGTGCGCCAAGGCTCCTGAACCGGCTGCTGGTGGTCGACCTCACCGACCTTTCCCTTTCCTTCATCGAGGTGTGAGAACGCCGGACCCGATGGCGCAGGACGCCAGCGTGGATGCACGGTGCCGAAGTGCTTGCCTTTCTTGCGTGCGTAGGCGACCTGTCTTGCCACGGTAACGGCGGAAAGTATCCCCTCTCCACCAAGACCTCTCCCAGTTTTTCCCTGGTGCTGCGCTCGTTGCGCGGCGCCGCCTGTTGTGCAAACTACATGAGATCCCCTTGGCCGCCGCCGACTCCCGCGTCTGGACGCAAAAAAGCCGGGGCTGAATATCGTGTGACATTTCGGCAACCCGGCTGTCTCTTTCCGCCCCATCTTAACGAATTGTCTCGTATTATCGTCCATCGGAAATATGTCTGTAAAACAGGCTTGCACTCTTAGATACTTCCTCGTCAAGGTTAATCGCGGAAGGAAGACTGGCAAAGCGATAAACCATATGCATGAAAGCGTTCAATGTGCAAACCACTGCCGGATACGTCTGCGTGTCGGCGACACGGTCGAGATACGCACAAGGCGGCCCGGCAGGATGAACCTGCCGGGCCTAAGGGAGGTGCCGGGTGTGCCCCGGCACCAATCAGGGTGAGTGGAATACGGGTTAGGGAGCTATCAACGCAAAGGACGGGTCAATGGTGTGGTTCGCGTTAATGTCGCTGAAGGTGTAGGAAGTAAGCGGGCCTTGGAAAACGCCGTCCACCTCCACGTTCAGCACCTTGTACCCCGCGTCTGGAGTGATGGTGTAGGTAATGCTTTCACCGCCATTTACAATGGTTTTCCCGGCCGGGGTAATGGTGCCATTGGGTTCCGTGACGGCGTTGATAGTATAGGTGTTCTCGGTGAAGGTTACCGCAATGTCATGGTTTGCTGCGATCTTGCTGAAGGTATAGCTGGACGGAGTCCCGACGGAGTTGCCGTCCACGGTAACAGCGGCGATGCGGTACCCGCTGTCTGGCGTGAAGGTGAAGGCCGGGCTGGTCCCGGTAAGCACGCTCACGGCCCCGGAGGGGGTGATAGTCCCTCCTGCCCCGGCACTTGCCGTCACCGTGACTGTGGGATTCGCCTCAAAGATCGACTCGATCGTGTGGTTTGCGGTGATGTTGGTGAAGTTGTAGCTCGTCACCGGTCCCACGGATGTACCGTCGACCAGTACATCCTTCACGTGGTACCCCGGGTTCGCGGTGATCGTGCAGTACTGGCTGGCACCGTAGGTGGGGTACAGCGGATAGGCCGGCGACATCGAGCCGTTGGCGCCGATGATCGGGGTTATCGTGAAGGTTTGCAACCTGAACGTGGCGCTCAGGACGTGGTTCGCGGTGACGTTGGTGAAGGTGTAGGTATAGGGTGCGGTGGGGCCCTTCGCCAACGGTTTCCCGTTATCTCCGACCGATACGATCAGGTAGCCGAGGTCCGGGGTTACCGTGTACATGGGGCTGTCCCCCCCTTTGGCGACGGTGACATTGGCGGAAGGAGAGATGCTCCCTCCTGCTCCGGCGGTGGTACTGATGATGTAGGAATCGAAGGTGAAGGAAACCGTGATGGTGTGGTCCTGAGCGGAGACGTTGGTGAAGGTGTAGCTGTTCAGCGCTCCCTTGGAGACGTTGTCCACCACCACGTCGGCAACGCGGTACGCTGCCGCAGGGGTGAAGGTGAAGGTGATGCTCTTGCCGGAAACGACGGACACTGCTCCGGCAGGGCTAATGGTGCCGTTGTCACCGGCAGTCGCGGTGATGATTACGGTGGGGTTCAGCCCGAAAACGGACTGGATGGTATGGTCAGCGGTCACGTTCGTGAAGGTGTAGGTGGACACGGCGCCAACCGACACGCCATCCACCAGGACATCGGTCACGTGATACCCGGGACTTGGCTGAATGGTGTACGTCGCGTTGCCGCCGTAGCCGATGTAGGCTGTGGTGTTGGGATAGTTCACGCCCCCCTCGCCCGCGGACTGGGTGATGGTGTAGGTGATCTGCGTGAAGCTCACACTAATGGTGTGGTCGGCCATGATGTTAGTGAAGGTATAACTATCGGCCGCTCCCTTAGATGAACCGTCGACGACGATGCTGGCCACTTTGTACCCGAGTGCAGGGGTGAAGGTGTAGGTGAGCGATGCACCCGGGGCGATGTTGGTGGTGACGCCTGAAGGCGTGATGGCCCCGTTAGCGCCGGCGGCAGCAGTGATGGTGTAGACATTGAGCGTGAAGGAGACCGCGATGGTGTGGTTGACCGCGGACACCTTGGTGAAGGTGTAGCTGGTGAGGGCCCCTTTGGAGACGCCATCGACGACCACGTCGGCTACCCGGTACCCGGGCGCCGGTGTCATTGTGTAGGTTACGTTGCTGCCGCTCAGCACGGAGCTGTCACCTACAGGGCTGATGCTGCCGTTAGGCCCAGCGCTGGCGGAGATGGTGATGGAGGCGTTTGCTTCGAACTTGGCCTCTATGGTGTGGTTTGCGGTGATATTGGTGAAATTGTATCCGTCCACCGGCCCAAGCGAGGTGGTGCCGTCGAGCACGACGTCGCCGATGTGGTATCCGGCGGCGGGCGTGAACCGGAAGTAGTAACTCGACCCGTAGGTCGGGGAAACCGGGTACGCCGGCGAGATGGTGCCATTGCCGGTGGCAATGGGGGTAAGGGTGAAGGTAGCGAGCTGGAAGCTCGCGGTAAGCGTGTGCGCCTTAAGGACGTTGGTGAAGGTGTAGGTGTACGGCGCTGCAGGGCGCCTGGCGATCTGTACCCCGTTGTCCCCTATGGATACAATGACGTAACCGGTATCCGGAGTTACCGTATAGACGGGGCTGTTGGCTCCCTTGAGGACATTGGTGGTCCCTGCGGGGGTGATATTTCCGCCCGAGGTGGTCGTGCTGGCGGTGATGGCGAAGTAGTCAACCCCGGCCACCAGCGGTTCGAAGCTGGCGCTGATGGTGTGGTCAGCAGAGACGCTGGTAAAGGTGTAACTTGACAGCTTGCCGGCGGAGACGCCGTCCACCTGCACGTCCGCGATCCGGTACAGGCCGATGGGGGTAATGGTGTACGTTATGCTCGCGCCACTGTTCAGTACGCTCTCCCCTACCGGGGTGATGCTGCCGTTCGCATCGGCAGAGGCTGAAATGCGGTAGGTTATCGGAACGAACGCCGCCGTGAGGGAGTGGTTTGCCGTAACGTTGCTGACGGTGTAGCTCTGGACAACGCCGAGTGACTTGCCGTCAAGCTGGACATCAGCAATCCGGTAGCCGGCAGCAGGGGTGATGGTATAGGTGACGCTGCCTCCGTAGGGGACCTCGCTGGTGCCGGCGGGGGTCACGTTTCCGTTTGCCCCGGCTGTCGCAATCACTTCGTAGGTCTTGATGGTGAAGGATGCGGTGATGGTGTGGTTGGCTGTGACGTCGACGAAGCTGTAGCTCGTTATCGGCCCCATGGCAACACCATCGACGGTGACCTGGGCAATGTCATATCCCTGGGCGGCTGCGATACTGTAAACCGGGCTGTTTTCGTGGGGATAGAGCACGCTGTCACCTGCGGAGCTGATGCTCCCTCCGAAGCCGGCAGTGGCGGTTACGACGAAGTAGTCGAGGCTCGCCTCCAGCGGAGTGAAGGCGGCAGTGATGGTGTGATCCGCTGTGACGTTGGCGAAGGTGTAGCTTCTTAACGCCCCCACCGACTTGCCGTCGACGAGGACCGCGGCGACCTTATAGCTGTCGGTCGCGGTGCTGCCGGTGCTGGGGGTGATGGTATAGGTGATGGAGGAACCACTGGCTATGCTGGTCGCCCCTACGGGCGTGATGCTCCCGTTGGTACCGGCGCTGGCGCTGATCTGGTACATGATGGGCGTGAAGGTCGCGGAGATGGTGTGGTTAGACGCGACGTTGACGAAGGTGTAGCTGGTGACGGCGCCGACGGAAGAGCCGTCCACCAGGACGTTGGCTACCTTGTAGTTCGGCGACGGGGTGATGGCGTAGCTATGGGTGGAGCCGCTGACGACATCGGTGGAGCCCGCCGGGGTCACGCTGCCATTGGCGTCCGCGGCGGCAGTGATGGTGTAGATGATGGGGGCGAAGGTCGCCGCGATGGTGTGATCGCCGGTGATGTTACTGAAGGTGTAGCTCGTGGTGGCGCCCACTGACTTCCCATCGACGACGACATCGGCGATCTTGTAGTTGGGGAGCGGCGTGATGGCGTAGACCGCGCTGGTACCGCTGTTCACCTCCCTCGGTCCCACCGGGTCGATGGTGCCGTTGGGGCCGGCGCTAGCCGTTACGGTGTAGACGATGGGGGTGAAGGTTGCGGCAATGGTGTGGTTGGCGGCGATGTTTTCGAAACTGTAGCTTGACACCGCGCCTACGGAAAGTCCGTCGACCTGGACATCGGCAATACGGTAGTGTGCATCGGCGAGGATGGCGTAGACCTTGGCGGTGCCGCTGTTTACGCTGCTAGCTCCGGCCGGATCGATGGTACCGTTTACCCCAGCTGTTGCCGTGATCGTGTAGACAATGGGGGTAAAGGTGGCGCTGAGCGTGTGGCCGGCACTGATGTTGGTGAAGCTGTAGCTCGTAACAGGCCCAACCGAGGCCCCGTCGACGAGCACGTCGGCCACCGTGTAGTTGGCGGCGGCGGTGATGGTGTAGCTTTGGTCGGAACCGGCGTTGACCCCCAAAGCCCCGGCGGGGTCGACCGTTCCATTGGGCCCGGCGCTGGCCGTGATGGTGTACACGATGGGGGCGAAGGTGGCTGCAATGGTGTGGTTAGCGGTTACGTTGGCGAAGCTGTACGTCGCCACCGGCCCCAGGGATACACCGTCCGCTACCACATTGGCCACTTGGTAGTTGGCTGCGGCGCTAATGGAATAGCTCTGGCTGCTACCGCTGTTCACTTGGGTAGTCCCGGCGGGGGTGATGCTCCCGTTGGCTCCAGCAGTGGCCGTGATGGTGTAGATGATGGGGGTGAACGTTGCGGCAATCGAGTGGTTGGCGGTGATGTTTTCGAAGCTATAGCTTGTTACCGCACCTACCGAAACGTTGTCAACCACGACATCGGCCACCTTGTAGTTGGGGGCGGCAGTGATGGTATATATCCGGCTCGTGCCGCTGTTGACACTCGTCGTTCCTGCTGGGCTGACACTCCCGTTGGGGCCTTCAGTGGCCGTGATGGTGTACACGATGGGAGTGAAGGTGGCGGCGATGGTGTGGTTTGCGTTCACACTGAAGAAGGTGTAGCTTGTCACCGCCCCAGCGGAAACGCCGTCGACGACGACGTCAGCCACCTTGTAGTTCAAAGCGGGGGTGATGGTGTAGCTCTGGTCAGTGCCGCTTTTGACCCCGGTTGCCCCCTCGGGGGTGATGCTCCCGTTGGCGCCGGCGCTTGCCGTCACGGTATAGACAATAGGGGTGAAGGTGGCTGCGATGGTGTGGTTCGCGGTCACGTCGCTGAAGGTGTACGAGGTTACCGCCCCCACCGAGGTGCCGTCGACGACGACGTCCTTGACCTGGTAGTTTGCGGCGGCGGTGATGGTGTAGCTCTGGTTTGAACCGCTGGTGACACTGGTTGGCCCTTCCGGCGTGATGGTTCCGTCGGGTCCAGCCGTTGCGGTAATGGTGAAAACTGATCGGGCGAAGGAGGCGGTGATGCTATGATTCGCCGTCACATCGGTGAAAGTGTAGTCCGTGACCGCACCGACCGATGCGTTGTCGACGATAAGGTCCTGAATGGCGTACCCGGCAGCCGGGGTCGCGGTGAAGGATTGGCTGTTCCCGGTCTTGACCGAGACTAGTCCGGAAGGGGAGATGGAACCGGTGGCCGGGTCAGCAACTCCTGCAGTTATGGTGAAGGCGCCATCGAGGGCGAAGGTCGCCGAGATGGTATGGGATTCCTTGACGTTGGTGAAGGTGAACGTGTCAATGGCCCCGAGATCGTTACTGCCGTCTACCAGCACGTCTTCAATGTGGTAGCCGGTATCGGCAGTGATGGTGTAGGTCAAGTTTCCGAATCGGTCCACCAAGGTTATTCCCGCGGGGGAGATGGTCCCGTGGGGGCCAGCCGTTGCGGTAATGGCAACCTGGTTTGCACTGCCGGATGCTGTGACACCGGTGCTCTTCAGTTTGACCAGCCGGTTGTCGTTCATGGCCACGCTGCAGACGGTCCCCGACGTGGAGTCGCACCCTGACCACCCCAGAAACTGGGAGTTTTCCGAAAGGACCGGCGAGAGGTTCACCATAGTGCCGGCGGGGAACCACTGGTTGCAGGTACCTGAACATTTCTCACCGGGGGAGAACCCGACGGTGACGTCATCATTTCCCACCATATTCAGCAGGAGCTTGTAGGTTTTCTTCGGCAACTCCGGGTTGAAAATCTCTGCGCTACTCGCTGCGGAAAGGCCGTTCCAACCGCCAGTGATAAGGACGGTTCCGTTCTGAAGAAGGATGGCCGAGTGAACGTCGCGAACCGAGGTCATGTTTACCGTGGGGACAAAGGCCGCGCTGGCGGGGTCGAAGACCTCGGCACTGTTTAGGTAGCCTTTCTCGTCGCGTCCCCCGGCAACCAGGACCGTGCCGTTGGGCAAAAGGGTGGAGGTGCAGTCGGAGCGCCCTGAGCTCAGTGCAGAGACTGCGGTGAAACTGCCGGTGGCGGGATCAAAGACCTCCGCGGTTTGCAAGATGTTGGCCCCGTTGCGTCCGCCGACGATCAGTACCTTGCCGTCTGCGAGCAGCGTGGCGGAGTGGGCGGAGCGAGGTGTGGTCATGGAACCGGTGACTGCGAATTTACCGGTAGTGGGGTCGAAGATTTCTGCCGTTGCGACGTAGACGTCGTCTTGCAGGCCGCCGGTGATCAGGACCTTGCCATTTTGCAGTAAGATTGCGTTCTGGTTAATCCGCGGCGCGGATTTGGAGGGAAGCGCGACAAAGGAGTCAGTCTTGGGATCGTAAATTTCGGCTGTCGTTGCCGGTGCGTTTCCCGTGGTGCCGCCCGAAATAAGTACCTTGCCGGAGGGGAGCAGGGTGCTCGAGTGTCCGATACGATCGAGGGGTGTTCCTTTGGTCTTGTTGAAGACGCCGGTGGCGGGATCAAATATTTCGGCAGCGTTTACTGTCTCCAATCCATTGCGTCCCCCGACAATGAGGACTTTTCCGTTTGCCATGAGGGTGGCGGAATGATCCTTGCGGGGAAAGAGCATAGGGCGTGCCTTGGAAATAGCTCCGGTCTTGGGGTCGTAGATGTCGGCGGAGTTGAGGCACGAGGTGTCGTTGTAGCCACCGGCGATCAAGACCTTGCCGCTTGGCAGCAGCGTGACGGAGTGGCCGTAACGCATCGACCCCATCTCGGCCTGGTAGGTGAAGTTTTGCGCCAGCGCCGGTTGTGCCGTGAGAGTGACAGCGCATAGGGTAAGAATCAACAGATTGAGCAAAAGCCGAGGCCAGTCGGCAGTTTTGCCGTACCATCTACACCGTGCAATATCCATTCGTGTCTCCTGTTAAATAGTTTAAATGTGACTAAATTGAGTAAGCTGGTTTAGCAGTAAACATGCCAATGTAACGGTGTTCTGTAGGAAGAGTGTTTGTTGTCCATCCGAGCTAGGGATGTAGCGCATGGCAGTTGGGGGGCAAATGGGACTCTGGTTCAGCCTAAAGGCGGATTATTTTTCTATCTATTCCGTACCAGCTCAAAGTCTCAAAGGCAGCACCGGCAGGGTACACGTAAAGTTTTGCGAATTTTTTGTGTCGCAAAACCTTAGTTATTAAATGATTAAAACGTAATCGAATATTTTAATTAGTTGATATGTCGCTTGTTTTTGGTAACTAAAGCCCCCGGTGAAAAAACTGTGCTCTCCGCCACTTGACGGCATAACAATTTTTAATTGGAGAGTTTACCGATACGACTCCAACGGAGACGAGCTGGACGCC
Organism: Geomonas agri; assembly: GCF_020179605.1. Lineage (NCBI taxonomy): Bacteria > Pseudomonadati > Thermodesulfobacteriota > Desulfuromonadia > Geobacterales > Geobacteraceae > Geomonas > Geomonas agri. The sequence continues at coordinate 182,345 of NZ_JAINZO010000001.1, forward strand.
GTTGCGCGAACCCTTCTGCACCCCGCCTGAGTGCTTTTTCCTGTACTGCATTACGCCATTACACCATCGGCTCAAGCTCTGCCTGCACCCTGCCGATAAGACAGGCAATCTCAACCGCGCGGAGCCATCACATGCCTCACACCACCAACATACTTGCCGTCGATGACGAGCCCGTATTCCGCTTCCTGCTGGAGCGCCAACTGCGCGAGATCGGCTACAACGTACTGACCGCGGCCGACGGGCTACAGGCGCTGGAGGTCCTCGAGCAGCAGGCGGTCGACCTGGTGCTCTCGGACCTGATCATGCCCCGTTTGGACGGCCTGCAACTGATCGGTATGGTGCAGAAGCTCTATCCCGCGACGCCCGTCATCGTGATCACGGCGCACGGCAGCGTGGAGAGCGCCGTGGAGGCGATGCGGCGCGGTGCCTACGATTACCTGGAGAAGCCCTACAACCCGGACGACCTGCGCATCACCATCCGTCGTGCCCTGGATTACCAGCGCGTGGTGCAGGAGAACGAGCAGATCAAGGGGCTGTTGACCGAGCGCTACACCTTCCAGAGCGTCGTCACGGTGAACCCCGCCATGAAGCAGGTGCTGGAGCTGGCTTCTCGGGTCGCCGCGGCGCGGCAGACCACGGTGGCGATCTACGGCGAAAGCGGTTCGGGTAAGGAGGTGCTGGCGCGGGCGATCCACTTTGCCGGCAACGGGCTTCCTGCCGAGTTCGTTGCGGTCAACTGTGCCGCCATTCCCGAACACCTGATGGAGAGCGAGCTCTTCGGGCACGTGCGCGGCGCCTTCACCGGGGCCGACCGCGACCGTGAGGGGAAGTTCAGCCTGGCCAGGAAGGGGACCATCCTTTTGGACGAGATCGGGGACATGCCGCTCTCCCTGCAGGCTAAGCTGTTGCGGGTGCTCCAAGAGCGGGTCTTCGAGAAGATCGGCAGTAACACCCCCATTCCGGTCACCTGCCGCGTCATCGTCGCCACCAACCGCAGCTTGGCCGACCTGGTCGCGGCGGGGCGGTTCCGGGAGGACCTGTATCACCGGATCAACGTCTTCCCGCTGACCATCCCCCCTTTGTGCCAGAGAAAGGATGACATCCCGATCCTTTGTGGTCACATCCTGGAGCAGCTGCGCCAGCACCTGGGCAAGCCGCTGCCGGGGATCTCTCAGCAAGCCATGGACCTGATGCTGGAGTACCGCTGGCCGGGCAACGTTCGGGAGCTGCGCAACTGCCTGGAGCGGGCCGCCATCCTGACCGACAACGAGATGATCCGTCCCGTCCACCTGGGGCTTACCGGCGCCGCTCCGGAGGCGGTGCAGGAGGCAGGCGGAGATACGGGTGGCGCCGATGCGAGCCGCGTGAGCTATCATCTCACCCTTCCCGTCGAAGAGCTTTCTCTCGACGCATTGAACGAGCAGATCCTGGAAATCACCCTGGAGCGTTGCGGCGGCAACAAATCCAGGGCGTCTCAACTGCTTAAGGTTAACCGTAAGGCCTTTTACCGCAGCTGACCCCGCCTCGATTCGTCCTCCTGGCGCTGTTCCCTCTGTCTTTGGCTCTTCCGGAATTACTCAACTGCATCTTTATCCAGCAACCGTGCACGGCACAGGTGTTCCCCTTTGCGAATGCCGTCGTACAGCCGCGAACCGTGGAGTAGGGTGCCCACGAGGCGCTGTACGTGCACTTGGCCTCAGCTTGCGAAGGCTCACGCAGCAGATCCGAGACATGGATGTGCTGGCCATTAACCACTGCAGATGAACAAGAGTCCTCCCCTTTGCGAAAGGGGAGGACGCGGGGGCTCGTGCTGCGCTACGTGGACACAGATCCTCCCTTGATTTACCGGATGCATCTCTGCCGCGGGCAGGCGGATGTCCCGCTCGCGCACACTCTGTCCCGCTGCGGGACAACCGGGATGTCCCGATTTTGTTCAACGTGCCGGAATAACGCCGGTTATGTTTTTGGCACCGGCTATGCTCATACAAGATCAAGGTGGTCCTAATTGTCCCGCATGGGACAGGGCGACGGTACCGGCCACCAACCTCCCTCCGGGGGGGCTGCCGCCACTACTTCAGACACGGGAGACATGACATGAAAACGATCAGAGATCTTAAAGTAGGGGTCAAACTGGCAGCAGGGTTTGCCTGTGTGGCCATCATAGCTGCGGTTATCGGGTACATCGGCATCAGGGTCACCAACAACCTCAACAGGGAAGGCAAAAGAACCTATGAGACGGTGACAGTCCCCCTGAGCCAGCTGGCGAGCATGGCAGTGTCCTTCCAGCGGGTGAGGATCAATGTGCGAGACGCCCTGGAGACGACCGATACGGTCAAGCGCAAGGAGTACGTGGATACCGCGGTAGCGCTGCGGAGGAAAATTTCCGAGCTGTCAGCTCAGTACGAGAAGACCATCGCTAGTGAGGAGGGGCGCAGGCTCTACAACGAGTTCACTGTGGCGCGTGCGGACTACCTCAAGTACGTGGACCAGATGTTCGAGCTCGATCGTGCAGGAAAGGGCAGCGAGGCTAAGGAGATTCTCCACGGCGTGGGCAAGGATGCCGCCCTTCGCCAGCAGAAACTGCTCGACCAGTTGATCCAGCTGAAGGAAACCCAGGGGCAGCACACCGCGCGCAAAAACGAAGAATCAGCCACCCAGGCCGCGAGGATGATAGCAACATTGCTTGCGCTTGGGCTCATCCTTGCGCTGGTGCTGGGCGTGGTCATCACGAAGCTGATCACCCGCCCGCTGGACAAGGCGGTGCAGGTGGCGAACCGGTTGGCCGAGGGGGATCTGACCGTCGAGGTGGTGGTCGATTCCAAGGACGAGACTGGCCAGCTTCAGCAGGCCATGGGGCACATGGTGCAGGGCCTGCGGGGCCTGGTGTCACAAACCGTGCAGATTTCCAGCAGCATCGCGTCCGCTTCGACCCAGTTGCAGGGTACCTCCGCCCAGATTGCCACCGGCGCCGAGGAAGTCGCTTCCCAGACCGGAACCGTGGCCACCGGCAGCGAGGAGATGGCCGCTACCAGCGCGGACATCGCCCGCAATTGCGTCCTGGCCGCCGAGGCATCGCGCCAGTCCACCGAGTCCGCCAACCAGGGGGCCAAGGTGGTGCAGGAAACCATCGTCGGTATGGAAGAGATCGCCGGCCGCGTGCGCAGCACCTCGAAGACTGTTGAAGCGCTCGGGCATCGTTCCGAGGAGATCGGCGACATCGTCGGGACCATCGAGGATATCGCGGATCAGACCAACCTCTTGGCCTTGAACGCCGCCATCGAGGCGGCCCGGGCCGGCGAGCAGGGACGCGGCTTCGCGGTCGTGGCCGACGAGGTGCGGGCGCTGGCCGAGCGGACCAGCAAGGCGACCAAGGAGATTGGCACCATGATCAAGGCGATCCAGGACGAGACCCGCGAGGCGGTGCGCGCCATGGACGAGGGGGTGCAGGAGGCCGAGAAGGGTGCCGCATCGTCGCAGCGCTCCGGCCAGGCACTGGCAGAAATCCTCAGGTGCATCAGCGAGGTGTCGCTGCAGGTGAGCCAGATCGCCACCGCCGCGGAAGAGCAGACCGCCACTACCACCGAGGTCACCTCGAACATCCAGCAGATCACCGACGTGGTGCAGCACACCGCGAACGGTGCCGAGGAAACCGCCATGGCAGCTGCACAGCTGGCCCAGCAGGCAGACGAACTGCAGACGCTGGTCTCCCGCTTCAGGGTTGTTTAGTGCCCCAGCTGAAGGAAAACCGGGAACCGCGACATTGCCCTCAAGGGCGGCGCGGTTCCCCCCGAAATAAGAACTACGTCCCCCGGATCGGAGCGATGGCGACCGAGACAGGTTGAAACATACAGAGGTGGCGTCATGAACGCGGAACGCAGCCTGAAAATAACCATAGTAAGTACGCTGGCGCTGGTGGTCCTGCAGGGGGGACTCACCTGCCTTTTCCTGGAAAAGCTGAGGGGAGGGGCTGCCGGCCTCGACCTGAGGCAATCGGCCCTGCTGCTCATCGCCGTCGCCTGCACCGTCTTCGGATGGTTCTTGGCCTGGCACTACATGGTCCGGCGCGATGATCCCGGTGTCGCTGAGAGCGGGCCGCACGCCTCACTGCTGCTGCAGTCGGTCGAGGAGGGGGTGGTTTCGGTGGATGGCACCGGGTACGTCACCTTCGCCAACCAGGCCGCTCACGAACTGCTGGGGTACCGGGAGGGAGAATTGGTGGGGCGGGACCTGCGCGAGGTAATGCACCACGGCCAATCTCCCCACTGCAGTCATTGCGCCAAGGAGAGCTGCCTGCTGAACTCCGCCTTCGCCGGCGGCAGCCGGCAGCGTTCACGCAACGAACTGCTCTGGCGCAAGGACGGCAGCTCCTTCAGCGCCGACTTCAGTAGCAGCAAGCTGGCCGGTGGCAGGCGCCCCGGCGCAGTACTCACCTTCCGGGACGTCAGCGCACGGCGGGAGTTCGAGGACCGGTTGCGGCTGCAGGGTGCGGCGCTTGAGGCGGCGATGAACGGCATCATCATCGCCAACAGGCAGGAACGGATCATCTGGGTGAACCAGGCGCTATGCCGGATCCTGGGGCGCACCCCAGAGCAGTTGCTCGGCAAGGATCCGCGCTCGCTCTTCAGCACTGATGGCGACCCCGACGTCCTGGCAGGGCTTGTCGAGAGCCTGGAGGAGAGGCACCCCTGGCAGGGCGAACTGGCGGGGCGCCGCGGCGACGGGACCGTGCTGGAGCAGGAAGTAACGGTTACCCCGGTCCTGGACGAGGCCGGGGAGCCGACCGACTTCATCTGGATCATGCTGGATATCTCACAGCGCAAGGCCAGCGAGGCGGCGCTCCAGGAGAGCACCCGCATGCAGGAAGAGGCCAACCGGCAACTGGTCAGGACGGTGCAGCGCGCCAACGAGTTGGCGGTCAAGTCCGCCCGCGCCTCCGCCGCCAAGAGCGAGTTCCTGGCCAACATGAGCCACGAGATCCGCAACCCCATGAACGCCATCGTCGGCGCGGGGCACCTGCTGCAGGGGACAGAACTCACGCCGCGGCAGAACGAATACCTGCAGACGCTGATGGTCTCGGCGGACCTCCTGTTGGGGATCATCAACGACGTGCTGGACTTTTCCAAGATCGAGGCGGGCAAACTCATGATCGATCGGATCACTTTCTCGCTGCAGGACGTGGTGGCCGAACTGTTGGCGGTCTACGCGCCCAGGGCGCGTCAGCAGGGGGTCGACCTGCGCGTCGAACTGGACGCCCAGATCCCGGAACTGCTGATCGGCGACCCGATGCGGCTTGCCCAGATCCTCAACAACCTCTTGAGCAACGCCCTCAAATTCACCCGCCACGGCAGCGTACAGCTCGCGGTGAAGCTGGCGCGCAAGGAGCCGGGCTCCGCCGAACTGATCTTTGCGGTACGCGACTCCGGCATAGGCATCCTGGCCGAGGACCAGGTCCAGCTGTTCCAGGCCTTCACCCAGCTGGACGGCTCGATCACCCGCAGCCACAGCGGGACCGGCCTGGGGCTCGCCATATGCAAGCGCCTAACCGCCATGATGAAGGGCGAGATCTGGTGCGAGAGCATACCGGGGCTCGGGAGCACCTTCTCGTTCTGGCTCCCCTTCTGCATCGCCTCCGCCGACAGCAAAGTGGAGCGGAAGAAGGGCACGGGCTTCACCCGGTTCCGGCAGCAGCGGGTACTGCTGGTCGAGGATAACCCGTTCAACCAGAAGGTGGCGCTTGCCCTCCTGGAGCGGGGTGGGTTGCAGGTGACGGTTGCCGGCAATGGCGACGAGGCGGTGGACTTGGTGAGGACCAAAGAGTTCGACCTGGTGCTGATGGATGTCCGGATGCCGGTAAAGGACGGACTGACTGCCGCCCGGGAGATCCGGGCGCTGGACAAGCCGGGGACGGAATCGCTACCCATCCTGGCGGTTTCCGCCAACGCCATGGACGACGACGTGGCGGCGAGCCTCGCGGCCGGCATGAACGGGCACATCGCCAAGCCGTTCACGCCAGACTCCCTCTTCGGCGCCATCGCGGTCTGGCTCAATGGCCAGGGGCGCACCTCGGCGGGCGAGGAGGAGCAGGTCGAAGAGCGGCCGACGGTGGCAAAAGTGGACTTCGAGACCGGTGTGCGGCAGACCGGCGGCGACCGCAAACTTTACCGCGACCTCTTGAGGCAGTTCGAGCGCGAGTACCAGAACCAGGGGGCGGAAATCGAGCGCGAGATACGGGCCGGCAACAAGGAGGAGGCGGCTCGGCTCGCCCATTCGGTGAAAGGGATCGCCGGGGTCCTGGCGGCGCAGCCGTTGCACGGGGCCGCGCAGCGGCTGGAGACCGCCCTGAAAGGGGAGGGGGATCCGACCAGGGTGCTCGCCGACTTCCGCGAAGAGTTGATAGGGACCATTGCCTGCCTGCAGGCCGAGGGGTGGCAGAACCTGACCAGCAGCACCCCACGCCGGCCGACGGAGGCGAGCGCCGATAGCCCTTCCAGGGTCAACGCCTGAAGCTCTTTTAGATCACGGGAGGGAAAACGACGAAAGCGCCTGTTCCAGAAGGAACAGGCGCTTTTCTTTTGGGGACAACGGTCGTGCCGCGGGTTTACTTGGCCTTGATCATCTCGATTTCGAGGTTGATGTCGACGTCTTCGCCTACCGCGACGCCGCCGGTTTCCAGCATAGCGTTATAGACCAGGCCGAAGTCCTTGCGGTTGATCTTGGTGCTGGCGGTAACGCCGCTTCTCAGGTTGCCCCACGGGTCCTTACTCTCTTTGGCCGGTCCTTCCACGTTGAGCACCACTTCCTTGGTGACGCCGTGCAGGGTCAGGTCGCCGGTTACTTTGAGCTTGTCCTTGCCGGCCTTGGCCACCTTCTTGGAGGTGAAGGTCATGGTCGGGTACTTGGCGACGTCGAAGAAGTCGGCACTTCTTAAGTGCTCGTCACGCTTGGCCACGTTGGTGTTGACCGAAGCGGTGTCGATGGTGACGGAGACCTTGGACTTGGTGATGTCCTTGTCGTTGATCTCGACGGTCCCCTTGTGCTTCTCGAAGTTCCCTTTCACATTGGAAACCATGAGGTGACGTACCTTAAAGCCGACGTAGGAGTGGTCGGGGTCGATGTTCCAGGTGGAGGCGGAGGCGAGTACGGGAAGTGCCAGGGCGGCTACTGCGGCTATGGTTGCGATGGTCCTTTTCATGGTGGTTCTCCTTTTTGATCCGGTTGTCGGATTCTGTTTTAGTTGTTATCTTTTTAGTTGGCGTCTTTTGATGTTAAACTATTGCGTCAAAAAAAAGCTGCCGATATCTCTGAGTCCGCTATCCCTCCCGTAAGCCGAGTTTCTTGCAAAGTTTGCCCAAGGTTTCCTGTTCTGCATCGGTCAGCACCCCCATCTCGGCGACGATGGCCGCTTCGACCTCGGCGAAGGTGGCTTCGATCAGGCCGCGTCCCTTCTCCGTGAGCAGCACGGTGCAGTAGCGGCGGTCTTCCAGGGAGCGCTCGCGCTGCACCAGCCCCTGCTTTTCCAGGTTGTCGATGACCATGGTGATGTTACCGGTACTTTTCAAAATCTTCGACGCCACGTCGCGCTGGCACATGGAGCCCTTGTGCAGCAGGGCCTCCAGGACGCCGAACTGGCTGATGGTGAGGCCGGCATCGGACATCTTGCGTCCCACCCGTGCGGTCACCGACTCGGTGCCGCGCATCAGCTTGGTGTAGGTGTTCAGCGCGAGTTTTGACTTGGCATCCTGTTTCATGATCTACCTCTCCGTTGAGGTGTACTATTGTTTCGATGATTTAAAGTTAAACCCATGACGATTAAATGTCAAACTATTTTTTTCTGTTTGCTGCCACGAGGCAACTGCGCGCCGGGAGACAAGGGGAAAGCCTCGCCGCCCGAAGGCTCTAGCACAGCACTTCGCGCATCTTGGCGGCGAGTTCAGGGGAGGAAAAGGGTTTCTGGATGAAGTGCACCGAGTCCTCCAGCACACCGTGGCAAGCGATGAGATCCGCGGTGTAGCCGGAGATGAAGAGGCATTTCAGGTCGGGGATCTCGGCTGAGAGGAGCCCGGCGAGCTCGTGGCCGTTCATCTCGGGCATGATGACGTCGGTAATGAGAAGGTCTATCTTGCCGGTGTGATTCCTGGCGAGCTCCACTGCCTCTTTGGGCGAGGTGGAGGAGAGCACGTGGTACCCCTGCTTGGTGAGCATCATGGTAATTATGTTCAGGATGGCGCTTTCGTCCTCGACAAGCAGGACAGTTTCCTCCCCCTCCGGCGCGGGCGGCTCCGGGAGTGGGGCGCACTCCTTTTCCTGCGCGTCCTCGTGGCGCGGCAGATAAACGTTGACGGTGGTACCCCGTCCCACCTCGCTCTCCACGTTCACCCACCCGCCATTTTGCGTGACGACGCCGTAAACGGTGGCAAGCCCAAGGCCGGTACCCGCTCCCGTCTCCTTGGTGGTGAAGAAGGGCTCGAAGGCGTGGGCCAGGACCTCGGGCTCCATGCCGCAGCCGGTGTCGCGGACGCTCACGCACACGAAGTCGCCGGGAGGGACCTCCGCGCTCCCGCCGTGTTCACCGTCGAGGGTGCTGTTAGCAGTCTCGATGACGATGCGCCCGATCTCCTCGATGCTGTCGCGCGCATTGACGCAGAGATTGGCAAGGATCTGGTCCAGCTGCGACGGGTCGATCAGCACGCTCCAGAGCGAGCTTCCCGGCCTCCAGACCAGCTCGACACGTTCTCCGATAAGTCTTTGCAGCATGCTTAGCATGCGGCCGACCGTATCGTTCAGATCCAGCACCTTCGGGGAGATGGTCTGCTTTCGGGCAAAGGCCAAGAGCTGGCGCGTGAGGTTCGCCGAACGCTCCGCAGCCTTGTGGATCTCTTCGAGCCCGGCCCTCAGTGGTTCCCCGGGTGGGAGGTCCATGAGCGCCAGGTTCGCGTGCCCGAGGATCACGCTCAGCATGTTGTTGAAGTCGTGGGCGACGCCACCCGCCAGGCGCCCGACCGATTCGAGCTTCTGCGCCTGGAGCAACTGCGCCTCGAGCCGCGCCTTCTCCTCCTCGGCCCTCCTACGCTCGGTGACGTCCGTGGCCATGATCAAAATGACCCGTTTCCCCCTGCTCACCCTGCCAAGCGGCGTGGCCTGGAAGTCCCAGGTGCGGGTCGAGCCGTCCTTTGCCCTGAAGTCCCACTCTCCGTTGTACACGCTCATCTCGGTCGTGAAGAGCCCGTCAAGGTAAAGCATCGTGGCCGGGTTACGCTCCCGGAAGGCGGCCAGCGCCCAATGCTCAAGAGTGGGGATCTCCGTCATGGCATAGCCGGAGAGCCTGGTCCAGCCGGCGCTCAACTGCAGCACCCGCCCGTCCTCGTCGCAGATCATAATGGGGTAGGGGGAGCTGTCGATGGCCACCTGAAGAAGCGCCTGGGCCTCGCTCAGTTCGGCGGTCCGCTCCTCCACCCGTCGTTCCAGGGCGAGCGCCTGCTGCTCTATTACGCGGAAGGCGATGGCGTTTTTCAGGGCGAGGGCTATCGGGGCTGAGAGCAGGGCGATGATCTGGTTCACCTCCTCGATGCGGTGCAGCGTCTGCAGGTCGAAGAGGAGCAACAGGCCGATGGTCTCGCCCGCAGCCACGAGGCGGTAGCGCACCATGGAGCGAATCCCGGCGCGGTGCAAAGGGGCGCAAAGCGGATGGTGCTCGCTCAACCGGTCCGGGGTGAGCGGGAGTTGCTCCGGAGAGCTCTTGTAGCAGAAGAGATCCAGCTCCTCGGGGGTGAAGAGGTCCGCCCTGCGCTGCGGGCTTACGTTCAAAAGCTCGTGCCCCGGAGAGCGCGTCTCGTCGTGCAAAAGCACGATCACGGTCCTTGCCCCGGTCAGCTCGCGCAGATGCTCGGTCAACACCGCCCCCAGCTCGTGGGGGGACGACGAGACGAGCAGTTCGGCGATGACCTCGACGGCCATGAGCTGGGCTGCGGGCGAGAAGTCCCGGTGTTCTTGCTCCTTCACTGCTTTTCCCCCTCCATGATCGTCATGGCCCGGGCCTCCGCGTCCATCAGTCCGGTGAGCAGCGTGTCGAGCTCCACCCTCTCGGAGCGCCAGGGAAGACCGCTGTAGGCGGAGAAGGCCTCCATCTGCCGGACGGGAACCGGTACCATCCCCGTGTCGAGGTAAACCAGCACGGAGCGGTGCTCTTTGAGCAACTCACGCGCCGCAGCAGCGTCAGGCCCCAGTGCCTCTTCCATGACCTCTCTCCAGCGTTCCGCCCATTCCGGCAACACCAGGAAGGCCTCCTCGCGCATCAACTCGCGGTAGCGCTTCCTGCCGACCAGCAGCTGGGCGCAGTTGATCGAGTCCGTCCGGGCCGCCCGGAACTCCCGGGCAAGGTCGAGCATCCCCGCGCAGCAGTCGCCGTACACCAGCACGAGCCGGTCGCACGCCCCGCAGCGCTGCCGCAGTTGTTCGCGCAGCGTGCGTTCCAGGAGGGGAGGGGCCATGTGCAGCATGGAGTCGAGGAAGAAGAGCTCCCCCCCGATCATCTCGTCCCGGTGCAGTCGGGAAAGCTCGTCGCGCAAGACCCCGCAGGCAAGCCAGACCGTTTTCCTGATCACGTATTCCCTCCGGGGCTGGCTTTGTAGCTGGCGACACTCTCTTTCAGGGCCTTCAGGTTCGCCGCGGGGGTGTTCTGGGGGAGGTCTCCCCCCGAATTTGCCAGCACGAAGTGCCCCTCCGGCGCGTGAGCGGACAGGCGGTCGAGGGCGAGGCGGCTGATTTCGCAGGCGCTTGCGGAGGCGAAGGCGAGGTTGTCGAGGTTACCGATCAGGTTGAACCCGGCAGGAGTGAGCCGGCGCGACTCGGCGGGGTCATCCTTTGAGCCGATGATGGCGCCGACCACTCCCGGCAGCCCGGGGATGAGGTCGAGGGTGTGGTTCAGGCGCCCCCCGGTGCTGCTGACCACCTTGGGGCCGTTGATCGCGCCGAAGGTGGCGGTTAGGTGCGACAAAATGGCGTCGGCAAAGAGCCCGCGCGGCGCGATCTCGGCCGATGCCATCCCTTCGGTGAAGACGAGGCAGTCGGCACCCGCTTCGAGAAGGGTGTTGGCGAGCCCGACGAGAAAGGGGGAGCTGTGGTCGAGGAGCCTGGCCGCCTGCTCCGGCTCGAAGAGGAGCGTCTCCAGCCACTGCTCCAGCCCGGTCAGGAGTGCCGGGAGGATGCCGGGGCCGGGAAGCACCGCGATTACCGGGACTTCCTCCTTGTAGCACCGGGCAAGCCCCCTGGTAGCCTCGATCATCACCGGCAGGCGCGCCGCGGTCGAGGGGGCGGGGAGCGGCAGGGACAGTGCTTCGTTGACCGTTCTTGCCGGGTACCGCCTCACGTTCGGCGTCTGCAGCCCTCCCCAGACGGTTTCCCCGCCAAAGGCTTCCGAGATGGCGCTGAAGTCGAAGGGGGCCAGCACGAGGTCGAAGCCATAGCTCTCCTGGACGGCCCTTTGCCCGGCAAGGTAGGCCGCCGGGTCGCAGTACAGGGTGCGCAGATCGCAGCCGGTGAGCCCAGCACCGTAGGCCCCCAAAACGGCGAAGACCGGCGGGCGATCCACCGGGAGCCCCCCGAGGGTATTCATGACGCGCCGGTACGAGTTCATAGGGCACGCTCCGGTATCCGGGCCTGCTCCTGCAAGCAGGTGAAGAGCTCGTCGGCTCCGACCGCGTTTCTCGTCGTCCCGTCCCCTCCCACCTCGGTCACCAGTTCCGGGCGCCAGTTGAAGACCGCGCCGCCGACGGCAAGCTTGATCCGCTCCTGCTCCCCAGCCCCGTCGATCAGGTCGCGTAGCTTGCGGATGTTCATGGCGGTGGTCTGCATCATCGCCGAAACTCCGATGACACGGGCCCCGACCTCGCGCGCCTTTTCCAGGAACTGCTCAGCCGGCACGTCGTTGCCCAGGTCGACCACCTGCCATCCCGCGGCGTTCAGGAAGAGCCCAACCGTTCTGCGCCCAAGGCTGTGGAAGTCGTCCTCGATGTTGCCGATCACGGCAACCCCCTTGCGGTCCCGGTCCTTCTCGTGGTCGGGAAGGCAGCGCAGCAAGGCGTCCTCGGCGATCTTCGAGGCGATGAAGTTCTGGGCCAGCGACATCGACTCTCCTTCCCAGAGCGTGCCGAGCTGGACGATGGCGGGGTCGAGTACTTCCGCGATGACCCGGGCAGGCGGGATGCCGCAGTCAAGGGCACGTTCGATGATGGCAGCCGCTTTGGTGCGGTCCGCGTTGATCATGGCATCAAGCACCTGCCGGTAAAACTCTTCACAGTCACATGCAGCGCCACTTGCTGACTTCGCCATACGCCTCCCGGCCTGCTACTCTCTCAATAGGCAGCCATTGATTCGCTTGCAATACTCACTGGAGTTAAAACGGATCTGATTCCTTGTGCTTGATGAGTATATATGAGGCTTCCATGCAGTCAATAAACCATCACTAACAGATTGAAGCTGTTTCAGGTCCAGTTCCTGCGGCTTTCCTACGCTGCTTCTCTACGCTGGGGCCAAGTTCGAAGGGGGGCGCGTTGTGTCTTCCATGGATGGGAACGGTGCGGCTGCGGCAGGCACAACTTGCGAAGGCCATCATTTTAATGGAAAATAACGCGGTGCCGTGTTAACCGAAAAACAGCTCAAGGCACATGCCTGAACGCAAAGCCGCCAAGGCACTGAGACGCAAAGAGAAACAAGGGCTTTGACAAAAAAACAGAGGGGAGAAACAGGAACCACCTTGCGAGTCTGTACATTTAGCAGTTCGGCTTTGCGGCTTTGCGTTAACGATTTAGGTTTGCTGCCTTGCGTTGTTAGCCTTTTCCTGTTACGGGAGGTGCCGAAATGAAACGGCTGTTCCTGGTGCTGCTGATACTGGTCGTGCTGCCGCTGTGCCTGGGGGCGCAGGAGCCGCAGGTGGGAGTCATTTCCCTGCGCGGCCCCATCAACCCGGTCAGCGCGTCGTTCCTCAAGGAGAACCTGGACGCGGCGGGGAGACGGGGTGACCGGCTCGTGCTGGTGGAGCTGGATACTCCGGGCGGGCTGGACACGGCCATGCGCGAGGCGGTCCAGGCCATCTTCGCGGCGCCGGTCCCGGTGGCGGTCTACGTGGCCCCCGCCGGGGCACGCGCGGCCTCGGCCGGTGCGGTCATCGGCCTCTCGGCAGATATCCTGGCCATGGCCCCCGGCACCAACATCGGCGCGGCCCACCCGGTTGGCCTGGGCGGTAAACCCGACCCGGTCATGGAGGCCAAGGTGGTCAACGACGCCGAGGCCTACGTGGCGGGGATCGCGGCCAAGCGCGGCCGCAACGTGGAACTGGCCCGGAGCATGGTGCGCCAGAGCATTTCCCTCACCGCCGAGGACGCCCTCAAACAGCGGGTGATCGACCTGGTGGCCCCCTCCCGGCAGGAACTCTTGTCCAGCCTGGAAGGGCGGCGGGTGCAGCGCGGCGGCAAAGAGGTTGTGCTGCACCTGGCCGGTGTACGCGTGGTGAACCACGAGATGGGGACCCGCGACAGTATCCTGAACGCGGTCAGCAACCCGGACGTCGCCTACATGCTCATGCTCCTCGGCATCGCCGGGCTCTTCTTCGAGCTCGCCCACCCGGGGGTGATCCTGCCGGGGGTGATCGGGGGCATTTCGCTACTGCTCTCCTTTTTCGCGCTGCAGACCCTGCCGGTCAACTACGCGGGGATCGGGCTGATCCTTTTGGGCATCATCCTGTTCATCGCCGAGATCAAGGTGGTCTCCTACGGCATGCTCGCTGTCGGGGGCGTGGTGGCCATGGTGCTCGGGTCGCTGATGCTCTTCCCGTCGCCCGAGCCGTACCTGCGCCTGTCCTGGGAGGTGCTGGCGGGGACGGTTACGGTGACCGCGCTCTTCTTCGGTGTGGTGGTGGTCAAGGTGATCCAGGCGCACCGGGAGAAACCGATCACCGGCGTGGAAGGGATGATCGGGGAAGTTGGCGTCGCCGATAGCGACCTCGCGCCGGAAGGGAAGGTGCTGGTGCGCGGAGAATACTGGAACGCGACCGGCGAGGAGCCGGTGCGCCAGGGTGAAAAAGTACAGGTGGTCGCCGTGACCGGGCTCAGGCTGACCGTGCGCAAGGCAGGAACGAGAGGGGAGGGGCGAGCCGGGGTATGACTGGATCTGGCAAAACAAAGGAATCGGGGGACCTGCGGCTGGGGGATGCGCTGTTGGGGCTGCCCTGTCTGCAGCGGCAACGTGCCAACCTGACTGCGGGGGCGCGGGAGGAACAGGCGCATACCGGGGTACAGTGTCCGGTGTGCGGCATCGAGGTCCCCGAGTTGGTGCACCGGACTCAGGGGGCGGACGATAGTGGTCTTTCGGAGCGGGTTCAGGAGAGGTTTCCGGGGTGGCGGCCCGAGGAGGGCCTGTGCCTGCCCTGCCTCGAGCGTTTCAGTCATCCCCGCTGAGCGCTAGTAGTGCTTCGGGATGGGAAGGCACCCTTCCTCGTTGAGGGCGGTCAGGTAGGCGCTGCGCAGGCCGATGAAGGCCTGGGTGAGCCGGTCGATCAGGGTGTTGTGGTTGCACCCGATCAGTTCCAGGAGGCCGTTTTGCTTGTTGGCGATCAGCCGCTCGATGTGCGCCCCCCTGCGGTTGATGTCCACGTGGGTGTGCCCTTGGGCGTGGCTGACGAGGCTCAGCATGGCGTCGGTCACGAAGACGTCGATGGAGTAGACCGCTGCCACCTGGGGATGCTCTTTCAATTGGAAGACCACGCGGATTTCCGGGTGCGGGAACTCGATGCCGGGGAGGTGCTCCGGCCCCATGTAGTAGGACGCCGCCACCGGCAGCACTTCGATGTAGCAGTTGAGTAGGGTGGACTCGATATCGATCGGGGTCTGCACCGGAAGTTTCAGGGCGGCCCGGGAGAACTGTTCGCCGTGTTCGAGATAGAGAGATAGCCGCATGTCATCACCTATAGTAGATCCTGCAGTAGAGGGAATACGTCGGTTGTCACGATAAAAATAATACCGGCCCCCACCAAAAAGCAAGTGGGGGCATGCAATTATCTTGGTGACCTGCCAAGATTGCGACCTACCTGTGGCGGCTGATCGCGGTTGACATGACCCGCCGGTCTATGCCATTAATTTCCCATCGCCCTCATCCCGCTAATCCCCTGCTAAGGTGTCTTGCCCTTGCCCATTTTCCGCTTCATCCAGAGATTCCGTGCCGTCGGCTCCCGCTGCAAGCGGCTGTGCCTTTCCCGGGCCATCATGCCTCTCCTGGTACTGTTGCTGGCGCTGCTCCCTTCGGGGGGGGGCGCCGACACGCTGGGGCGCGGCGGAGTCGGCAAAGCGGTGATCGTCGTCGGCGGGGACTTCAACTATCCCCCTTACGAGTTCGTCGACCACGACGGCAAGCCCGCCGGCTTCAATGTCGAGCTGACCCGCGCCATCGCCGAGGTGATGGGCTTCAAGGTGGAGATTTCGCTGGGGCCGTGGGACGGCATGCGCCGCGCGCTGGAACAGGGGGACGTGGACATCCTGCAGGGGATGGCGTTCTCGCAGGAGCGTACCAACGAGGTCGATTTCTCCACGCCGCACGCGCTCTTGTTCCAGTCCATCTGGATCCGCCGGGACGACCGGCGCATAAAATCCATCGAAGACGTGCGCGGCAAGGAAGTCATCGTGATGAAGAACAGCATCATGCATGACTTCATGAAAGGGTACGACCCCAAGGCGCGGCTCATCCTTACCGACACGCTGGCCGAGGCGCTCAGGCTTTTGAACCAGGGGAGGGGAGACTGCGCCCTGGTGTCGCGACTGACCGGGATGTACCTGGAAAAGGAGATGGGGCTGAAGCGGATCGTGCCGGTGGCCGAACCGATCATGACCCAGGCCTACGGCTACGCGGTGAAGAAGGGGAACGCCGAGGTGCTGGCCCGCTTCAACGAGGGGCTCGCCATACTGAAGCGCTCCGGGCAGTTCCAGGAGATCCACAACAAGTGGCTCGGGGTGATGGAGCAGCAGCCGGTTTCCTGGGGGAGGGTGGTGCGCTACGTAACCTTGGTGTCCCTGCCGCTGCTACTGATCCTGGGGGGGACCGTGGTCTGGTCCCGGACCCTGCAGAAGCGGGTAGCGCAGCGCACCGAGGAACTGGCGCGCGAGGTGGCGGAGAAACAGGCCGCGCTGGAGAAACTGCGCATGCACCAGGACCAGTTGGTGCAGGCCGACAAGCTTGCCTCGCTGGGGACCCTGGTGGCCGGCGTCGCCCACGAGATCAACAACCCTAACGGGCTGATCCTTTTGAACCTGCCCCGTTTCGAGGAGGTGCTGCGCGGCTCGCAACCGATCCTGGACGAGTACCGCGAACAGCACGGCGACTTCAAGCTGGGGCGGCACAGCTACGACCGCCTGCGCGAGGAGCTGCCGCACATGCTCTCCGAGACGCAGGACGCGGCCAAGCGGATCAAGCGCATCGTCGCCGAGCTGAAGGACTTCGCGCGACGGGACAGCGCCGACCTCACCGACCACCTGGACCTGAACCTCTGCGCCCAGGCCGCGCTGCGCCTGGTCGAGAACACTGTTGCCAAGAGTTCGCACCAGATCGTGGCGCACCTGGCCGATGCCCTGCCGCGGGTCAAGGGGAACAGCCAGCGCATCGAGCAGGTGATCGTGAACCTCCTTTTGAACGCGGCCCAGTCTCTGGAAGGGAGCGGCAAGAGCATCCAGATCTCCACCCGGCACGACCGTTTCCGCGACCTGGTGCTGCTCACCGTGCGCGACGAGGGGAGGGGGGTGGAGCCCGAGCACCTGGCGCGGCTCACCGATCCTTTCTTCACCACCAAGCGGGAAGAGGGCGGGTGCGGCCTGGGGCTTTCCATCTCGGCGGGAATCATGAAGCAGCACGGCGGTGCGCTGAACTTCGAGTCGCGCCCGGGCTTCGGCACCACGGTTACTATGGAGCTGCCGGCGCTGCCGGCGGGGGAAAACACGGAACACAGAGGACTCTGAGATCCACAGCGGACACGAAGGGCTGCCCTCTCACCCCCCGCCCCTCTTCCCGGTGGGCGAGGGGAGCATGGGCTGTTCGGTGGTCCTGCGGGCGAAGCATTATGCCCCACACCTTTTTCAGGGAGCTGGCATCAGCGTTCCCGCCCCCGGAGGGGGAGGGACAGGGAGGGGGATTTCCTCTCTACCGGCGTTCCCCCCTTCCAAACTCCCCCCTCCAGGGGAGGAGCATGGACGGTGATATAGAAATGAAGAGGAGTCGCAGATGAGCGAAGCACTATATCCTGCCTTCGGCGTGCTGTTGGTGGACGACGAGGCGCCCTGGCTGCGCAGCCTGCGCATGACGCTGGAGGGACCGGGCGCCATTAGCAATATCACTGCGCTCACCGACAGTCGTCTGGTGATGGGGGAGCTGGACCGGGGCGACATCGGCCTGGTGCTGCTCGACCTGACCATGCCTTACCTCTCGGGGCAGGAACTGCTGGCCCGCATCGCGGAGGAACATCCCGAGGTGACCGTGGTGGTGCTGTCGGGACTGAACCAGATCGAAACGGCGGTATCGTGCATGCGCTTGGGCGCCTTCGACTACCTGGTCAAGACCGACGAGGAGGACCGCATCCTCGAATCGGTGCGGCGCGCAATCCGGATGCAGGAGTTGCAGCGGGAAAACAAGGAGATGCGGCGCCGATTCCTGAACGACCGCCTGGAGTGCCCGGAGGCCTTCGCCCCCATCGTCACCAACAACAAGGCGATGCGCTCTATCTTCCAGTACATCGAGGCGGTGGCCAAGAGTACCCAGCCCATCCTGGTTACCGGCGAAAGCGGCGTGGGCAAGGAACTGATCGCCCGCGCCATCCACACCCTGAGCCGCGGCGACGGCCCGCTGGTCCCGGTGAATGTGGCCGGGCTGGAGGACAACGTCTTTACCGATACGCTGTTCGGGCACAAGAAGGGGGCCTTCACCGGCGCCGACGAGAGCCGCAGCGGCATGGTGGAACAGGCCGCCGAGGGGACCCTCTTTCTCGACGAGATCGGCGACCTCTCGCTGCCCTGCCAGGTGAAACTGCTGCGCCTGCTGCAGGAAGGGGAGTACTACCCGCTGGGCAGCGACCAGCCCAAGCAGCTCCGGGCGCGCATCGTGGTGGCGACGCACCACGACCTTTCCAAGAAGAAGGACGCCGGCGGCTTCAGGAAGGACCTCTACTTCCGCCTGAGGGCGCACCACGTTCACATCCCCCCCCTGCGCGAGCGCAAGGACGACATACCGCTGCTTTTGGACCACTTTCTCAAGGAGAGCGCCGAGGTCTTCGGCAAGAAGGTGCCCAGCTACCCCAAGGAGCTGCTGACGCTCTTGGCCAATTACAGTTTCCCAGGCAACCTGCGCGAGCTGCGGTCGATGGTCTACGACGCCATGAGCGTGCACTCCTCGCGCATGCTCTCCATGAACAGTTTTCGGCAGGCGATGGAGGTGCAGGGGGAGGTCCCCGCGGAACAGGCTGCGATGGGGGAACAGAACGTCTTTTACTCCTGCCCCGATATCCCCACCCTGAGCGCGGCGGTGGACCAGTTGGTGGCCGAGGCGATGCGGCGCTCCGACAACAACCAGAGCATGGCCTCTCGCATGTTGGGCATTTCGCAACCCGCACTCAGTAAGAGGCTCAAGCTGCAGAGAGACGGCAAGGCAGAATAGCGGGGGCAGAGAGCCTCCCCCTGGAGGGGGGAGGTTGGAGAGGGGCGCTGGCAATGGCAGGATTTCCCCCTTCCCCCTCCCTGACCCTCCCCCTCCGGGGGAGGGGAATTGGACCTGCCTATATTCGAGGCATTGTTTTAGGACCGCCCTCACCCCCGGCCCCTCTCCCGATGGGCGAGGGGAGGATGTTTTGCCGCTTTTTTCATCAAACTAACGCCTATCATAAACCGGCTTTCCTGGCGGTCCATCTTCTCGTCCACCTCAAGGGGTATAACTTTCGTTAAGCTTATAATGAATGTTATACCTGCCGTAAAATCCCCTTTCTTCGTTATTTCCCACCTTCTCTCAAACAGCTTTCCATCACTGGTTATACCCCATTGTTTCTAATGTTAGGGTCGTAAATGGCGTATTCGGATAACAATCCGAGTTGTTAGCTGTTTACGCCATGTTTGGCACCGGCTTTGCTGTATATGAAGACACACTGCACGCTTATTCGCGTTCCATCTTTCGAAACGACGGTTGGGTGTGAACGGCCGGCAGGCAAACTGCCCATATCCTGTGCAGCAGCTTTGAGTGACTCGATTGGCAACAAATAGAAAAGGAGCAGCAGATGATCAAGTTTGAAGGGGTCCACAAGTGGTTCAAAAAGCTTCACGTGCTTAACGGGATCGATCTCCACGTCAAACAGGGAGAAGTGGTCGTGGTTTGCGGTCCCTCGGGGTCGGGCAAGTCCACTCTGATCCGCACCATCAACCAGTTGGAGCCGATCGAGGAGGGGAGCCTGATCGTCGACGGCATGGACCTCAGGAGCAAGAAGACCGATCTCAACAAGCTGCGCGCCGAGGTGGGCTTCGTGTTCCAGCAGTTCAACCTGTACCCGCACCTCTCGGTCATCGACAACATCACCCTGGCCCCGATCAAGATCCGCAAGACTCCCAAAAAGGAAGCGCAGGAGCAGGCCATGGAGCTTTTGGAGCGCGTCGGCCTCGCGGTCAAGCGTGACGCCTACCCGACCCAGCTCTCCGGCGGTCAGCAGCAGCGCGTCGCCATCGCCCGCGCCCTGGCCATGAAGCCGCGCATCATGCTCTTCGACGAGCCGACCTCCGCACTCGACCCCGAGATGATCGGCGAGGTTCTCGCGGTCATGCAGGACCTTGCCAGCACCGGCATGACCATGGTCTGTGTCACCCACGAGATGGGCTTCGCCCGCGAGGTGTCCGACCGCGTCGTGTTCATGGACCACGGCATCATCCTCGAGGAGGCACAGCCGGAAGAGTTCTTCCGCAACCCGCAGCACGACCGCGCCAAGCAGTTCCTGAAGCAGCTGCTGTCGCCGATGCACTAGAGAACTTGTTCACCTGTCGAACGCCGCATTCCTGCGACGCGGGTGCCTGTT
Organism: Geomonas agri; assembly: GCF_020179605.1. Taxonomy (NCBI): domain Bacteria; kingdom Pseudomonadati; phylum Thermodesulfobacteriota; class Desulfuromonadia; order Geobacterales; family Geobacteraceae; genus Geomonas; species Geomonas agri. Next base: position 202,422 of record NZ_JAINZO010000001.1, read on the forward strand.
AATACAGAAATCAAAAGGAGAGTACTGTGAAAAGATTGGCTGCTGTTGTTATGGGTTTGGCCCTGTTGGGTTCTTTCGGTAAGGCGATGGCCGCGGCTCCCGCCGATACCCTTGCTGAGGTTAAGAAGAAAGGCGTTCTCGTTGCGGGTGTCAAGGACTCCCTTCCTCCTTTTGGTTACGTTGACGAGAAAAGCCGCGAGATCGTGGGCTACGACGTGGACTTCGTCAAAGCCATCGCCAAGAAGCTGGGCGTGAAGGTCGAGCTGAAGCCGGTTACCTCCGCTTCCCGCATGCCGCAGCTCACCGAAGGCAACATCGACATCATCGCCGCCACCATGACCAAGAACCCGGAGCGCGCCAAGCAGATCGGCTTCAGCCACACCTACTTCGCCACCGGTCAGAAGTTCATCACCGTGAAGGGCAAAGTGAAGAGCCTGAAGGACCTGGCCGGCAAGAAGATCGGCACCGCCAAGGGTTCCACCTCCGAGCAGAACGTGAAGGCCGCCCTGCCGACCTCCACCGTGCTCTCCTTCGACGACTACCCGCAGGCGTTCCTGGCCCTGCAGCAGGGTAAGGTGCAGGCCGTGACCACTGACGAGGCGATCCTCGCCGGCATCCTCGCCAAAGCTCCCAACAAATCCAAATTCGAGATCCCGAACGTCCAGATCTCCAACGAGCCGTACGGCCTCGGCATGAGGAAAGACGACGCCAAGTTCATCGCCTTCGTGAACAAGACCATCCTCGACATGGAAAAGAGCGGCGAAGCCAAAAAGATCTTCGAGAAGTGGTTCGGCAAAGGTACCGAATTCCAGCTCAAGCGTAACTTTAAGATCGTAGCGGACAAGTAACAAACAGGTTGAGGTTAAGGTTGAGGTTGAGTTAATCGCTCTTCTCTCAACCTTGACCTCGGCGTGTCGTTTAAACAGTAAACCGGGTTGCAGATTGAGCTCCGGTTGAGAAAGGATATTTAGCTGGTAGTTTTTCTCTCAACCTTGACCTCAACCTCAACCTGCCTCTAAGGGGTTTCACGTGCTAAAGTACACATTTGACTGGTCCATCGTCACCTCCGGCAAGTATTTCGAATGGCTGGTTTCCGGGCTCAAGGTAACACTGGAGCTCTCCGCCGTCGGCATCGTCTGCGCCTTTATCCTGGGGCTCCTGATCGCCGTGCTCAAGATGAGCCACTACCGCCCGGTGCGCTGGATCGCCACCGCCTACCTGGAGTTTTTCCGGAACACGCCGCTGCTGGTCCAGATCTTCTTCTGGTACTTCGGCTCGTACAAGGTGCTCCCGGCGGCGGTCAACGAGTGGCTTAACAGCACGAACTTCGAGTTCGCCGCGGCCGCCATCGCCCTAACCATCTATACCTCGGCCTTCATCGCCGAGGACATCAGGTCGGGCATCCTTTCCATTCCCAAGGAGCAGATGGAGGCGGCCAGGAGCGCCGGCTTCTCCTATCTTCGTTCCATGCAGTACATCATCCTGCCGCAGGCGGTGCGCATCACCATCCCGCCCCTGGTGAACCAGTTCCTGAACTTGGCCAAGAACTCTTCGCTCGCGATGAGCATCGGGGTCATGGAACTCACCTACCAGGCGCGCCAGGTCGAGAGCTACACCTTCAAGGGGTTCGAGGCGTTCACCGCCGCCACCGTGGTTTACCTCGGGCTCTCCGTGGTCATCACGGCGCTCATGGACGTGTACAACAAGAAGGTGCTCAACCCGCACCGTGCCTAGGGACGGCGACAGGATAGCAACGAGATCGGCGGATTTTCCCGCGGGAAACGGAGAACACAATGGAAGAAGGACTCAACTTTCAAGTAATCATAGATAACTTCACCTACTTCATGATCGGGCGCTACCCGAACGGACCGCTGGGCGGGCTCGGGCTCACCATGTACCTCGCGGTGGTCTCCTGCATCCTCTCCTTTTTCGGGGGGCTGATCCTGGGGCTTTTGAGCATGTCGCGCTACGCGGTGATCCGTTACCCGGTGAACCTGTTCATCAACGCGGTACGTGGCATCCCGCTCTTGATGGTGATCTTCTGGATGTACTTCCTGCTGCCGGCCCTGATGGGCAAGACGGTGCCGGAAGCGACCACAGTCATCATGGGGCTCACCATCTTCACCTCGGCCTACATGTCGCAGATCGTACGTGCCGGTATCCAGGGGATCCCCAAGGGGCAGACCGAGGCGGCCGTCTCGACGGGCTTGAAGCACTGGCAGGCGATGCTCTACATCGTGCTGCCGCAGGGCTTGAGGAACATGATCCCGTCGTTTGTGAACCAGTTCGTGTCGCTGATCAAGGACACCTCGCTCGCCTTCATCGTCGGGGTTTCCGAACTGACCCACGTCGGCACCCAGATCAACAACCGGACCATGGCCTTCCCGACCGAGATCTTCATCTTCATCGCGGCGGTCTACTTCGTGCTCTGCTTCGCTTTCACCAGCTTCTCGCGCTGGCTGGAGGGACGGCTGGCATGGAGGAAGTCCATCTAGCCGCAACCTGACACAGAATTTGCTGACGCCCCCCTTGGCTTTGCCTTGGGGGGCGTTTTTGTTATGCTAGTGCTCTGGCCGGATGACCGGCTATTGCAGACAGGGGGGCATCATGGAGGTTCAGGTCGTATCGGTTCGTTACCGCATCCCGCTCACGGAAAACCAGACACAGAAACTGCGCCGCACCTGGCCTAACGGCGACCCGTTCTACCCCTACGAAAAGATGGAACGCTACCTGGAACCGCTCCTGGTCGAGGACCTCAACTGGCACCACTACTCGGGAAACTACCTCTACTTCACGGTCTACGGCGACGAGATCGAGGCGACCCTGGCGGACGCGCTCAAGGTGTTCGAGACGAGACTGGCTCTCCTGGAGGGGAAAAAATGACCCGCACAACGTTGACGCTATCCTGCCTGCTGATCCTGCTCCTTTACTGCACGGCACACGCCGAACCGGCCGACCTCGCCCAGCAGATTCTCGCCGAGACCAACGCGGCACGCCAGCACCCACAGCGCTACGCACAATACATCCGCGACTTCAAAAAGTACTTCATCGGCAAGGCGTATCGCCTGCCGGGATCGCTGAACATGGTGATGACGTCGGAAGGGAAGGGGGCACTGAACGAGGCGGCACAGTTCCTGTCACGCCAGCGCCCGCTGCCGGCACTGTCCTGGTCGCCGGGACTGGCGAAGGCGGCGGCGGACCTGGTGCGGGAACAGACTGTTTCGGGGGAGACGGGCCACGACGAGCGCGGCGACATGAAGAAGAGGATCGCGAGGTACGGCTCCTGGCGCTCCTCGTTCGGGGAGAACATCAGCTACGGACCGGACACGGCCAGGCAAGTGGTGATGGGTTTGATCATCGACGACGGGGTCCCCGACCGGGGCCACCGGAAGAATATCTTCGACCGCTCCTTTGGGACCATGGGCGCTGCCTGCGGTCCGCATCCCCGCTACCGCACCATCTGCGTCATGGACCTGGCCAGCGATTTCCAGAGCCGGTAGCGCCGGCGCAACCTACCCCTGGTTGACCAGGAGCGCGAGGCTCAGCCGGTTGCCGGCGGGGAGCTTGCCGTAGATCGAGGTGAGGTGGGCCTTCACGGTGCGCTCCACGATGCCCATGTCAGCTGCGATTTCCAGGTTGGTTCTTCCCGCCGCCACCATCTCGGCCACCTTGCGCTCGGTCGGGGTCAGGGGGGCCAGGACCTGGTCGGCATTTCTCGCTTTTCCCGTCGCCGCGCCGTTCTGCGCAGCTTCCAGGATCAACTGCTGGATCACCTGCTGTCCCATCCACACCCCACCGCTTGCTACCGCGCGCAGCGCTTCAAGAAGGTTGTCACGGGCGATGTAGCTGTTGGCGTATCCCACGATGCCAACCTTCAGGAAGGCGAGCCCCTCCTCGGGGTCGGGACGGTCCGAGAGGAGAAAGATCCGGGCCTTGGGTGCCGCAGTGCGCAGTTCTGCGCAGGCGGCAACGTCCACCAGCTCGCGATGCAACAGCACCAGATCGAACTCTCCCGTTGCAGCCAGCTGCTTCAACTCGCCGAAGGTGCGGCATTCCCTGACCTGGTTACCTTCCGCGACCAGACCCTGCCACCTGTTGGACAGGGATCCGTTGGCACTTGCCAGCAGGATCAGCATGTAATCACCTCTCGCGCAACGCCGAGTACTTCGCCTTGAGAATCGGTTTCAGGAGATAGGAGAGGATGGTTCGCTTGCCGGCCAGGATGTCCACCGTGGCCACCATGCCCGGGATGATGGGGAGCGGCTTGTCCTTGGTGCCCAGGTAGTTGCGGTCGGTCCTGAGGGTCACCGTGTAGTAGCTCTCCCTGGTTTTCTCGTCGATGATGCTGTCGGCGCCGATCTGCTCCAGGCGCGCCTCCAGGCCGCCGTAGATGGTGTAGTCGTAGGCGGTGAACTTGACCATGGCCTTCTGGTTCGGCTTCAAGAAGGCGATGTCGGCCGGCTTGATCTTGGCCTCGATGAGCAGGGTCCCCTCGGTGGGGACGATCTCCACGATGTTCATGCCCGGCTGGATCACGCCACCGATGGTGTTGACCAGGATCCGGTTCACGGTGCCGTTCACCGGGGAGCGCACCAGGGTACGGTCCAGCCGGTCCTTGAGCGCCAGCGACGAGGCGGCTTCCTCGCCGACCTTGGCCACGGTGTCGTTGTACTCGACCTTGGCCTTGTTGGCGAAGTTAAGACGCAGCTCCTTCATGGCGGCGTAGCTCTCGTCGATCTTGGCCTGGGTGCGCGGGATGGACTGCTTGATGGTCTCGATCTCGCCCTTCATCTCGCTCGCCTTGCGCTCGAGCTGCAGCAGCTCCATGTCGGAAACCGCCCCCTTGGCGACCAGGGGCTTGGTGATGTTGATCTCTTTCACGTACAGTGCGTAGGTCTGGTTCAGCTCTCGCAGTCGGGTGTTCAACTCCCTCAGCTCGCTCTGGCGCTGGTCAATCTGCGACTGCTTCACCTCGAGCGCGTGCTTAAGCTCGGAGCGGCGCGATTCGAAGAGGGCCCGCTCGCTGGCGGCGATGCTGGCCGGGACGTCGCTGGGCATCGAGAAGCTGCCGCTGCCAGCCGCTTCAGCGCGCAGGCGGGCCGCCTTGGCCTTGTCGGCGCCGGATTTGGCCTGGCTCTGCTCCAGCGAGGAAATGAAGCGGGTCTCGTCGATTTTCAAAAGGAGCTGTCCCTTCTTGACCGTGTCCCCCACCTTCACGTGCAGCTCGGAGAGGATCCCCCCTTCGAGGTTCTGGATCACCTGGACCTGGCTGGCTGGGATCACCTTCCCTTCGCCCCTGGTGGTCTGCTCCACCTCGGAAACCGCCGCCCACCCGATGAAGATGACGAAGAGCGCCAGCGTGGCCCAGAGTATGGCCCGGCCGCCGCGCGGGGTCTGCACCAGGATCGAAGTCCTGATGTCGGTGACGTAATCGACGTCGTCTTCGGGCATCCTGCGGAATACCCCGTTACCCTTGTTGTTGGCTGCTTTTATCTCCACGTCGTATTCTCCGCTAGATGTTCAGGTGCCCGCGCTGCAGCGCTTCGAGGACGGTTGCCTTGGGGCCGTCGGCGATGACGGTGCCGTTGTCGATGACTATGATCCGGTCCACCAGCTCCAGGAGCGAGGCGCGGTGCGTGATGAGGACCATGGTCTTCTCGCGAGCGTTCTCGGCCAGGTGGTTCTTGAGCCTCACTTCGGCGCGGCTGTCCATGTTGCTGGTCGGCTCGTCGAAGACCAGAACCGGCGGGTCCAAAAGGAGCGCCCGCGCGATGGCCACGCACTGGCGCTGTCCGCCAGAAAGGCCGCGGCCGAACTCGCCTACCTCCATGTCGAAGCCCATCGGGTGTTTCTTGACGAAGTCGCCGACCCCGGCCAACTCCGCCGCGCGCATGATGGCGTGGTCGTCGATATCGGCCGCACCAAGGGTCAGGTTCTCGCGCACGGTCCCCTTGAAGAGCGAGATGTCCTGCGGGACGTAACCCACGTAGTGCCTCAGTTCCGCCGGGTCGATCTGCCTCAGATCAGTGTCGTCCATGGTGACCATGCCGCTGGCCGGCTCGAAGAGCCCCAAGAGGAGCTTACCCAGCGTGGTCTTGCCTGAGCCGATGGGGCCGATGACGCCGACCTTCTCGCCGGGGGCGATCTGCAGGGAGATGTTGTTGAGCGCGTTCACCGTCTGGCCGGGGTAGGCGAAGGTGAGCCCCTTCACCCCGATCCCCCCCTTGAAGCGTGGACGGTGCAGGAATGTCTTGCCGGCCGGGCGCTCCACCGGGAGTTTCATGATGTCGTCGAGAGCGTGGTAGGCCTCCTTGGCGCGGTGGTAGCGGGTGGCGAGGTTAGCCACCTGGGCCACCGGCGCCACTACCTGCCGGGACAGGATCACCAGCGCCACCAGACCGCCCTGGGTCAGTTCGCGCATGGCGATGGCGTACACCCCGGCCACCACCAGGGCAACCACGGCCAGGTTCTGCACCAAGTAGGAGACGTGGTTCACCGAGGAGGAGAGGAAGCGGGAACGGGCGCTCCAGGTGGAGATGTAGCTGACGGCGTCCTCCCAGCTTCTCTGCACGTGGGACTCGGCTCCCAGCATCTTCACCGTCTCCAGTCCGGCGAGCCCCTCGACAAGGATGGCGTTTTTCTGGCTCGACGCGGCGAAGGTGTTCTCGACGGCGCGGCGCAGCGGCGCCTGGATGCAGGCGGAGTAGATGAGCATGAGTGCGATGCTGACCAGGAAGATGGTGAGGATGGCGCCCCCGCCGATGTACCAGATCACGATGAGCCCCAGGATGACGAAGGGGAGGTCGATGACGGCGGTGATGGAGAAGGAGGTGATGAAGTCGAGGATGGTCTCGAACTCACGGAGGTTGTTGGAGAAGGAGCCGATCGACTGGGGGCGCGCCTCCAGGCGCAGGTTCAAGACCCGCTGCAAGAGCAGCGAGGAGATCTTCAGGTTGGCCTTCTTGCCCGCCTCGTCGACGAAGTAGCCGCGCAGCCCCTGCATCAGCACCGAGAAGAGGTAGACCACGCTGACGCCGATGGAGAGGACCCATAGGGTCTCGTAGGCGCTGTTGGGAATGACCCGGTCGTACACGTTGAGGATGTAGAAGGTGCTGACCAGGGCGAAGACGTTGATCAGGAAGGAGGCGATGAGGACGTCTCGGTAGATGCGCCAGGAGGAGGTGATGGCACTCCAGAACCAGTTCCCTTTCCCTTCGTCGCGGGTCACGCTGGTCGACTTGCCGATGCGGTAACGGGGACGGACGAAGATGGCGAAGCCGGTGTAGAGCTTCTCCAGTTCGGCCCGGGTCACCGTTCTCTCGCCGGTCCCTGCCTCGGGAATGAGGATCCTGAAGCTGTCCTTCTCCGGGAGCCGATCCACCACAGCGCAGGCCTGCCGGTTGTGCAACAGCAGGATGGCGGGGAGCTGCAGCTGTGAGATGCGCTCCAGGGGGCGCTTCACCAGCCGCGAGGAGAGCCCGGCGCGCTCGGCGCAGCGGGGGAAAAGCTCGACGGTGGTGCGGTTTTGCACCAGGGGGAGGCCGGCGGTCAGCCCCGTGCGCGACGCCGGCAACCCGTGCAGCTTGGCCACCAACAGCAGCGAGTCGAGAAGGGGGTCATCGTGGCGATCGCTGTCTTCGCCCACGTTCCACTGTGCTTCTAGTTTACGGTTTTCAGTCTCTGGCACGTCTGCTCCTCAAAGCTTTATAAGGGGGCCGCTGAAATGAGTGGGAAATATTCTAGCATAATACCTTTCACATTGGTAAACGTTTTGCGTTATACTTGCGGCTGTCATCCCAGTGTCAATAACTAACAGCTACACTGTCATTCAGCCGGGTCAAAGAAAGGATACTCCATGTTTTACGTAGAAAGAGACGGCGAGGGCAAGATCGTCGCCTTGCACAAAAGCCCCGCCGCGTCGGCCACCGAACAGAAACCCCCGATGGACGAGGAGGTGCTCGCCTTCTTGAACGAGGCCGGGGCCTGGGGGGAGGCGCTTGCCTTTTCCGACGCGGCCACGGTGCGCGTCATCGAGGACCTTGTCGACCTCCTGGTCAAGAAGAACCTGATCAACTTCACCGAACTCCCCGAACAGGCTCAGCAGAGGATCAAGGCGCGCCAGAGTCTGCGCGAGAAGATCTCCTCCACCGACCTGTTGGTGCACGACATCATCTGACGGTGGGGTAGGAGGCCAGGGGCTGCGGCCTGCCGAAGAAGTACCCCTGCATGCCGTCCAGGTTGAGCTCTTTGAGGATGGCTGCCTGCGCCTCGCTTTCCACCCCTTCGGCCACCACCTTGATGTCGATGCTGTGTGCCACGCTGCACAGCGACGCGACGTAGAACCTGCTGTCGTTCTCCCCGCCGGAGAGTTCCCCGGTGTAGGCCCGATCGATCTTCACGTATTCCGGGTGCAGGGACTGCAGGTAGCCCAGCTTGGAGAAGCTGCGGCCGTAGTGGTCGAGGCCGATGCCGTGGCCGCAGGCACGGACCGCGGCGCCGAACTCCCTGATGTTCTGCAGGTGCTGCACCGCAGCGAATTCGGAGAACTCGAAGCTGACGCGGGGGGTGCCGGTCGGCAGCGCCTTTAAATAGGCGTAGAGCCAGTTGCGGAAGGCCTCATCCTCCAGCGAGGTGGGGGAGAGGTTGATGGCGAGCCGTTCCACTCCCAGGCGGCGGTAGTCGACCTTCAGGGCCTCCTCGATAACCATGCGGTCGATGGCGGACACGAGCTTCAGCCGCTCGGCGACCGGCATGAACAAGGCGGCGTCCAGCGCCTTGCCGTCCTCCTGCAACACGCGGGCGAAGAGTTCCAGTTGCAGGAGCTTGCGCCCCGGCCCGTTCTCGATCACCCCCTGCGCGTCGAGCCTGATGCGCCTCTCCTCGAGCGCCCGTACCAGGGCGTCCTTCCAGTGCTGCTGCCCCTGCGGCAGCGTCTCGGTTTCCCCGGTAACCGCCCTTACTTCCCAGCTGTTGGGCCCCTTTTGCAGCGCCGCGGAGAGCGCCAGGTCCGCCTCGGCCAGAAGCCTGGTCAGCGTGGTGCCCCCCTGGTAGGTAGCAACACCCAGGTGGCCGATGTCGTCGGTGAGCGCGATCTTCTCCATGGCGACGCGGCCCAACTGCGTAGTGATCTCGGTGGCGATGATGGCCCCTTCGGCAGGGGAGACGTTGGGCAGGAAGATGCCGAAGTCGCCGCCGGTGAGGCGGGAGAGCGCGGTGTCGGCGTAGGCGTTGACGGCGCTCTTCAACAGTGCGGCGACCCGCTTGACCAGCTCGTCGCCCGCCTGCAGCCCCTTCTTCTGGTTCAGTGCCTCCAGGCCGTGGATGCGCAGCAAAAGAAGCAGCCCGCAGCCGTTTTGCTCCTGGCGGCCGAGGTCGGCGTTGACCTGGCTCTCAAACAGGCGCCGGTTGCCCAACAGGGTGACCGGGTCCTGGTAGGCGCGTTCCTGGAGCCCCTCGGCCGTGGCCGCCTGCTCCTCGAACATCTCCTTTACCTTCACCGTCATCCGGTTCATCGCCTCGACCACGCTTTTGAACTCGCGGGTGCGCGGCAGGGTCTCCTGGAGCTGGTACTCCTTGCGGCACAGGGCGTCGGCCTGGCGCTCCACCGCGGCCAGGGGCTTCAGGAGGATCCTGAGCCCTACCGCCGCCGCCAGCAGCAGGAAGGCCGCGCAGGCGGCGAACCAGATGGTCATGCTGATCACCTCGCTCCACAGGGTCGCGTAGGCGTAGCCGGGATGACTCTTCACCAGGATGGTCCCCCCCTGGTTCCACCCTGCCATCACGTCCGAGGCGGCCTCCGGGGTCTTCAGCGGCACCAGCGCCACGAACCACTGCGGCACGTCCTCGACCCGGACCGGGAGGGTCCGCTCGATGAGCACCTTGCCGCGCGGATCGGAGTAGGTGATCTTCTGGTAGTAGCCCCGGTCGAACAGGGCGCTGATCATACCCTCCACCACGGTGAGGTCTTTCTGAGCCACGTGGGGTGAGATGGAGAGCGCCAGCGAGGTGGCGGTGTCCTGCACGTGGGATTCCAGCTGGTTGGTCAGGAAGGTGCGGGTGTTGGCCAGCTTGGCGTACCAGGTGCCGGTGAACAGCAGCAAAAAGAGCACGACCGTGAAGATGATGAGCTGTCGATACAGTGTCATAGGGTTACCCTTGGTCCGTTACAGTTTGTTCTCGGACATCTTTTGCAGAAGGTCCTGCCACAGCCTGAGCCGGCTGGATTTGCCGGCGGCCTTGCCCATCCCCCTTTGCTTGGCGAGCCACAGCCCGGAGCCGTTGAAGCTCAAAATCGGCATCAGGTCGTTGCGCTTGGAGGCGTGATCTATGGAGTCGACCAGGTTGTCGAGCACGAGCGGCTCGGCCTCGGGGGTGCTGTAGTAGGTGAGTACCATGTGGTGGACGTTGAGGCGCAGCGCTCTGACGTAGGTGATGCGGAGCTTGTCGTCCTCCACCCCCATCGCTTTCAGGGTGAAGTACTTGGCGATGGCGAAGTCCTCGCAGTCCCCCGCCCCCTTGGCCAGAAACTCGATCGGCGTGGCCCAGTAGTCCTCGACCCCCCAGACTTCCCAGTCGCTGGCGAAGCGGATCCTCTCGTTGAAGAAGCGGTTCACCTTGTCGAGCTTGTCCCGGTCGGTGTGGCTCTTGTCCCGCGCGATGAGCTCCTCCCACGCGGTCAGGCGGCGCAAGGCTTCCCTGCCGTACTTCCTCTCGGCCGTTTGCAGCACCGAGCGGTCGACGCTGAAGTTGCCGGCGGGGAGCACGGTGCCGGTAACAACAAGCGCTGCCAGCACGGCGGCCAGGGAAAGCGATGTCAGTCGTTTCAGGTAGATGCCCACGTTGATCCCGGCGCAGATGCCCTTTCTTTAAAAAAAAGCCCGGACCGTCCCTAAAGGTAGCGGCGATCCGGGGCTCTATCATACAGTGCGCTCTCGGGATAGTCTACGGCGTTCCGGCGGCCGTGGTCACCTTACCGTTGTAGTCGGGAGCCTGCAGCCCCAGGGTGGGGAGCAGGCGGGACATGCCGTTCAGCACCCGGAACTCGGCGTAGCGCTGGTCGTACTGTGCGTTGACCAAGCTCGCCTTGGCGTTGATCAGCTCGGCCTGGGTGTCCAGAAGGTCAAACATGGTCCTTCTGCCGATGGACCACTGGGCGGCGAAGGCGTCGGCGGTCTGGCCGGCGGCCTTGACGTAGTCCTCGAGGTACTTGATGCGCTCCTGGGCGGAGCGGTTGGCCTCCCAGGAGAGACGGATCGACTGCACCGTCTGGCGCTTGGTGTTCTCGAGGATTTCCTCCGCCTCGTACACCTCGCTCTGGGTCTGGCCGATGCGCGCCTTGTTCCAGCCGCCGTTGAGGATGTTGAAGGTGAGGGTGGCGGTGCCGAGGAACTCCTCGCGCTGGCCGGGGAGGTCGTTGTAGTCCTTGAGCCAGCGGTAGTCCAGGGCCACGTCGAGGCTCGGGTAGAGCAGGCTCTTGGCCGCCTCGTGCTGCGCGGTCCTCTCCTGCACCCCTTCGCGGGCGGACTTGAGCGCCTGGTTACCGCCGACGGCCAGTTCCTCCGCCTCGTCCTTGTTCTTCGGGAGCAGCGCCACGACCGACTGCGGTTCGGTCAGTTCGCCGGGGACGTAGCCGATCACCGCCTGGTAGTCGGCGAGGCTGTCGGAGAGGTTGGCCTGGGCCGCGGCGAGGTTGCTCTCGGCGAGCGCCACGCGTCCCTTGACCTGTTCGAAGTCGGCGCGGCGGTCGACGCCGGACTCGCTTCTCAGCTTCACCTGGTCATGGATGCGCAGGTGGTTGGTCAGGTTCTCTTGGGCCAGCGCCAGCAGTTTCTCGCTTCTCAATACGTTGATGTACACCTTGGAGGCCAACAGGGCGTTGTTCTCGGCGGAACTCCCCAGTTGGTACTGCTGGGCACGGGCCCGGGCCTCCTGGCGCTCCACTTCGCTTTGGGTGCCGAAGAAGCGGAAGACGTTCTGACGCACGCTCACGATGGCCGTGTTGGGGTAGACGGTACCGAAGGTCGGCTCGTGCTGGCGGGTCACCCCGGCTGCCAGCGAGACGTCCATGGTGGGGAGATAGCCGGCCTTGGCCTGGCGCACTTCCTTCTCCCGCGCCACCTTGTTGTAGTAGTTCGCCCTCACTTCCGGGTTGGAGCGCAGCATGTACTGCACCGCGTCCTGGAGCGTCTCCGCCTGGGCGGCTGCGACTCCGGACACCAACATCCCCAATGCCAATACTGTCACTAATTTCTTGTTTTGTGGCATAGCACCCCTTCCTGTGGTCTCATATTAATTGAAACAAATTAAAATAACTCAATGTATATGCGGTTGATCCATTATATACCGAGTAGTTGCTAATGTCGATACACATATTATGTTCGAATAATAAATTTGCAAATACTATTTTTTATGTCTAATATATGTCCCGCCGCGAGCCAAACATAAAGAATCAGATGGCATTTGACACGGCGGAATTTAATAGTAGCTTAATAGTACCTTTTGGCAAGCCCGTGAGAGTAAAGCAGTAATTTAATGCAATCTAATAAAACCCAAACGGAGAAGAAGATTTGAAACGACATGCATTGGTGATGATGGCAATGGCGTTGCTTCTCGCCTCCCGTCCCGGTCCGTCGGCGGCAGCCGACGCACCGCCAGGAGGGAGCCCGGCAAGCAACAGGGTGGGGACATTCTCGATATCCCCTATGGTCGGTGGGGTTTCCTTTGACGGGGAACAACACCTTGAAACCGCGCCGGTATTTGGCCTGCGCGCCGGCTACAACTTCACCCGCAACCTGGAGGCGGAGGCGCTCTTCGACTACGCCAAGACCCGCTCCACGCTCACCGACAGGACCACGGACTTCCTGCGCTACGGGGCGGACCTGCTGTGGAACTTCCAGCCCGACGAGAAGTTCGTACCCAACATCGCCGTTGGGTACGCCGGCAACCAGCTGAAGTCGGACACCAAGGGTGCCTTCGACTTGGGCGCCGGCTTCAAGTACTTCGTGACCGAGGACATGGCCTGGCGCGGCGACGTGCGGGGCATCTTCATCGACAACAAGATCGATCGCTACGCCATCGAGTACACCACCGGGATCTACATCCCCTTCGGTGTGACCCCGCCGGTGGCGAAGCTCCCGGCACCGCCGCCGCCACCTGAACCGGTAGCGCGCCCGGTCCCCGCGGCGCAGCCGACCCTTAACCTGACGGTGCCGCCGCCGGCACCGGTACCGGTGGCCGCTCCCGAGGTTTCGCTCACTGCCGCTCCCGACAGCATCAAGAAAGGCGAGAAGTCGGTGCTGACCTGGCAGAGCAAGCGGGCCGACAATTGCGAGATGCGCCCCGAGGTCGGCAAGGTGGCCGCCAGCGGTTCCACCACCGTCAGCCCGGCGGCCGACACCATCTATACCATCACCTGCCAGGGCAAAGGGGGCACCGCTTCCGCAAACGCCTCGGTCATGGTGGCACAGCCGGCGGCAGCGGAGAAACGCTTCTGCAACCAGCCCGCGGTGCTGATGATCAACTTCGACACCGACAAGTGGAACGTGAAGCCGCAGTACCACGCCGAGCTGAAGACGGTGGGCGACTTCCTGAACGAGTTCCCCGAGGCCCACGGCGAGATCTCCGGCCACACCGACGGAACCGCCAGCGTCGCCTACAACCAGAGGCTCTCCGAGCGGCGCGCCCAGTCGGTGCGCGACTACATCGTCAAGAACTTCAACATCGATCCCAAGCGGCTCACCTCCAAGGGGTACGGCAAGTCCCGCCCGGTAGCCACCAACAAGACCGCCGTGGGGCGCGCTAAGAACCGTCGCATCGAGGCCAACCTCGTGTGCGAGAAAAACGGTGCCCCGAAGGGAGCGGCAGCCCAGCCGGCAGCAGCCTCCAAAGCTGCGGCGAAGCCCGCAGCAAAGAAAGGTGCTACTGGAAAAAAGCCGTTAGCCCTGGTGCCAGCGCAAGGTAACGTCGCCAACAGCGACGTTGCCCCTGCACAACGCCAGGGCGAACCCGAAGCACGTTTTTTCCCGCAGGCCGCCGATCCGGGTGTGACCGCATCCGGATCGGCCCTCCTGCCCGCAGCACAAAGAAAGGGGGAAGAGGAACCACGCTACTTCCCCCAGGCAGCAGCAGCCGAAGTGAAGGAGGGGGCTGTGTCCCCTCCGCTTCCCCCGGCCAAGCGCCAGGCACCCGACATGGCTGCCTACCCGGACCAGCCGCCTCAGCAGTCGGTGCCGGCGGTACCGGTGCCGGGTAGCGTCCCGGCGGCGCAGATGGTGCCGTCCCCCGGTCCCCTGGTCGATGGAGCCGCGCCGGCGGCCATGATCGCCAAGGCGCCGACACCGCCGGAGCTGCCGGCGGCACAAAGAATGAAGCAGGCAGCCCTGCCTACCCCCGATACCCCCGCCACCGCAGCGCCGAACGCGCTCCCCGCCCCCTCCGTCGCGCCGGCCGCACCCGAACAGGCTGCCGCTACCGAAGCAGCATCCGTCGCTTCCGCACTCAGAAAGCAGGAGCCCGAAGCACCGGCTCCCGATGAAGCGCCCTTCGTGCTCAAGGCCACCACCCCCACCCCCGTGCCCGATGGCCGGATCGCCCTGACCGGCATCACCATCGACAAGGACGGCCTCAGCCTGTACACGAGCGGCAAGGTGAGCGAATTCAGCCTGATCACCATGGTTGAGCCCTTCAGCCTGGTCATCGACCTCTACGGCGCGGTAAACGGCATCGGCCTTCCCAAGGCGCCGGTGGAGAAATTCGACCTCACCAACGTTCGTTTCAGAGAGTTCCCCGACCACCTCCAGATCACCCTCGACGCCGGCCGGGAGGAAATAATCCCCTACCGCAGCTTCAAAACCGACACCGGGTTGAGGATCAATATCAAGCCGAGAAGCAGTCACCACATAGGCCCCTGACGCGGCGCGCAGGCGCGCACCCGGCAGCGGCTCACGATACATGCTCTAAGTAGCTCATCCGTAAGGAGGAGTCTGACATGGACCACGGTATTGCATTGCGATGGAAACAGGCTGTCGTAGTGACGGGATTGGTGTCTCTTCTGGCCGCGCCGGCGCTTTTTGCCGCCGAGGCGCAGCCCCCCGCCCCCCCGCAGGAAGCACCCACCGAGCAGGCGAGCGACCTGGGCCTCGAGCTCAGGTTACAGACGGTGAAGAAGGACCTCCTGGTCATGCTCAACTTCGCCGAGCACTTCATCGCCAGCGGCGAGACCAAGACCGCCGCACAGCTGCAGGCACCCCTCGACGACTACCTAAGGCGCCACGCCGACTACCTGGTGACCCAGGCGGTGGACGGCTCCAACATCGAGATGACCCAGCTTTCTGCCGAGATCGCCCTGGTGAAGACGCGCCTTCTGATCGTGCTCAACTACCGTGACGATGCCGGCAGCGTGCTCACCGAGATGAAGTCGCTCTACGCTCCCTACCAGAAGATGTCGGTGCAGATCCAGGGCAAGACCACCACGCTGGACGAAGCCATCCGCCAGTTGGACACCGACCTGGCACGCATCGCCAAGAAATAACCGCCAAGGAGCCGCCACCATGGACATTCTGGGCCTGATCACCATCAACCCCAACAGCTTCAACATCTGGTCGCTGAGAGTCTCGCTTACCCTGACCACCAGCATCTTCATCATCGCCATGATCCTCGCGGTGCGGGCTTTCCAGCACGCCAAGGCGCTGGACCACAAGCACCTGGACAGCGTCAAGGACCAGCACGCAACCCCTGGGGACACCCTTTCCGAGAGCGTTGCCAAGATGCTTTGGGCCACCAGCCAAAGCGACAACACCACCGGTGCGGCGGCCCCCAAGGAGTTCCTCTACGACGCGACCCGCGAGGTGGCACAGAATAACTTCAACGGCACCTTCGTAAACCGCATCTACATGTGCGCCAACCTGCTGCCTCCTATAGGGCTGTGGGGGACCGTTGCGGGGATGATCGTCATCTTCCTCTACACCGGCGACCCGGGGAGCGCCATCAACAACGGCGCCATCGGGGCGAAGCTGTGGTCCACCTACTTCGCGCTCATGTACTACGTGCTGTTGCAGGCCATCTGCGTCGGCCTCGACGTGATCGCCAAGCGCTCCATCAACCGCGGCCTGCAGGTGAAGATCTAGGAGGGGACCATGCGCTCGGTGGGAACTTCGAGGAACCAGTGGCTCATCTCGTTCACCGACGTCGCCTTTTTGCTGCTGCTGGTGTTCACGCAGATGGCGCGTATGGACACCTCCAGTAGCCAAGTGGCGGAGATGCAGCTCCCCGCACCGGTGGTGGCCAAGAGCCCCGAGCTGGTGGCGATGCAGTCCAACCCCGACTACCACCAGCTCCTGGTGGAGAAGCACGGGGCGAAACCGTACCGGCTGGCGCACATCGTGCGCGGCAAGGAGGCGGCGCGCACCGACCCGCTTTGCTATGACGAGCTTTGCTCGGCGCTCAAGCACCTGCAGGGAAACCGGGAGCAGCCGCGCCCGGTCGTGGTGCCGCTGCCCGAGTCTTACAGCAGCGACCTTCTCTCCGCGGCGGCGGTGGTGAGCAAGTACTGGAGCTCCAACGGCCTTGCGGTGGTGCACACGTCACGTACCGGGGACAAGCCATGACCCTGCGCATCCAGAACGCCTGCGGCCACGGCGGCACGCGGCTTCGGCACATCCTGGTCTGCGCCGAGCACGAACTGCGCCCTCCGGTGCCATTGTGGCTGCGCCTGGTGGTGGTGACTGCGCTGGGGCTGGTGGCATTGTGTGTGAGCCGCTTCCAGATGCCGGGGGCGCCGGTCTCCAAGCGCACCATCATGGACGTGAGCCGGCTGGAGCTGCAGGCTCCCCCGGCGCACCCGAAGCAGGTGCCCCCCATGGAGAAGCCGGTGGTGGCGCAGCAAAAGCCGCGCACCGTGTATGCGCTGGACGTGAAGCCGCCGCAGTACCGCCCGCCGGTATCGGTGGACCGGGAGCATCCAGGGGAGCCCGGGCGGACGAAGAGCGCGCCGCTTCGGCACGAACTGGACTACTCCGCGGAGCAGCCCCGCCCCGCCATCGCCCGTTCCTACGGCTACCAGAGCGGATCGGAGGTGTACATGTACCCGACGGTATCCCGGGAGCGCAAGGGGACGGAACCGTTCGACCTCGCCGCGGGCGATGCCGCCGCGCGGGTCCCGGCCACGAGGTTCAGGAAGGAAGCGAGTGCCGAGGTGGGGGCGCGGCCGACACCCAAGAGCACCTACATCTACCGGGTGCGGGGTGGGCCAGTGAGTGCCGTTGCCGTCGACGACCCGGTCGCCCGGCCGCAGCGCCCGATTCGCGCCGTCGAGGTGGGGGGGAGCGCAGCGGCACCTCGAGTGGCGGCGGTCAGGAGTGCACCGGAAGTGACCATCGAGGAGCCCAAGGGGGCGCAGCCCCTGACGGCACGGCAACGCAGCAAGAGCCCCGCCGGAAGCGGAGCGGGCGGGTCTGAAGTGGCACTGGCGCGCGGAGTCTCGCTGATGAGCCTCAAGATCTGCGACAGCGCGCTGCAGCAGGAGGAAGCGATCAAGGCGGTTTTGAGCGTGGTAGGAGCGCGCGCAAGCTGCACCAGTGACAAAGGTGAGTTCCAGTTCAAGGGGACCAAACGCGTATCGTCCTTCAACCTCATGATCTACCCGTCCAGGGGACGAGAGCCATCCCAGCGATGCGAGGAGTTGGATTATGCCTACGACTGCCTTAAGAAGAACTGACGCCAGACGGATCATCGCATTCATCTTCTGCTGCCTGCTGTGCCTGCTGATGGCGGCCGCCCCCTCCTGGGGCGCCCAAAAGAAGAAGCACGCCGCACCGGCCAAGAAGCAGTATAAAACGGCCGCCGTAGCCGCCCCGGCCGCCGCTCCCCAGGTCAAGGAGTGGGGGCCCTACCTCGACGTCGCCTACGAGCTCACCTACTGGGACAAGAACGAGATCAAGGAGTGGCGTGAAAAGCGCGACCAGGAGATCGGCGAAACGCTTGCCTCCTACATCGCCACTTGGAACGGCAAGCTGATGGCGGTGCAGAAAGGGGAACAGCCGCAGTTGTTCCGCGACCGGGACTACCTGCGCCTCGCCATTGCCCAGACCATCGATTACCTGCAAACCGACGCCCCGGAGAGCCTGGCAGCCGCGGCCAAGACCATGGAGAGTCTGAAGGGTAAGGCATCCATGCCCGAGGTTGCCTACTGGTCCGGCATGGTGAAGGCGCTGCAGGCACTGGAGCGTGATGACGCCGACGACTTCGTCACCCAGGTCTACGGCATCTGGAACGGATCGATCCTCTACATAGAGAAGAACGAAATTGCCACCGGCGCGACCAGCGGCAGCGTCCCTACCAACACCCCCTTCTACTACCGCAACCTGATCAGCCTGGTAGTGAACCGGGCCATCATCGCACGGAAGCTGGACGGTCTTAACGCGCTGGGGCCCCTGTTCGTGATGATGAACGAGCGCAACCTCGGCGAGAAGGACAGCGAAGGGAAGTACACCAAGACCCTGGTGCAGCGTATCGTGGACGGGCTGAACGCGCCCGACTCGGACCGCTTCCGGCTGAACTTCACCGTCGCCGCCATCGAGTCCAAACGCCTGCAGCAGGTGGCAAGCGCCAAGCTCGATGCCGAGGGGATGACCGAGGCGGTTCAAAAGACCTACGAGCGGGCCAGGACCTACAACGACCTCTGCTTCAAGTGGGCGGCGGGCCCGAGGTCGAGCGGCGTGGTCATGGCGGCGGTGGACTACCTGGACATGACCAGTTTCGCCATCCCGCGCCTGGCCGACAACGAGAACGCGGCCGCCTACAAGTTCTTCGCGACGCTGCCGGACCAGGAGGGGAGGAGTGCCCTCCTGAAGTCGATGGCGATCTTCAACGACATCGCGCCGTATTCGGCGGGGGGGTGGGAGCGCGCCGGCTACCAAAGCCGCGAGCTGTATCTCAAGTCGGCGCACCGGCTCTGGCGGGCCATCATGGAGCTTGCCCTGTGGACCGGCGACTTCTACCTGGTCAAGCTGAACACCACCCAGGACTCGCAGAATATCCAGAGTTACGCGACCTCGATGCAGATGGCGCTCAATTCCTACCTGAACTTCCTCACCGCGCAGCAGGGTAGGGGATACAACGACGTGATCCCGGATTCCGCCTACTTCGGTGCCTTCGAGGCGAGCGACAAGGTTTCCTACGCCTACCGCAAGGTGAGTGAGTTCAGCACCGACAACGGCGCCTACAACCTGTGGTTCACGCACCGGCTCCTTTCCGCCGAACTGTTCCCGCTTTCGTTGCGTGAGGTGCGCCAGACCTCCGCCACACTCAAGAAGGACGGGCGCTACAACCTGTACCTCGACTACTACCTGCCGCTGGCCAGTCGCATCAAGCAGTCACCGGCGATCAAGAAGTGGGTGAGCGCGCAGCGCCCCGAGACGGCGACGGCGAGTCTTGCTTACATCACCGCTATCGACAAGCTTTTTGCCGGCACCGCGGCCGCCGACGCGCCCTCGGACACCCAGCTGATCGCATCGTTCCAGAGCATGCGCGAAGAGATGCAGAGGAATCCGGACCACCCGACCCACAACCTGTTGAAGCTCTTCTACCTGGAGGAGATCCAGAAGAACTCCAACTTCACCAAGCTGGTCAAGGAGCCCAACCGTCTGGACCGGCCATTCTAATGCAGTCTTAAAAGTGCCGTACGTGCCCAGCGTCCCTCGCTGCCCACCAAGCGACGTCCGCGAACAAGCGTCCCCCCCTTTTGCGAAGGGGGGACAGGGGGGATTTAGCTCTGGATTTGCCTCCCCCCTAAAATGATAAAAAGCCCTCCATGTCACGGAGGGCTTTTTTTTATCCCATGCTTGGCATTCGCCTAGACACAGGTAATATATCCACTCTCATTGTGCTTTCAGGCGTCATGTTAAAACAAAGTGAGATTTATGTAATCTTGATCACTATGTCAGTGTAGTACCAAGGTACAATAGACATGCTTTACCCTCAGAGATATCTTTACCATAACCAAATTTAGCAGCTCCCTCTCACGCCTCACTATCATAGATACAATGGAGAATGGTCATGGCACAGAACAATCAGGCAGCAGGGCACCAGGTGGTCGGTAAGGTTGTCATTCTGTACGGCACGGTGAAAGCTATATCCCCCGATGGCGCGGTTCGTCTGCTCATGCCGAACAGCCCGATCTTTGCCGATGACCGCATCGTCACCGAGAGCGACGGCAGCGCGTCCATCGTGTTCGACGGCGCGCAGGGGAACCAGCTTGACCTGGGCCGGATGATGAACGTCACCATCGACCACGACGTTTACGGCACCGTCATGTCGGGTGATACCACGGATACCACCGCCGAGGTGGCCCAGATCCAGCAGGCATTGCTTACCGGCGATCAGCCCATCGAACTGGAAGCCCCGGCAGCCGGCGGCCCCGCCGATGCCGGCGGTACCCACCCGGTCTTCATCGTTACCCCCACCGGCGAGGAGGTTCTCCCCACCGGCGGCGTCACCACCACCGGTGTCACCTTCGGGACGACTGGGACCCTCGATTCAGTCATTACCACGGTTCCAACGCCGCCGCTCACGGCAACCATAACCGTCAATCCCATTACCAGTGACAACATCGTCAACAACGTCGAAGCTACCGGCCAGATCCCTGTCTCCGGTACCGTCGGAGGCGATGCCCACCCGGGTGACACGGTCACCATCGTGATCAACGGCAACACCCATACCGGCACCGTTGCCGGCGACAACTCCTACATCATCAACGTACCGGGATCCGAACTGGTCAACAACCCGAACCAGGTCATCACTGTCAGCGTCACCACCACCGGGCCCAACGGCAATACCGCCACCGCGGTCGTCACGCCTACCTACACGGTGGACACGACCACGGCTGACATCCACATCACGAGCATCGCCGGTGACAACATCGTCAACAACGTTGAAGCGGGCAATGCCAACGTCCCGGTGACCGGTACCTTTGGCGGCGGTGTTCATGCCGGTGATGTCATCACTCTCACCGTCGGCGGCCAGACCTACAGCCACACCGTGACCGATGCCGATGTCAGCAGCCACAGCTTCATCGTCAATGTTTCCGGTGCGGACCTGACCAACAACGCAGGCCACGCCATCACCGCTTCGGTATCGACCACCGATGTGGCTGGCAGCACCGCGAGCGCCAGCGACACCGCGGGTTACACTGTCGACAATACCACCGCGGAGATCAGCATAACGAGCATCGCCGGTGACAACATCGTCAACAACGCCGAGGCGGGGAGCACGACTGTCCCGGTAACCGGCACCATCGGTGGCGGAGTCCATGCCGGCGACGTGATCATCCTGACCATCGGGGAGCATACCTACACCCACACCGTCACGGACGCCGATGCCGGCAGCCACAGCTTCACCGTGAACGTTCCCGGCAGTGACCTGACCGGCAACGCGGGGCACCAGGTCACTGCCTCGGTGACGACGACCGACGCGGCAGGGAGCACGGCGAGCGCCTCGGCCGTTGGTGAATATACCGTCGATTCGACGGTTGAGACTCACGTCGATACCGCTCACTCTGTCGGCAGCGTCGACGAGGGCGCCTTGGCCGGGGGGAGCCATCCCGGTACCGGCTACATCGCCGAGGGGAGCCTTGTTTCCAGCGGCGGTACCGGTTCTTACACCTACGCCCTGGTGTCCGACTCGGTCGCGCACGAGGGTACCCTGGTCATCGACCCGGCCACTGGTCATTACACCTACACCTTGAATGGTCCGACGCTCACCAACAGCCCGGATACCTTCACCTACCAAGTGACCGACGCCCACGGCAACACGGCGACCAACACGGTTACCATTACCATCGCCGATGACGCTCCGATCGCTAACGCCGACAGCGGCAGCGTGGTCGAAGGCGCAATCCTGTCCGGCAGCGTGGTCGGCAACGACATACCGGGCGCCGACGGCTCCGTCGTCGTGGTCGGTGTGGCGGCAGGCGTCAGTGCGACGGCGGTGAGCGGCCAGGTGGACAGCGTCATCACCGGAGCCCACGGCACCTTGACCCTGCATGCGGACGGCAGCTACGACTACCACGCCAACCCGAACAGCGAGAACACCAGCGATACCTTCACCTACACCATTCAGGATGCCGATGGCAGCAAGTCCACCAGCACCCTGACCGTCAACCTGACCGATAGCGGCCTCCATACCCAGCTCGATACGCTCACTTCCGTCACCGGTGTCGACGAGGGCGCCCTTCCGGTGGGGAGCCACCCGGGCAGCGGCTACATCGCCGAAGGGAACCTGATCTCCACCGGCGGCGCCGGCCCCTACAGCTACGCGCTGGTCTCCGACTCGGTAGCCCACGAAGGGACCTTGGTCATCGATCCGGCTACCGGGCATTACACCTACACCCTGAGCGGCCCGACCGGCACCAACACCCCGGATAGCTTCACCTACCAGGTGACCGACGCGTACGGAAACACGGCGACCAACACGGTGACCATCACTGTCGCCGATGACGCGCCGGTGGCCAACGTCGACAGCGGCAGCGTCATGGAAGGGGCGACCGTGGCTGGCAGCGTGGTCACTAACGACGTCCCGGGTGCCGACGGTGTGGCCCCCGGCTCCATCGTCGTGGTAGGTGTGGCGGCAGGCGTCAGCGCGACGGCGGTGAGCGGCCAGGTGGACAGCGTCATCACCGGTGCCCACGGCACCTTGACCCTGCACGCGGACGGCAGCTACGACTACCACGCCAACCCGAACAGCGCCAACACCAGCGACACCTTCACCTACACCATCCAGGATGCCGACGGCAGCAAGTCCACCAGCACGCTGACCGTCAACCTGACCGACAGCGGCCTGCATACCCAGCTCGATACGCTCACTTCCGTCACCGGTGTCGACGAGGGCGCCCTGCCGGTGGGGAGCCATCCGGGCAACGGCTACATCGCGGAAGGGAACCTGGTCTCCACCGGTGGCGCCGGCTCGTACACCTACGCCCTGGTCTCCGACTCGGCCGCCCACGAAGGGACGCTGGCCATCGACCCGGCTACCGGGCATTACACTTACACCCTGAGCGGCCCGACCGGCACCAACGCCCCGGACACCTTCACCTACCAAGTGACCGACTCCAACGGCAACACCTCGACGAACACGGTGACCATCACCATTGCCGATGACGCGCCGGTGGCCAACGTCGACAGCGGCAGCGTGGTGGAAGGCGCGTCCGTGTCCGGTAGCGTGGTCGCTAACGACGTACCGGGTGCCGACGGTGTGGCCCCCGGCTCCATCGTGGTGGTCGGCGTGGCGGCAGGCACCAGCGCCACGGCGGTCAGCGGCCAGGTGGACAGCGTCATCACTGGCGCCCACGGCACCCTGACCCTGCACGCGGACGGCAGCTACGACTACCACGCCAACGCGAACAGCGCCAACACCAGCGACACCTTCACCTACACCATCCAGGACGCCGACGGCAGCAAGTCCACCAGCACGCTGACCGTCAACCTGACCGACAGCGGCCTGCACACCCACGTCGACACGCTCACTTCAGTCACCAGCGTCGACGAGGGCGCCCTGCCGGTGGGCAGCCACCCGGGCAGCGGCTACATCGCGGAAGGGAATCTGGTCTCCACCGGCGGCGCTGGGTCTTACACCTATGCCCTGGTCTCCGACTCGGCCACCCACGAGGGGACGCTGGTGATTGATCCGGCCGGGCACTACACCTACACCCTGAACGGCCCGACGCTCACCAACAGCCCGGACACCTTCACCTACCAGGTGACCGATGGGGAGGGGAATACCTCGACCAACACGGTGACCATCACCATCACCGATGACGCGCCGGTGGCACAGATCGACAGCGGCAGCGTGGTTGAAGGCGCGACCCTTTCCGGCAGCGTCGTCACCAACGACATCCCGGGAGCGGACGGCTCGATCGTCGTGGTAGGCGCTGCGGCCGGTGTCAGTGCAACGGCGGTCGCCGGGCAGGTGAATAGCGTCATTACCGGCGCCCATGGCACCCTGACCCTGCACGCTGACGGCAGCTACGACTACCACGCCAACCCGAACAGCGACAACACCAGCGACACCTTCACCTACACCATCCAGGATGCTGACGGCAGCAAGTCCACCAGCACGCTGACCATCAACCTGACCGACAGCGGGCTGCACACCCAGGTCGATACCGTTCATTCCGACACCAGCGTCGACGAGGGCGCCCTCTCCGTTGGCAGCCACCCTGGCAGCGGCTACATCGCCGAAGGGAACCTGATCTCCAGCGGCGGCGCCGGCTCCTACAGCTACGCCCTGGTTTCCGACTCCGCGACTCACGAAGGGACCCTGGTCATCGACGCCAACGGGCATTACACCTACACCCTGAACGGCCCGACGCTCACCAACAGCCCGGACACCTTCACCTACCAGGTCACCGACGCCCATGGCAACACCGCCACCAACACGGTGACCATCACCATCGCCGATGACGCGCCGGTGGCGCATACCGACAGCGGCAGCGTCATGGAAGGCGCGACCCTCTCCGGCAACGTGGTCGCTAACGACGTACCGGGCGCCGACGGCGTGGCCCCCGGCTCCATCGTGGTGGTCGGTGTGGCGGCAGGCGTCAGCGCGACGGCGGTGAGCGGGCAGGTTGACAGCGTCATTACCGGCGCCCACGGCACCCTGACCCTGCACGCGGACGGCAGCTACGACTACCACGCCAACCCGAACAGCGACAACACCAGCGACACCTTCACCTACACCATCCAGGATGCCGACGGCAGCAAGTCCACCAGCACCCTGACCGTCAACCTGACCGACAGCGGGCTGCACACCCAGGTGGACACCGTTCATTCCGACACCAGCGTCGACGAGGGCGCCCTGCCGGTGGGCAGCCATCCGGGTACCGGCTACATCGCCGAAGGGACCCTGGTCTCGACCGGCGGCGCCGGCTCCTACAGCTACGCACTGGTCTCCGACTCGGCGACTCACGAAGGGACCCTGGTCATCGACGCCAACGGGCATTACACCTACACCCTGAACGGCCCGACGCTCACCAACAGCCCGGACACCTTCACCTACCAGGTCACCGATGCCTACGGCAACACGGCAACCAACACGGTGACCATCGCTATCGCCGATGACGCGCCGGTTGCCAACACCGACACCGGCAGCGTGGTGGAAGGCGCGACCCTCTCCGGCAGCGTGGTCACTAACGACATCCCGGGCGCCGACGGCTCCATCGTCGTGGTGGGAGCTGCCGCCGGTACCAGCGCGACGGCGGTAAGCGGGCAGGTCGATTCCGTGATCACCGGTGCTCACGGCACCCTGACGCTGCACGCCAACGGAAGCTACGAGTACCACGCCAACCCAAACAGCGAGAACACCAGCGACACCTTCACCTATACCATCCAGGATGCCGACGGCAGCAAGTCCACCAGCACCCTGACCGTCAACCTGACCGACAGCGGGCTGCACACCCAGGTCGACACCCTCACCTCCGTCACCAGCGTCGACGAGGGCGCCCTGCCGGTGGGTAGCCATCCGGGCAGCGGCTACATAGCAGAAGGGAACCTGGTCTCGACTGGCGGCGCCGGGTCTTACTCCTACGCCCTGGTCTCCGACTCGGCCACCCACGAGGGGACCCTGGTCATCGATGCGGACGGGCATTACACCTACACCCTGAACGGCCCGACGCTCACCAACAGCCCGGACACCTTCACCTACCAGGTCACCGACGCCAACGGCAACATCGCCACCAACACGGTCACCATCACCATCGCCGATGATGCCCCGGTGGCCAACGTTGACAGCGGCAGCGTGGTGGAAGGCGCGGCCCTCTCCGGCAGCGTGGTCACTAACGACATCCCGGGCGCCGACGGTTCCATCGTCGTGGTCGGCGCAGCCGCAGGCGCCAGCGCGACCGCAGTGAGCGGCCAGGTGGACAGCGTCATTACCGGCGCCCACGGCACCCTGACCTTGCACGCCAACGGCAGCTATGAATATCACGCCAACCCCAACAGCGCGAACACCAGCGACACCTTCACGTACACCATTCAGGACGCTGACGGCAGCAAGTCCACCAGCACGCTGACCATCAACCTGACCAACAGCGGGCTGCACACCCAGGTCGATACGGTCCACTCCGACACCACCGTTGACGAGGGCGCCCTGTCTGTCGGCACCCACCCAGGTACCGGCTACATCGCAGAAGGGACCCTGATCTCCAGCGGCGGCGACGGCTCCTACACCTACGCCCTGGTGCCCGACTCGGCCACCCACGAAGGGACCCTGGTCATCGACCCATCCACCGGCCATTACACCTACACCCTCAGCGGTCCGTCGAGCAGCGACAGCCCGGATACCTTCACCTTCCAGGTAACAGACGGCCACGGCAATACCGCAACCAACACCCTCACCGTAACCATCACTGATGACGCGCCGGTGTTGAATGTCACCAACGGTATCTTCCAAAACACCGGTGACACCGACACGACTGCTCATACCGGCGGCACCATTGTCGAAGGCACCCTCGCCACTATCGGTGCCGATCTCAACAATGCGCATGTAACGCTGACGGGGACTCCGCCCAGTGGCCTTACCTCCTATGGCCAAGCTGTTACCTACAGCGTCTCGACGGACGGTTCTACCATCCATGCCACGGCCGACGGCCATGAGGTCTTCACATTGACCGCCCACTCGGATGGTACGTACACCTTCGACCAGCACCAAATGCTCGACCTCGCGGTACTGAACAGCAACCTGCAGGGGAGCATCGGGGCCGGCGGACCGCAGACCGCCTTCTACGTCTACACCGACGGCTCTTCCGGGTTCGATGCCACCGCCAAGCCGTGGTCCCTCCAGATCACCGCCGACGGCCACAGCGTCAACCCGAGTACCCAGGGGATGGGGGTCGACAACAACTGGTTGAACCTCACCAGCAACGCCGGCACCACCGAAACCCTTCACTTCAACTTCGACAATGAAGGGGCCAGCGGTGCGGCTAACTTCGCCTACCAGGCCAAGATCGGGATTAACGATCTCGGCGCCGGCGAGAAGATCGTTTGGGATGCGACCTACACCGATGGGGCAGGACACACTTACACCGACCATGGCGAAGCGACCACCAGCAGCCTCGACTCCACGGGTCACCTGGTGTTCACTGCTCCGCAGAACAACATGTACATTGACCACATCGACTTCACCGGCGGTGCCGGCGCTGTGAGGGTCACTTCCTTCACCGCGTACACCATCGACACCAACGTGACCCAGACTCTGAACTTTGGCTTCACCGCGACCGACGGCGACGGCGATCATGTCTCTGGCAACTTCAGTCTCCTGGCCCAGAACGGTTCCACCCTCACCGGCGACAGCAGCAACAATGCACTTGGCGGTGGCCATGGCGATAACGTCATGTCTGGTGGGGCTGGGGCTGATATCTTTACGGTGAACGGCGGTAATGACACCATAAAAGACTTCACCGCCCATGTGGACAAGATCGTTATCGAGCAAACCCACACCGATGGCCTGTTCCAACACACTGATGGATCCAACACGGCCACTCTGACGATCACCAATAACGGAACCCAGGTGGGGACTGTTACCTTTGAAAACGTCACCGACGCAGGTGCTCTTTTGGATTCGTTGATTCACAACGATCCCAAAATCCATAGCTAGGATTCGGTGACTGGTTGAACCAAGCTGCCGCGGAAAATGTTTCCGCGGCAGCTTTTTTTGTACCCGTCGACCTTGGTGGAGGTTTACTCCTTCACAGGATTCGCTTGACACTCCCGCCGCAAAAAACTATAGCTATAACCTCCACTTCACCCAACCTTCTCCCGCCCGGAACGGGCACATCGGGGAAACATGTACTGGGAATCTTTTGGCTTCAAAGAAGCACCTTTCGCACTAACTCCTAACCCGTCTTTCCTGTTCCTGAGCGCTCCGCACCAGGAGGCTTTCGCGCACCTGCTCTTCGCCATTGAAAACCGCGCCGGGTTCATTGAACTCTCCGGCGAGGTGGGCACCGGCAAGACCACCATCGTGCGCACTCTTTTGAACCAGCTCGACTCGGAAACGCACCGCACAGCGCTGATTTTTAACCCGATCCTCTCTCCCCTTGGTTTCATGAAAGAGGTAAACGCAGAGTTCGGCCTCCCCACTGAAGGCAACGAAATCCGCGACCTGCACGCGGCCCTCAACGCTTACCTCCTCGAGGAGAACCGCGCCGGTCACACGGTGGTCTTGGTGATCGACGAGGCCCAGAACCTCTCGGTGGAGGTACTGGAGCACGTGCGACTTATCTCCAACCTGGAGACCGAGAGCGACAAGCTGATCCAGATCGTGCTGGTCGGGCAGCCGGAATTGAATGCGCTCTTGGCCCGGGACGAGTTGCGCCAACTCGACCAGCGCATCACGGTGCGCTACCACCTGAAGCCGATGTGCTTCGAGGACACCTGCGCCTACATCCGGCACCGGATCAGGTTCGCCGCTGACGGCAGGGAACCGCTGACGTTCTCCCCTGGCGCCTTCAAGCGTATCTTCAAGTTCTCCGGAGGGCTGCCGCGCCTGATCAACGGGGTCTGCGACCGCGCTTTGCTGCTCGCCTACACCCGCGAGTGCAAGGAGGTCACCCCGGCTATGGCGTCGCTCGCCATTGCCGACTTGCGCAAGGAAGCGCCGCGCCGCAGGCGGGCATTGCAGGTTCGGGCTCTCTCGGCGGCCCTGGTGCTGTGCGTCGTCATCATCGTTGGGTTCTCGGTAGTGTCGTTCCATCTCCTCCCTGGTGAGAAGAAGGGGGGCAACGAGGTAAAGGAAGCGGTGCAGGAGGGAGCACAGCTGGCTCCCTGGTCGGCGGAGGCCGCGCGCCAGGCGATCGCGGCTCAACCGGAGCAGGTCAATCTCTATGCGGCGGTGAACGCGGTACTGGATGCGTGGCGGGTGCCGCGAGTGGAGCCGGTGCCGGGAAAACCTGCCAACCTGCGCTCGTTGGCCAAGCAGCGCACCCTGGTTCCCTCCAAGTTTTCCGCCAATCTGGAAATCCTGGGGCGGTTGGACGCCCCCGCACTGCTCCACATCGTGCTGCCGGGGGGCGCGGAGCGGCTGGTGGCCCTGGTGGGTGTGGACAAGAACGAGGTCGAGGTCGTCCCGCCGGTCGCCGGTCACACCAAACTCACCCGCGCCGAATTGGTGCAGCTCTGGAGCGGCGGGACCACCGTCCTTTGGAAGGACTTCCACGGCATCGCCTCCCGTCCCAAGGGTGCGGAGAAGGCCGCCGCCACCAAGTCGCTGCAGGGGCTTCTCAAGCAGGTGGGATGCTACGACGGCCCCGTGGACGGCAAGCCGAGCGAGACCACCAAGACAGCGCTGGCTGAATTCCAGCGCCGGGAGCAGTTGACGGCGGACGGGAAGGTGGGGGCACAGACCCTCATGCTCCTGTATCGTCGGGCCGGTGGCTACTTCCCGCCGGGGCTGGCGCGGGTGCAGGGCGCGGACAGCAAACAGACGGGACGGATGTGACATGAGCCTGATACTTGATGCCTTGAGAAAGATGGAACAGGAGCGCAGGAGCAGGCGCGGCACCGGCCAGGACCTGCGCCCCGAGGTGCTGCGCTATCGCCTGGCGGCCCAGCCCAAGGAGCCGCGCCGCTATCCCGTGGCGGTTATCGCGGGTGTCGTGCTGCTTTTGGCCGGTGTCGGAGCCGGGTTCCTGTTGAAGGGGCAGGCACCGCAACCGGTGGCGCAAGCCCCTGCCTCCCTGGCCCCGGTCGCCGCGGTACCGGTGGCCCCGCCCGCACCCCCGACCCCCGTGGCGCCCCCGGTTGCCGCCGTCCTGGCCACGCCTACGGTTTCGGCACCCGTTCCGGCTGCTCCGCCCGCGGTCGCGCCGGTCGTTGCGGCTCAAGCTCCGGCCGCAGTTGCGCCGGTTGTGCAGCCCTCTCGCAAAGCCTCCCGCGCTGCCGTGCCCCAGTCCGTACCGTCCGACGCACCGCATGTGGCAGCCCAGGAACCTGCCGCCGTTGCAGGCAGCGCCCAGGACATCACCATCTCCGGTATCGCCTACCAGGATGAACGACGCATGAGGCGGGCGGTCCTCAACGGGATCCTTGTCGGCGAGGGTGCCGAAGTTGGCGGTGCGCGCGTGCTCGAGATCAAGGAAACCAAGGTCAAGCTGTCCCGCGGCGGCCGCGTCTTCGAGGTTCCCTTCTCCTCCGGCCTGCAGTCCCGGTAATCCTGACATGCACCGGCCTGAGCCCTGGTAGCGTTCGGCCCGCCATCCCTGTTCCCAATTTTCCTTAGCACCACCGGGAGCCTGATGAAAGATAGATCACCTGCTGAGCACCCGGTCGAAAGGATCGCCGGCTCGTTGGAGAGGGTTACCTTCCACAGCGAGGAGACGGGCTTTTGCGTGCTGCGGGTGAAGGTCGCCGGGCACCGCGACCTAGTGACGGTGACCGGGAGCGCCGCCACGGTGACGCCTGGCGAGTTCCTCGAATGCACCGGCTCCTGGCACAACGACCGCACCCACGGTATGCAGTTCAAGGCGGAGCACCTGAAGGTGGTGCCCCCGACCACGCTGGAGGGGATCGAAAAATATCTCGGGTCCGGCATGGTGCACGGCATCGGCCACCACTTTGCCAAGGTGCTGGTGCAGGCCTTCCGCGAGGAGGTCTTCGATGTCATCGAGAACCGCCCGGAGCGGCTTCTGGAACTCCCCGGCATCGGCCGCAAGCGCATGGAATCCGTCGCGAGCGCGTGGGTGGAGCAGAAGGCGATCCGCGAGATCATGGTCTTTTTGCAGAGTAACGGCCTGGGCACCGCGCGGGCGGTGCGCATCTACAAGTGCTACGGCAACGAGGCGATCTTCAAGGTCACCGAAAACCCGTACCGGCTCGCCCTCGACATCCAGGGGATCGGCTTCAAGACCGCCGATGCGCTGGCGGCCAACCTGGGCATCGCCCGCGACTCGCTGATCCGGGCCCAGGCCGGCGTCAGACACGTGCTGCAGGAGCTCTCCGGCAGCGGCCACTGCGCGGCCGCCCGGGCCGACCTGGTGCAGAGCGCCGCCTCCCTGTTGGACATCCCCTCAACCGTTATTGAAACCGCCATCGACGCCGAGATCGCGGAGCAGAACCTGGTTGCCGAACCCATCGGTGGTCGCCCATGCCTGTTCCTCACGCCGCTGCATCGCGCCGAGGTGGGCGTCGCCGCCAGCATTGCACGACTCGCCAACGGAGCCCCGCCCTGGGGCGGCGTCGTCGCCGAAGAAGCCATCCCCTGGGCCGAGAGCCACAACGGCATCACGCTTTCAGAATCCCAGCGCGATGCGATCCGGCTCGCCCTGAAGAACAAGGTTGTTGTGGTCACCGGCGGTCCCGGTGTCGGCAAAACCACTTTGGTGAACAGCATCCTCGCCATAATTCGCGCCCAGCACCTGAAGGTCACCCTGTGCGCCCCTACCGGCCGGGCCGCCAAGCGGTTAACCGAGTCGACCGGGATTGAGGCCAAGACCATTCACCGCCTGCTGGAGTTCGACCCGCAGAGCTTCGGCTTCAAGCGCGACCGGGACAACCCGCTCGCCACCGACCTCCTGGTCATGGACGAGGCCTCCATGGTGGACGTGGTGCTGATGCACAAGCTCCTCCCCGCCGTCCCGGACCACGCCGGACTGATTATCGTGGGGGATGTGGACCAGCTTCCCTCGGTCGGCCCCGGCTGCGTCCTCGCCGACATCATCGACTCCGGTGCCGTCGCCACCGTGCGCCTTACCGAGATCTTCCGCCAGGCCGCTGGCTCGAAGATCATCGTCAACGCGCACCGCATCAACCGCGGTGAGCTCCCGCTGCAGGACGAGGGGAAGGAACTGGCCGACTTCTACTTCATCCCCGCCGCCACCGCCGAGGATATCCACGGCAAGCTGCTCCAGGTGATCACGGAGCGCATCCCCAAGCGTTTCGGTTTCGACCCTGTGCGCGATATCCAGGTGCTCACCCCCATGAACCGGGGCGGGCTCGGCACCGCCTCGCTCAACGCCGAACTCCAGGGAGTGCTGAATGGCAAGGCGGAACCGCGGGTGACCCGCTTCGGCACCGGCTTCGCGCCGGGTGACAAGGTGATCCAGACGGTGAACAACTACGAGAAGGAAGTCTTCAATGGAGACATCGGCCGGATTGTGGAGGTGCGCCAGGAAGAGGGGACGGTCAGCGTTGATTTCGACGAGCGGCTGGTAGAATATCAGTTCGGCGAACTGGACGAGGTGAGCCTCGCCTACGCCACCAGCATCCACAAGAGCCAGGGCTCCGAGTACACCGCGGTCGTGATTCCGCTCTCCATGCAGCACTACACCATGCTGGAGCGCAACCTGATTTACACTGCGGTGACCCGTGGCAAGAAGCTGGTCGTAGTGATAGGCGAGGCCAAGGCGCTGGCCATGGCGGTGCGCACCAACAAATCCCAGCGCAGGATGACCGACCTCGCGCGCAGGATCAGCAGCGCGCCGGCGTGACGGACATGAACTTCGCAATCGAGGGGAGGACGTGATGAAGACCATCGGCATGATCGGGGGACTGGGACCTGAGTCCACCGTCGATTACTACCAGCGCATCATCGAGGCGTTCCGCGTGCCGGGGAGTCTCGCCGCCCCGGAGATGGTGATCTACAGCGTGAGCCTGCAGGAGGTTATGGATCTCGCCGCCAAGCGCGAGTGGAACCATCTCGTGTACCTTCTGGTGCAGAAGGTGCGGGCGCTGCACAAGGCGGGCGCCGACTTCGCCATCATCACCGCCAATACGCCGCACGTCGTCTTCGACGAGGTCCAGGCCAAGTCGCCCATCCCGCTGATCAGCATTGTCGCCGCCACCTGCGACAAGGCGAGGGAGTTGGGGGTAAAGAAGGTCGGCCTTCTGGGGACCAAGTTCACCATGGAAGAGAACTTCTTTGCGCCTCCTTTCGCGGCGGCCGGAATCTCAGTGGCGGTGCCTTCTGCCAGTGACCAGAACTACATCCACGAGAAGCTTATGACCGAGATCGAACTCGGCATCATCAAGGACGACACGAGAAAAGGGTTGATCGACATCATCGCGCGCCTGGTGGGTAACGAACAGGTGGAGGCCGTCATCCTCGGCTGCACCGAACTGCCACTGATACTCAAAGACGGCGACTTCGACATCACCTTTCTCAATACCACCGCGATCCATGTCGAAAGTGTGGTGAGCTATTGCAGGGCAGGGAGGACGTGGTAAAAGGAGCATGGCTGAATTGAGCATAGGGGGGAGTATGAAGAGACTGATGATCCTGGCGCTGGTGCTCGTTGCCTCGACCTCGTTCGCCGGAGAGAAGAAAACGACGGCCAAGGATGCGCCGAGTTCGCAAACATTGCAGGAAAAGTGGGATGCCGATTCGTCTCTGTTGAAGCTGGACTGCAGCGACAGCATGTGCGTCTACGGCGTCAAGGGCTCCGCCCAGATCGTTGACGCCGACAACAACATCCGTTCGGCGTGGGTGGCCTTTCTCTACACAGACGCAGGGCGCATGGCGCTCACCGGGGCACTCAAGGGAAGCTACTACAGCAAGGAAAAGTGGAATATCAACTGCAACGAGGCGACCATGAATGTTTCGTCGGTGCACTACTACGACGCCAAGGGAAGCCCGGTGAGTTCCTACGGCAACGACGAGCAGTGGAGCGACGTCGTCCCCGGCAGTTTCGGCGAAACGGTCGCCGCCGTCGTCTGCACCCTCGAGGATGACGGGTCCGAGGAGGAGGCTCCCAGCCGGGATGTGCCAGGAGAGTCGCCTCCCCAGGAAGGCACCCCTCTGTAAGCCATGAGCCCTCTCGCCGGCATATCCCGCGCCAAGGTGCTGCTCCGGGCGCTGCGCTCCCGGAACTACCGCCTCTTCGTGGCGGGGCAGAGCGTTTCGCTGGTGGGCACCTGGATGCAGCAGGTCGCCATGAGCTGGCTCGTGTACCGGCTTACCAATTCAGCGGTGCTCCTGGGCGTGGTCGGCTTCACCAGCCAGGTGCCCACCTTCATCTTCGCGCCGGTGGCTGGCGTCTTGGCCGACCGCTGGAACCGGCGCCGCCTGCTCATGCTGACCCAGGCGCTAGCCATGGTCCAGGCGGCGCTTTTGGCCGCGGCGGTGATGCTCGGAATGGTCCAGGTCTGGCATATCGTGGTGCTTAGCCTGGTTTTGGGCGTGGTGAACGCCTTCGATATCCCGGTGCGGCAGTCGTTCGTGGTCGAGATGGTGACCGAGCGCGAGGACCTGGGCAACGCCATCGCGCTCAACTCCTCCATGGTCAATGCCGCCCGCCTGGTCGGCCCGACCGTCGCCGGACTGCTGGTCGCCACGGTGGGAGAAGGGATCTGCTTCCTCTTGAACAGCGCCAGCTATCTCGCCGTGCTCGTGGCACTGGCGGCCATGCGCATGGAGCCGCGCGCGGAAAAGGAGGCACCCCGCCGCCATATCTACCACGAGCTCAAGGAGGGTTTTTCCTACGCTTTCGGCTTTGGCCCCATCCGTAGCATCCTGCTGCTGGTCGCCCTCATGAGCCTCACCGGCATGCCGTACACCGTGCTGGTCCCGGTATTCGCCAAGGATATCCTGCACGGCGGCGCCCACACCTTCGGTTTCCTGATGACCGCCGCCGGCTGCGGCGCCCTGGTCGGCACCATCTACCTTGCCTCCCGTGGCACCGTCCTGGGCCTGGGCAAGGTCATTGTCTTCTCCACCTGCCTGTTCTCCGTCGGAGTCGCCGTCTTCGCCATTTCCAGCAGCATGGCGCTCTCCCTCGCTGCGCTGGTCGTGGCCGGCTTTGGCGCCATGACCCTGGTTGCCTCGTGTAACACGATCCTGCAGACCATCCTGGAGGAGGACAAGCGGGGTAGGGTGATGAGCTTCTTCACCATGGCCTTCATGGGGATGGCCCCCTTTGGCAGCCTGGGCGCCGGTGCCATGACCAAGGTGGTCGGCCCGCGGGTGACGTTGGTGATCGGCGCCTGCTGCTGCCTCGCCGGGGCGTTCGTCTTCGCCAGGAACCTCCCCCGCATCAGGCAGATGGTCCGGCCCATCTACGCCCGTATGGGCATCATCAGGGAAGTAGCCCAAGGCATGGAAACTGCGGCTGAGCAGCCGCAGCTGCCTAAAGAGAAAGAATGAGGGGAAGTGAACTATAGATGATCGATTTTCTTACTGCAGGACTTGTTCTTGGTTGCTCGGCGGGGTTCTCGCCGGGGCCGCTTCTGATGCTGGTCATCTCCGAGACGCTCACCCACGGCACCAGGTCCGGTGTGCGGGTGGCGCTCTCCCCCATCATCACCGATTTCCCCATCATCGCCGCGGCGCTCTTGCTGTTGATGAACCTCTCCGGTTATCACGGCATCCTCGGCGTCCTGTCACTCGCCGGCGGCCTCTTCGTCCTTTACACCGGCTACCACTCTCTGCGCGCCAAGCCGGTCGCTCTCGACCTCCCCAAGGAGCCTCCCAAGTCACTCAGGAAGGGCGTGCTGACTAACTTCCTCAGCCCGCACCCCTACCTGTTCTGGATCACCGTGGGCGCGCCGCTGTTGACCCGCTCGCTCAAAGTCGGTCCCGCCGCCTTTATCGCCTTCATCGGGAGCTTTTACCTCTGCCTCATCGGCGCAAAAATCGTCCTCGCCCTGGCGGTCGGGAGATCGCGGGCCTTTATGGGGAGCGGGGTCTACCTCTGGATCATGCGCCTGCTCGGCGCGCTGCTGACTTTCTTCGCACTGCTCTTGTTCCGTGAGGGAGTGAAACTGCTGGGGATTTGGTAGATCGGGGCGTTCCCGCTCAGGTGTTCTCTATCGCTACCACGTCGACCTGCAGCACGATCTCTTCGCCGGCCAGATGCGGGTTGCGGTCCAAGTTGACTACTCGATCCGTGGTGACGATGCTGAATTCGTCCGTGGTCCCCTGGTTCACCACCTCGTGCTGCATTTCCGTCGCGCTGCCGCCAATGGGGGCGGCCGAGTCGCGCGAGAACCGGGAGACAGCCGATGGGTCGCGGCGCCCGTACGCCTTGTCCGGCGGCACGGTGACCCGCTTGGATTCTCCGGCCGACATCCCCTCCAGTGCCTCTTCCAGACCCCGCATCACCTTGCCCGCACCCACCGTCACCCGCATCGGGTCTCCACCCGCCGTCGATTCGACGACTTCCCCGTTGTTGCGTAGCGCCGTGTAATGTACCTGCACGGTACTGCCGTATTTTACCGTTGGCATCTGTCACCTCCGTTGGTTCGATGTCGTTTCCTGCCGCCGGGACTCCTTACTCGTACCCCGAGAAACGATCCACCTCGACGTGTTCCAGCAGCCGTGCCAGGTACCGGGACTTCAGCTGCTCGCGGGCCATGATCCTCTTGACCGGCGGCAGTTTGAGGATGGCCCCGAGGATGGCCGCCATCGCGCGGTGGCTCAGGTAGGCCTGGTTATCAAAGATGAGGTTTTGCAGCTTGCCGCGCTCGATCGCCATCAGCACCAGGCGGTGAGCGGTGTTGACCGGCGTCAGGACCCGTCTGGCCCGGCTGGTGAGCCGGATGGCGCCGGCGGGGCAGGTGCGTACGCATATTCCGCACCCCAGGCAGAAGTCAGTGGCGGCCCGCGCCTTAAGCGCTCCCCCCTTGCAACCTCCCCCCTCCGGGTGGAGGAGCTGTACGCCGGATATCCCCTCCCCCGGAGGGGGAGGGCCAGGGAGGGGGGGCTGTCTTTCTTCGGCGTCCATGGTGATCGCGTCCACCGGGCAGACGGCGGCGCATCTGCCGCAGCCGGTGCAGCGGTGGGGTGCCGTCACCTGCACGAAATTGGTGCTGTACATGGCGTTGGGGATGGCCAGTCTGCGCGTCGCAATCAGCCCCTCGCAGCAGCAGCGGCAGCAGTTGCAGATGAAGTTGACCTGCTGCTGCACGTTATCGGCGCACTGCACCAGGTTAAGGTCGCGCGCCTGTTGCAAGAGGTCGAGCCCCTCGGCGCTCTCCACCCGACGCGCCACGCCGCGCCGCAACAGTGACTGCGCCGCCAGGTTCAAGGTCAGGCAGATGTCCAGGGGCGCATCGCAGCCGCGCCCGACGTGCACCATCTTCTGCCGGCAGTAGCAGAGCCCGACGGCGATGTGGCTCGCGCTCTTGATCACCTCGCTGGCCCGTTCGTAGTCGAGTACCTGGCACGCCTTCTCATCGGGGATGGCCTCCTCGTTCACCAGTACCCGCCCCAGCGAGGTCTCGCCGCCGGCGAAGAGGTCGCGGATGAAGGCTTCCTCGACGTTGATGTAGTGGAAAAATAGGCGTGATAACTCTTTCTGGTCCAGGTCCGGGCGCAGCCGCATCAGCGAGAACTCGAAGAACCCCGCCATCGGGGGGGGGAGGATGTAGACCATCCTGCCGCCACGCTCGATGTCGAGCAGCAGCGAGCGCGAGGCGAGCCTCTCCAGTAGGGCGTGCGTCTCCTGGAGAGGGAGGTTCCAGACCCTGGCCGCCTTGGTCGCCGAAAACGGGCGCAAAGGCAACTGGCTCATCAGGGCCGCCTCCTGCTCGCTGCACAAAAGCGAGAAGATCCTGAGCAGGAGATCGGAATCGGGAGCTCCCTGCGGGAACAGGTTCACCCGCCGCATCAGGCGGTGGTAGCCGTTGTTTGCTCTCTGTTCGGGCACGGCGGGTCTCCTTTTTATTAAAAAAAGACAACGTGTCAGTATAGCAGGGCGTGAACGGCAGGCAACCTCCCAAAAGGGGCCGGGATCCACGAGGCTTTACGCCATGTTACCTTCGTTATTCCTGACTCGACTAATTAAAGATCTCCCCCTTGGGACCGAAAAGGAAAAAAGTGACCGAGGCGGTGCACGGCCCGAAGGCCCCAGCCGTTGTTATTGGTCCGCGTGCCGGCGAGGAGCGCTCTGTAACCATGAAGAACCTGAGCCTGACAACCAAGATGAGCCTCATGGTGTCCCTACTGGTGGCGCTGGTGCTCTCCGTCATGACGCTATGCGCGGCGTGGTTTTTAGAGAAGCAGTACCAGGAGACCGTGTCGGAGCAGCAGTTCTCCATGGTCAGCTCCATGGCCGGAGAGATCGACAGCAAGATGCGCATGACCCAACTCCAGCTTGAGGCCCTCGCCAAGGCTATTCCCCCCGGCCTCTTCACCAGCCAGACCCTGGCGCAGCGTTTCCTGGAGCAGCGCCCCGAGGCCTTGGCCCTCTTCGACAGCGACATCTTCATCTTTGACGCCAAAGGGAAGCTCCTGGCAGTGAATCCGCTGGAAAAGCGGCTCATCGGCCGCGACTATTCCTTCCGTGATTATTACCGGGAGGCTGCCCGCAGTAAAAAAACGGTTATTTCGGAACCATTCATTACTACCCAGCAGCACGGCCACCCCACCGTTGCCTTCATCGTCCCGGTGCTGGACGTCAAGGGCGAGATACTGGGGATGATCGGCGGCATGATCGACCTGTACAAGGACAACCTCCTCGGCAAGCTCGCTCACGCCCGGGTGGGCAAAAACGGCTACCTCTACGTTTTCAACAGGGCGCGCGTCATCATCACCCATCCGGACCAGGAGCGCATCCTGAAGCGCATCCCCACGACGGCGGGCAACCGCATTCTGGATGAGGCTGTGGCCGGGTACGAGGGAGCCGGGGAGATGATTACCTTGCGCGGCCTCCGCGCGGTGGGCGCCTTCAAGCGGCTGAAAAGCACGGGGTGGATCCTCGCCTCCACCTTCCCCCTCACCGAGGCCTATGCGCCGGTGCGGGAGGCTAAGGTGCTCCTGGGATGCGGTTTGGTCGCGGCACTGGTCGGGAGCGTCCTGGTCTGCCTGTTGTTCATGAGACGGCTGACCGCACCGCTTTTGACCTTCATCCACCACGTTGAGGGGATCACGGACCAGGATCAGGAACTGGAGCCGGTGGTGATCCGGACTGGCGATGAAATCGGCACCCTGGCGGACGCTTTCAACCGCATGATCGCTGAGTTACGTCGGCAGAAGGAATCGGCGCGCGAACTGCGCCTGGCGATCGATCAGGCTCCGGTGACGGTGATGGTCACCGACCGAGACGGCCGCATTGAGTACGTCAACCCCCATTTCACCAGGGTGACCGGTTACAGCGCCGAGGAGGTGCTGGGGCAGAACCCGAGGATCGTGAAATCGGGATATCACCCCAGGGAGTTCTACACCGAGATGTGGCAGACCGTCCTCTCTGGCTGCAAGTGGCGCGGCGAGATGCGCAACCGGCGCAAAAACGGCGACCTCTACTGGGAGAGCGCCTTGATCTCCTCGGTCACCGACGATAGCGGCGAGATCAGGAACTTCGTCGCGGTGAAGGAGGACATCACCGAGAGGAAGCGCGCCGAGGAGGCCCTGATAAGAAGCGACGAGCGGATCAGGCTCCTGCTGGAATCGACGGCCGAGGCGATCTTCGGCATGGACCTCCTCGGCAACTGCACCTTCGCCAATCGCGCCTGCGCCACCCTGCTTGGCTACTCCGGCACCGAAGAGCTGCTGGGCAAGAACATGCACCTGCTCATCCACCATACCTCACCCGACGGCACACCCAACCCGGTGCAGGAGTGTCCACTCTACCGCGTGCTGCGCGGGGAGCAGGGGCTGCACAACAATGATCAGGTGTTCTGGCGTGCAGACGGCACCAGCTTCGCTGTCGAATACTGGTCGTATCCCCAACTACAGGGGGGGGAGCTGGTGGGAGGGGTGGTGACCTTCTTCGACATCACGGAAAGAAGGCGGGCGGAAAAGGAACTGCGTCGCGCCACCGAGGCGGCCGAGGCGGCCACCCGTGCCAAGAGCGAGTTCCTGGCCAATATGAGCCACGAGATCCGCACCCCTATGAACGCGGCGCTGGGCATGCTGTACCTTTTGCGGCAAACCGAACTCTCCGAACAGCAGAAGGATTACCTGGACAAGGCGCAGAGCGCTTCCGGGGTGCTGCTGCGGGTCATCAACGACATCCTCGACTTCTCCAAGATCGAGGCGGGCAAGATGGAGTTGGAGCGCATCCCGTTCCGGCTGGAGCAGGTACTCTCCGATCTGCGGAACGTGGTGGGGGCGATCATCAGGGACAAGGAGATCGAGTTCACCGTGACCGCCGGCGCCGACATCCCGGAACTGCTGGTGGGGGACCCGCTCCGGCTCGGGCAGGTGCTGTTGAACCTCACCGGCAATGCCATTAAGTTCACCGATAAAGGGAAGGTCGAGGTGGCGGTGGCGCTCGTGGCAGTGGAAGAGTCAGGCGCCACGCTGCGCTTCTCGATCGCGGACACGGGTATCGGCATGGATGCGAAGCAGCGGGAGGGACTGTTCACTCCCTTCACCCAGGCCGACAACTCCACCACGCGCCGCTATGGCGGCACCGGGCTGGGGCTCGCCATCTGCCGGGAACTGGTGCAGCTCATGGAAGGGCAGGTGTGGGTGGAGAGCGAGCCGGGGTGCGGCAGCACCTTCAGCTTCATGGCCCGGTTCGGGCTGGGCGAGGGGGGGCAGGCCCCGCTTGCCGAGACGTCAGCCGGTGGAGATGGCTCCCTGGGCGCTCCCGGCATCCGGGTCCTTTTGGTGGAGGACAACCCGATCAACCAGGAGGTAGCCCGGTTCATCCTGGAGCGGGGCGGCGTTACGGTGGCTGTGGCCCGTAACGGCGCCGAGGCGCTTTCCATGGTGCACGCCCCGGGGGCGCAGTACCATGCCGTGCTCATGGACGTGCACATGCCGGTCATGGACGGCCTGGAGGCGACCCGGCGCATGCGGCTCGACCCTGCGCTGGAGCGGCTTCCCATCATTGCCATGACCGCCAGCGCGCTGCCGGGGGAACGCCTGCTCTGCCGCGAGGCGGGCATGAACGACCAAGTAGACAAACCGATCAACGTGCCGGGGCTGTTCGCCACCCTGAGGCGCTGGGTGGGGACGTTGCCAGGGGAAGCGGAGTCCCCGGAACCGGAGCCGCTGCCGGCCGGCGAGGAACTGCCCGATCACGTACCCGGACTGGAGCTGCTGCGGGCTAAGGCGCGCATCAAGGACGGCAGGCTCCTCAAGAAGCTGCTGGTGACCTTCCATCGCGATAACCTGGAGCTGGTGCCGCGCATCGCCGCGGCCGCCGGCGTGGGTGACCTGAAAGAGGCCCGGCGACTGATTCACACGGTGAAGGGGAGCGCGGGGAACCTGGGTGCCATCTGGCTCAGCAGCGCTGCGGCCTCGCTGGAGCTTGCCCTGCTGGGAGACGACGCGAGCCAGGTTCACGAGACCCTGGAGCGGTTCGCCGAAAAGCTGGAGGAGGTGATGACCTCGATCGAGCAACTGACCGGGGGGGACACGGCAGGGACGGCGGGAACAACGTCGGTGCGCATGGAGTGCGAGGATCCTGAGCAGGTGGCAGCCCTGGCGCGCACCCTGGCCCGCCTGCTGGCGAGCCAGAACATGGCGGCCTTGTCGGTGTGGGAAGAGATGCGCCCCCTGCTGGCGGGGGAACTGCCGGAGCGGCTGGACGCCACGCTGCAGGCGCTTGATTTCGGGGACGCCGGCGCCATCTTGCGGGAAATCATGGAAAACCTGGAGCTAAGGACATGAACGTCGAGGGAGCGGGAGAAGCGGGAAGAGGCAAGATCCTGATTGTTGACGACACCACGGCCAACATCGAGATCCTGTACCAGATCCTCAAGGGAGAGTTCGATGTCCTCTTCGCTAAGAGCGGTGCCGATGGCATCCGCATGGTGCGGGAGCATGCGCCGGACTTGGTGCTTTTGGACATCATGATGCCGGACATGGACGGCTACGAGGTCTGCCGCGCCCTGAAGCAGGACCCGGTGACGTCACACATCCCGGTGGTGTTCGTGACCGCGATGGGCAACGACGAGGACGAGACCAAGGGGCTGGAAGAGGGGGCCATCGACTATCTCACCAAGCCGATCCGCCCTGCTATCGTGGTGGCGCGGGTGCGCAACCACCTGGAGCTCAAGCGCAGGGGAGACCTGCTGGAAAAGCTCAGCACGGAGCTGGCCTGGAAGAATCGGGAACTGGAGGAACTGGCGCGCCAGGACGGCCTGACCGGTGTGGCCAACCGGCGCCACTTCGACGAGTCCCTGCGCTCGGAGATCCAGCGCGCCGCGCGCAACGGGCGCAACCTGTCGCTCATCATGTGCGATATCGACCACTTCAAGAAGTTCAACGACCTCTACGGCCACTTCGCCGGTGACAAGTGCCTGCAACTGGTGGGGAAACTGCTCAGGAAGAGTTTCAAGCGGG
Source organism: Geomonas agri (assembly GCF_020179605.1). Lineage (NCBI taxonomy): Bacteria > Pseudomonadati > Thermodesulfobacteriota > Desulfuromonadia > Geobacterales > Geobacteraceae > Geomonas > Geomonas agri. Next base: position 244,635 of record NZ_JAINZO010000001.1, read on the forward strand.
CGGGGGAGGTGGTGGCGCGCTACGGCGGCGAGGAGTTCGCCGTCATCCTGCCGGACACCAGCGGGGAGTTGGCCGGGCACCTGGCCGAGCGGTTACGGCTGGAACTATTGGCCCAGGCACTGCCGCACGCCCACTCCGAGTTCAACATGGTTACCATGAGCCTGGGCGTGGCCGGAGCGCTGGTAACCCGGGAGCAAGACCAGGAGTGGTTCATCACGGCCGCTGACGAGGCCCTGTACCGTTCCAAGACGGCGGGACGGAACCGGGTGACCGTCTTCGATCAATAGTCCACTCCTGGCTGCGGCTCGATTTCCTTGCGGTACGCGTGCTTCACTTCCACAACCTCGCTCACGGTGTCGGCGAGTTCCACCACCATGGGATGGGCGTCGCGCCCGGTGAGCACGAGATGCATGAGCGGCGGCTTGTGGGACAGGATCTCCAGTACCTGTTCCAGGTCGACCAGCTGCAGTTGCAGGGCGTTGTTGATCTCGTCCAGGATCACCATGTCAAAGGCGCCGCCATCGATCTTTTCCAGGGCAAGCCGCACCGCGTCCTGCGCGTTGGCCCGGTGTTCGCTCCTGGGATACGGGTTGCCCAGGATGCCGCAGAACCCCTTGCCGGTGGTGTGCAGTTCCACCTGGCCCCCCAAAAGCTTCACCCCGTCCCATTCCCCCGCGTACAGGTCTCCCTTCATGAACTGGATGATGCAGACCTTCATGCCGTGCCCGCAGGCGCGTAGCGCCATGCCCAGCGCGGAGGTGGTCTTCCCCTTGCCGTGACCGGTGATGACGACGGTCAGTCCCTGTTTCACCTTCGGTTCCAGCTTATGTATCCGCAGCGGCGGGCTTCCCTGGTTTTTCATGATATGGACTCCCCTGGTTCGTTTAATTATAACTCCGGGAGCGGGGGGAAGATCAATGGTGCGCCGCCATCTTGCCGATGACGCGCCACAGACCGGCCACCCCCATGAGGGCGATGGAGACGCCGGCGGCGCGCAGCATCGCGTTTCTCAGTGCGCCGGAGACGGCGCTCGACGCGGTGCCGAAGCCGAGCATCACCGGCACGGTACCCAGCCCCATGGCGGCCATGGTGGCGGCGCCGGTCACCGGGCTCCCGGTCCCGGCGGCGACCAGCAAGGGCGCGTAGACCAGGCCGCAGGGGAGCAGCCCGAGCATCAGCCCCAGCGGCAGGGACGCCAGCGGCGAGGGAGTGGCGAGGGCGCGGCGCATGGGCGCGGTGAGAAAGCGCGCGCCGCTCCCTTCGAGGGTGGAGAGGTTGAAGACGCTCAGCCCCAGGGCCGAGGAGAGCCCCACCATGATCACCATGACGTTTGCCCCCACCATGAACCAGCGGAACACCATCTTCATGGCCATCAGATTGAGCGACGAGCCGATCAGCCCGGCCAGCGCCCCCAGCAGCGTGTAGGTGACGATGCGGCCGGTGTTGTAGAAGAGCTGGGACTGGAGCCTCCCCCGGAGGGGGCCTTCCTTGTCCTTGAGGGAGATGGCGGCCACGATGCCGCCGCACATCCCGATGCAGTGGAAGCTGCCGGCCAAGCCGGCCACGAACGCCAACCAGATCTGTAGCATAGCGGTCTCCTGTACAGGTGTTATCGGTGCGGCACCGCCTTCACCGCCTGCGGGGTCTCCGGATGGTGGTGCTGCAGGGGGAGGTCGTGTCCCTCGGGAGCGGGGACGGGCGGGTCGGGGCTAGCCTCGACACGGGGGGCAATGGAGCTCTCGTCGTCGTCCAGCATCCTGTGCTTGGGGCGCTCCAGGTCGCTGAATTCACCCTTTTGCACCCCCCACAGGAAGAAGAGCCAGCAGCCGCAGCCCAGGAAGAACGAGAGACCGATCAGTGCGAAAAGGGAATTATTCATCCGGTGTCCTCATGAGCCTAAGCGAGTTGCCGACCACGCACACGGAACTAAGCGCCATGGCGGCGGCTGCGTAGATCGGGGTCAGGCGCCCGGTCATGGCGAGCGGGATCCCGATCAGGTTGTAGAGAAAGGCCCAGACCAGGTTCTGCCGGACCACGGCCATGGTGCGCAGCGCCATCCGGTGCGCCAGCGAGAGGCGTCCCAGGTCGGGCTTGGCGAGGACCAGGTCCGAGGTCTCCAGGGCGATGTCAGTCCCGCCGGCCACGGCACAACCGACGTCGGCGGCGGAAAGGGCCGGGGCGTCGTTGATGCCGTCACCCACCATCAGTACTGTTGCCCCCTGCGCCTGAAGACTCGCGATCTCCCTGGTCTTGTCCGCCGGCGAGAGCGAGCCGATGCCGCGGGCCACCCCAGCGCTCTTGGCGACCTTGTCGGTGCACTCCTGGCGGTCGCCGCTCAAGAGCAAGGTGTCGATGTTCTTGCGCCGGAAGTAAGAGACCATGCCCGGGGCGTCGTCCCTCATCCGGTCCTTGAAGGTGAGGGTGCCGCAGTACCGCCCCTTGTGCGCCACGCCGACCAGCATCCCTCCCTCCGGCGATTCCAGCTCGGCGGGGATGCCCGTGACCCCCAGGCGCTCCAGGAACGATACGCTCCCCAGTGCCACCGTTTCGCTCGCCACCCGGCCCGTGACCCCCGCGCCGGCCAGCGTCACCAGCTCGGTGCCGGTGGGATACTCGATATCGTGCCGGGCGGCGTAGTCGCGCACCGCTTTGGCGATGGGGTGCAGCGAACCGCATTCCACCGCGGCAGCCAGGAAGAGCACCTGGCGTGGCGTCATCCCTGCATTGGCCTGGATGTCGACCAGCATGGGGGCGCCACGGGTGAGGGTGCCGGTCTTGTCGAAGACCGCGATGCTAACGCGGCTCAAGCGTTCCAGCACGTCGCCCCCCTTGAAGATCACGCCCAGCGCCGCGGCGGCTCCGGTGCCGGCCAAAATTGCGGTGGGGGTAGCCAGGCCCAGCGCGCAGGGGCAGGCAATCACCAGCACCGCCAGCGCCACCATGAGGCTCGCGCCTATCGATCTCCCTTGGCTGTAGTGCCAGCAGAAGGTGGCCACGGCGAGGGTGAGCACGGCGGGAACAAAGTAGGCGCTGACCCGGTCCGCGATGGCCTGGATCGGGGCGCGCCGGCTCTGCGCTTCTTCCACCAGCTGCGCCACCCGGGCGATGAAGCTGTCCCCGGTCTTCCTGAGGCAGTGCACCCGTAGCGCGCCGGAGAGGTTGCAGCTCCCGGCGATGACCTGGTCTCCCACCTTTTTCACCTGCGGCAGCGGTTCACCCGTGGCCGCCGATTCGTCCACGTCGCTGCTCCCCTCCAGCACCGTTCCGTCCACGGGAAAACGCTCCCCCGGTGCCACCAGGATCAGGTCTCCCGGGTTCAGCTCCGTGGGCTCTACCGTCTCCAGTTGCTCCCCGACGAAGCGCTGTGCCTGTCCCGAGCAGAGTTCCAAAAGCCTCCCGATGCCGCTGGAGGCGCGCCTCTTGGCACCGTTTTCCAAGAGCCTGCCGGCGAGGATCAGCGTGACGATCATGGCGGCGGTTTCGTAGTAGACCTCGCCGCCGGTAAAAGTCGCGTAGACGCTGTAGCCGTACGAGGAGAGGGTGCCGATGGCGATCAAGAGCTCCATGTTGGGGGCGCCGTTGCAGACGCCGCGCCAGGCCCCGGTGAGGAAGGGCCAACCGCAGTAGAAGACCACTGGCGTGGTGACCAGCAGCGAGAAGAGCTGCAGGTACGCCTTCATCTGCGGCTCGATGCCCTGGAAGTATCCCGCGTAGAGGGCGAATGCGTAGGCCATGAGCTGCATGGTGAGGAAGAAGGCGGTGCCGAACCGGACCAGGAGGTCCTTCTGTACCCGCTGTCCCGCCTGGCGCGCGGCGTCCTCGGTGTAGGGGCGCGGCACGTAGCCGATCTGGTCGATGCGGTTGAAGATGGCGGCAGGGGTGATCCGCTCCGGATCGAAGCGGACCCGGGCCCGGCCGGTGGCGTAGTTGACCCGTGCGTCGAGCACGCCGGGAATGGCGCCGATGATCTTTTCGTTGAGCCAGACGCAGGAGGCGCAGCGAATACCGTCGATGATGATGTCGACGACACTCCCCTCGGCCGCCGTATGGACGAAGCGGGACAGGTAACTATCCCGGTACTCACCCTTGAAGGCCTGCGGGATGAGCCCCGTTTCCTGCCAGTCGCGCCGGCGGTAATAATCGTACAGTCCCGATCCGCTGATGAGGAGGTAGGCACCGTGACAGCCGTGGCAGCAAAAGGAGAGCACCGCATCGGGCGTGCGCTCCTCGACCAGCATGCCCGGCGGGATGTCGCCGCCGCAGTGGAAGCAGGGGGCCAGGGGGACTCTCAATTGAAGAACACCACTTTCTGGGAGGCCACCGACTCTCCCCTGGTGAACAGGAGTTCGCCGCGCAACTCGCCCCGCCCGGAGGCCGGCCAGGGGGCGACGAAGACGCCGGGGGACGTTTCCGCCAGGGTCAGCACCTCTTTCTCGTTGCCGTGCCTGGTCTGGAACAGGAGCCTGCCGCCGGTGACCGGCGCGCCCTTCTCGTCATGCACCCGGACCTGCAGGTCGCTGCCGGCGAGTGAGGCGGACATGCCCCAGTCCAGCCCCTCGTTGTAGGCGCCGTTCTTGCCCTTGGCGTAGTTGAGCCCGTGCTGGTAGTAGTCCGGGTCAGTGACGCCGCTGCCACGCTCGATGGAGATGAACATGGTGGTCCCCATGCCGAGCAGGAAGGTGGCCACCATGAGCACGATGGCGAGTTGCCAGCGGGAGGGGGATTTTGTTGACGGTTTTTGCATGGATCTTTCCTTGACCATTCTCATTGCAGCGCTACCGGCAGTGGGCTCGCCGCCACCGCCTTCCCCCCTGTTACCAGCCTTAACTCCACCTGTGTCCCCGGCGGCGGTGCCGAGCTGAGCTTCAGGGCGAAGCCGATCTTCCTGTTGGCATTCGCCGCCAGCGTTATCTCCCGCACCGGGCCGATCAGCTCCAAGCGGTATCCCGCCAGCGGCGCGGTCTCCAGGGAAAAGACCCGGGCCGCACCACCGCGGTTCTCCAGGTAGGCGGAGTAAAAGTTGACCAGCGACCCGTCCGGGAGCCGCTTCACCTCGCCGCTTTCGGCGCGCTGCACCTTGAGGGTCGCCTCCCGGCGCGTGGTCACCCCGACGATCAGCAGCCCCACCAGCAGCAGGAGCACGCCCCCTAAAAGGAGCGCTTTTTTGTTCACCGGCCGCGAGCCGTCGGCGCCAACCGGCCCGAAGGTGTAGTGGATCAGCCCGCCGGTGCCGCGCTTGGCGAACACGTCTCGGCAGGCGTCCAGGCAGCGGCCGCAGTTGATGCACTCGATCTGCAGCCCCTCCCGGATGTCGATCCCCGTGGGACAGGCCCTGACGCAGGCACCGCAGCGCAGGCAGACCCCTTTGAGTTCGGGATCGAACTCCAGGGTGAGGGTGCCGCGTTCCATGGTCATCAGCTGGATGCGCCCGTAGGGGCAGACGCTCTTGCAGAACCGGCGCCGCACGAAGGCGAGGTCGAGGTAGACCACCAGCGCCGTCACCGCCAGCGTAATCCCCGCCACCGCTCCCAGCTGCCCCGCGGCCAACCTCGCGAAGAACTCCGGCGGCGCGATGAAGTACCAGACCAGGTTGGCCCCCACCAAAGCCGAGAGGGCCAGGAAGCACGACTGCCTGAGCGCGGCGCGCAGCGGCGTGGGTAGGCTCTTGGTGCGGCGCTCGATCCAGTCGGCTAGGTCGCCCAGCGTGGTCTGGGGGCAGAGCCAGCCGCACCAGACCCTGCCAAAGAGCATGGTCACGAACAAGAAGGCGAAGACCAGGATCAGCACCACGATGAGGAAGAGGTAGAACTCCTCGATGCGCAGCTTGGCGCCGAAGAAAAGCAGCGTCCTGGTCCCCGCGTCCAGGCGCAGCAGCGATTCCCCGCCGGGACGGATAAAGGGGAGCCCCAGGATGAGCAGGGTCGACAACCACTGCACGCCGCTGCGCCACGGGGCGATGCGGCCGGTTTTCAGCGGTACATCACTCAAAGCGAAAGGACGTACTGTACCAGCCCCTGGATCTTGTCACCGGAGAGCTCGTTCTTGAAGCCGGGCATGCCGCCTGGGCGCCCGTCACTGATGCTCGTGGTCACCTCGGGCGCGGTCTTGCCGAACTTGTACTGCTTGGCGGTCAGGTTGGGGCCGATGCCCCCCTTGCCGTCGGCGCCGTGGCAGGCCGCGCACTTCTCGGCGAACTCCTTCTTCCCTTCGGCGGCAAGGTTGGTGCTCTTGATTTCCTTGTTGGCCGGGACTGCCTGGCTGGCGGTTCCCTTCTCCTGCTGAACGGCGAGGCGCGCCTCCTTGGCCTTCTTGATCTCGGCGAACTCGCCGTAGGAAGTCCAGCCGCTGAACAGGTAGTAGGCCATGAAGATAATCCCCCAGGCCCACAGTCCGAAGTACAGGATCCTGAACACCAGCGGGGAGCTTTTTTCCGCCCGGTACCTGATGCCGTCGTACTCTTTATTTTCGTCGGACATCGCGTCCTCCTTTGTTCTCGTCGCTCGGTTTGTCGTCGTCCATCATGCGGAACTTGGGTGCTTCCCCCTTTTCCCGGTACTTGCGGCTGTAGGTGCGCGCCACGATGGCGGCGAAAACCAGGAACAGGATAAGGGTCACCCCCAGGTAGTAGATGCTGGCACTGTCCATGTCAGTGCTTGTGCACGGACTTCAGGTAGGTGACCACCTTCCAGGTCCGTTCCTTGCCCAGCGTGTCGCCGAAGGCCGGCATGCCGCCTGCGGCGATGCCGCTGTAGACCGTGGCGAACACCTTGGAATCGGGCTGGTCCATATCGCGCAGGTCCGGCCCTACCTCGCCCTTCAGTTCTATGCCGTGGCACTGGGCGCAGTGCTCGGCGTAGAGCTTCTGCCCCTCGGGGAGCACGCTCATGTTGTCCTGGAACGGGTTCTTCAACTCGCCCAGCACCTCCGCCTTGCCGGTCTTTCTCCAGGGGATGTCGTTGCCTACCTTCTGCATGTAGGCGATGATGGCGTCCATCTCGGTCTTGCCCTGCAGTGCCTGGATGTCGGCCGGGGAATAGGGGAACTTGAGCGCCTTCATCTTCTTCTCCGAGAGGCTCGTGTCGAGCGGCCGGTTCAAGAAGTCGTAGGCGGGCATGTTGGAACGCGGCACCATGGAGCGCGGGTCCTTCATGTGCTTCACGTGCCAGGCGTCCGGGTACTTGCCGCCGATGCGGGCCAGGTCCGGGCCGTTTCTGCGCGAGCCCCACAGGAAGGGCTGGTCGTAGACGAACTCGCCGCTCTTTGAGTACTCGCCGTAGCGCTCGGTGTCGGAGAGGAGCGGACGCACCGTCTGGGTATGACAGTTGTTGCACCCCTCGCGGATGTAAATGTCGCGCCCTTCCAGTTGCAGCGGAGTGTAGGGCTTCACCGAGGCGATGGCGAGCTTCGGATCGTTGATCCACCGGAACGGGAGCACCATGGTGATGATGGTGCCGACCAGGATGGTGGCGGTGGCAAGGAGCAGGAATATGATGGGTTTCTTCTCGATCATGGCGTCTCCTCCCTAGGCTCTTTGCGCCACGGCCTGGGTCTTGGCACCGGCGATGGTCTGGTAGATGTTGTAGAGGAAGACGAGAAGCCCGGCGAGGTAGATCACGCCACCCAGGGCCCGCATGTGCCAGTAGGGGTAGAGCTCCACCATGGTCTCGATGAAGCTGTAGTGCAGGCTGCCGTCGGGGTTGGTGGCGTTGAGCATCGCCGCCTGCTGCACCCCCGCGATCCACATGGTGATTGAGAAGATGAGCTGACCGGTGAGCACCAGCCAGAAATGCACGTTGGCAAGGCCTACGCTGTAGATCTCGGTGTGGTAGATCCTGGGGATGGTGTAGTAGATGGCGGCGAAGAGCACTAGCGAGACCCAGCCGAGCGTCCCCATGTGCACGTGTCCCGGCACCCAGTCGGTGTAGTGGATGAAGGCGGAGAAGGTGCGGACCGCCTGGGACGGCCCCTGCAGCGTCTGCATCCCGTAGAAGGTGATGCCGAAGATCAGGAACTTGACCAGGTAGTTCTCGCGCATCTGGTGCCACTGGCCGTTCATGGAGAAGTAGCCGTTGAAGACGGCGGCCCAGGAGGGGGCAATCAACATCACGGAGAAGGCCATGGCGAGTGTCTGCACCCAGTCCGGTACCGGCGTCCACAAGAGGTGGTGCGCGCCGGTCCAGAGGTACATGAAGATGAGGCTCCAGAAGGCGATCACCCCCATGCGATGGCTGTAGATGGGGACCCCGGTTGCCTTGGGCAGGAAGTAGTAGAAGATGGCCAGAGGCGGCGTGGTGAGCACCATGGCCACTGCGTTATGCCCGTACCACCACTGCACGTTGGCGTCGTTGGCGCCAGCGTAGGCGGAGTAGGACTTGGTGAGCGAGACCGGAATGGAGGCGTTATTGACCAGGTAGAGCACCGCGACCCCGACCAGCGTGGCCAGGATGTACCAGAGCGAGATGTACATCTGCTCCTCGCGCCGCTTCACGATGGTCATGATGATGTTGACCGCGAAGATGACCCAGAGCACGACAACCAGGCTCGCCACCGGCCATTCCAGCTCGGCGTATTCCTTGGAGCGGTTCATCCCCATAGCCAGCGTCACCGCGGCGAGCGCTATGACCACGTTGAAGAGCCAGAGCTGGACCTTGGCGAGTCCGGGACTCCACAGGCTCGTTCGCGTCAGGCGCTGGGTGATGTAGATGAAGAAGGCCATGAAGCTGCCGATGCCCCAGCCGAAGATGCCGGCGTTGGTGTGGATCGGGCGCAGGCGGCCGTAGGTGAGGTAAGGGGGGAAGTTGAGCTGTGGGAAGGCGATTTGGAACGAGATGAAGACGCCGACCAGAACGGCCACCAGTCCCCATACCATGCTCCAGATCACAAACCCTTTGACGATGTCGTCAGCGTACCCTTCCTGTTGGTTCATGCCGTCCTCCTGGAAATGAATGGATCAATACAGGCAACATGTGAACGATGGGTCTGTTGAGCCGACACCCGTCGTTTAATCGCCGAGAGCTTATGTCATAAATGTTGGAAGTATCAGGATTTTGTCTGGTGGATGGAGCGTTGAGCCAGAGTAACGTCCAATGATCCTGCAATAACAAAGTGTTAGTTTAAGTTGTAATCGGCGTTTAGCAAGCGCACCCCCTGTATACGCCTTCATTTTGGTCGTCCTGAATTCTGTTGAACCGTATGGGTATGTTGCCCTCGACCAGTCGCACGTGAACCAGCGTCCTCCCTTTGACCGTGGAGAATGATGACCACAACCGCTGCACCCGAACTGACGTCCCCCTCTTTGCGAAAGGGGGGACAGGGGGGCTTTGCTTCTGTTCATACCTTATCCCCCTCTTTTGCCTGCAGAAACCGCCACAGATGCCGATACGCACAGTATCAGGACGCCTCGCTTTGACAGAAGCGGGTCTCGTTATCCTTGTTCGTCGTGCCTGCACCCCTACAAAGTGGGTGCTTGGGCCCGGAGGAGTCATATGAGTGAAGTGATCTACTACTGCGCGGCGGGAGCGACCCTGCTGGTTATCTGGCTCGGGGCCACTTTCTGGGCGGTCAACTTTTTCATCAGGCAGGTGACCCAGCAGAGCTGCCAGGATTTCAGGGGGCGCATGCGGGGCGAGACGGAGCGGGCCCTGAAGCTGTTCCGGGAAGGGCTGTGCGAGCAGATCGTCCAGCAGGAAAACAAGTCCGACGCGCTGGCGCGGCTCTACGCGACCCTGATCGACCAGTTGCGGTTGGGGAGGGAGTTTCTGGGCTCAATCGGGGAAGGTGAGCGTGCCCAGGCGGAGAAACAACTGAGGACCATCAGGGGAACCGGCGAACACTTCATGGAGACCTTCCAGAAACAGGGGCTCTTTTTCTCCGAGGAATTCACCAGGACGGTGAAGGATCTGCTCACCCAGCAGAAAACCGGGCAGGAACGTCTCGAGGAACTACTGCGCCGGGTGCAGCGGGAGCCTCAAAACGTTCATGCCCTCGACGATTTGAAAAAAGAATGGGGGCAGTTCGAGGACCTGTTGAACAAGCTCATGGACTACGTGCGCAACGAGTTCCGCAGGCGTAATCCGGTGAGCGGCATGATGATGAAATGGCTCAACGAAAGCCCTGCCCCCGGCGAATCCCAGGGCGCCTAGTTCTGCTACTTGTCCAGAGGCTCCGGTTTGCAGAGGTGCTCCTCTTTCTTCGCCGCGCGTCCGCATTTCTTGCAGACGTAACGTGGCTCAGCGACGATCTTTTTAAGCTCCTTCAGGTTATCCTTTATCTCGTCCTTGTCCCACTTGCATAGCGTCTTGTTGTCCTTGCCCATATCGATCACTCCCGTGTCATTGAGATCGGCGTCTCTGTCTTAATGGCGTATTAATCTGATTTAATTCAATTTTTGGCTGCACCATTGTTGAAATGGAAATCTTTCCAGATATAGTAAAACAGTTTTCGAAATTTCCTAGTGAGTTCAATAGAAAAGGGGGAGTCGATATGTCGATGTTTTGCCGTCAATGTGAGCAGGCCGCCAAGGGAACCGGGTGCGAGGTAGTGGGTGTGTGCGGGAAGAATCCCGAGGTTGCGGCGCTTCTGGACCTGATGATGTACGGTCTGAAGGGGCTGGCTATTTACGCTGACAAGGCAAGGGAACTGGACGTGCGCAACACGGTCGCTGATATGTTCCTCATCGAGGGGCTTTTTACCACCGTCACCAACGTAGATTTCGATCCGGTGCAGTTGGCTGGCAAGTTGAGGAAATGCTATGACCTGAAGGAGCAGGTGAAGGCGATGTACGAGACCGCCTACCGCGAGAAGAACGGCGCGGCGGCTCCCGCCATCGCCGACGGCCCGGCAGCGTGGGTGATCGCCGACAACCTGGAAGGGCTCGTGGCACAGGGGCAGGCGCAGGGCGTGAAGAGCCAGCACAGCGACCCCGATATCCTTTCCGCCATCGAGATCATCATCTACGGTCTGAAGGGAATGGCCGCCTACGCGGAACACGCCATCATCCTGGGCAAGACCGACGAGGAGGTGTTTGCCTTCTTCCACAAAGCGCTCGCCGCCACCACCGACGGCAGCAAGGGGCTCATGGATTTAGTGGGCATCGCCATGGAGTGCGGCAAGCTGAACATCAAGGTAATGGAGATGCTGAACACCGGGCATGTGGAGCACTACGGGCACCCGGTCCCGACCAAGGTCCAGCTCGGCACTCGCAAGAACAAGGGCATCCTTGTTTCCGGCCACGACCTGCGCATGCTCGAGGAGCTCTTGAAGCAGACCGAAGGGAAGGGGATCGACATCTACACCCACGGCGAGATGCTCCCGGCCCACGGCTACCCCGGCCTCAAGAAGTACTCGCACCTCTACGGCAACTTCGGGGGGGCGTGGCAGGACCAGGCCAAGGAATTCCCGAACTTCCCGGGCGCCATCATCTTCAACACCAACTGCATCCAGCGCCCGGCCGACAGCTATAAAGACCGTCTCTTCACCTGGGGTGAAGTGGGGTGGCCCGGCGCCAAGCACCTGACTGGGTGGAAGTTCGACGAGGTGATCAACAAGGCCCTTGAGTGCCCGGACCTCCCCGACGCCCCTGGCCAGGAGATCCTGACCGGTTTCGGTCACAACGCGGTACTGGGGGTGGCCGACAAGGTAATCGAGGCGGTCAAGGCGGGGGCGGTGAAGCACTTCTTTCTGATCGGCGGCTGCGACGGCGCGAAGAGCGGCCGTAACTACTACACCGAGTTTGCCGAGAAGGTACCCAAGGACTGCGTCATCCTGACCCTTGCCTGCGGCAAGTACCGTTTTAACAAGCTCGAGTTCGGCGACATCGGCGGCATCCCGCGTCTTCTGGACGTCGGGCAGTGCAACGACGCCTACTCCGCGGTGCAGATCGCTTCTGCGCTCGCCGGCGCCTTCAACTGCGGCCTCAACGACCTGCCGCTCTCCTTCATCCTTTCCTGGTACGAGCAGAAGGCGCACGTCATCCTGCTGTCGCTGCTGTACCTCGGTGTTAAGAACATCAAGCTTGGTCCGGCGCTTCCGGCGTACCTGTCGCCCAACGTTTTGCAGTTCCTGGTCGACAACTTCAACATTGGCCAGATAGGGACAGTGGATGCGGACCTGAAGGCGAGCCTCGGGCAATAAACAGAAGGGAGGGGGCGGTCCCAAAAGGGACCGGCCCCCTTAGCCGCACGCAGCACCAGAGCAGATGTAGCTCCTTTAGCGCCAGGTCTGGGCAGACCTGGCGCCTTTTTTGTGCCTGCGTCAGATGTTGGAGGCGGGCGTCACCACGGGTTCGGGTGCGGGGATGCTGGACGGCTTGATGGTAAAGAGGTGGTACACGGTGATGACCACGCCCGCGAGGAAAACGAGACCGACGCCGAAGGCGACCCGGAACCAGAACATCATGGTGAGGTGCGCGGTGCTGTAACCGATGTCCAGAAAACGCTCCAGGTAGGTCTGCAGGATCCCGGCGATGCCGAAGACGAGCCCCAGTATGAACATGCCGATGGTGGTGATCCAGAAGCCCCACTTGCCCAGGCGGTCCTGGTACTTGTTGATTCCCTTCAGGCGCGGCATGGCGAAGTAGAAGATGGTCAGGTTCAACAGGGCATAGGCGCCGAAGAAGGCGAGGTGCCCGTGCGAGACGGTGACCTGGCTGCCGTGAGTGTAGTAGTTGATCGGCGGCAGCGTGTGCATGAAGCCCCAGAGCCCTGCGCCGACCAGGTGGTAGATGGCGAGACCGATGATGTAGTACCAGGTGAGCGGGTTCACGATGGGGTTTTTGCGCTCGCGCACGTGCATCCAGGTGTCCACTACCATGAGCACGATGGGAAGCGGTTCCAGGGCGCTGAAGATGCCGCCCCACCAGATCCAGTAATCGGGAGCGCCGATCCAGTAGTAGTGATGGCCGGTACCGACGATGCCGGTGAAGAGGAACAACCCCGTTTCAACGTAGAGCCATTTCTCCACCACCTTGCGGTCCACCCCGGTCACCCTCATGATGATGTAGGCGACGATGGACGCTGTTACCACCTCCCAGGCCCCCTCCACCCAGAGATGGATCACCCACCACCAATAGTAGTAGTCCGTGTTCAGGTTCTTGTAAAAGGGCATGCCGAAGAGGTACATGACGGCCAGGAAGGTGACGCCGCCAAGCAGCATCCACTGTAGGGCCGACTTCTGCTTGGACTGGATGATGGTCATGGCGACGTTGGCAATGAAGAGGAGAGCCGCGACCACGATCAGTCCGTTCAGGGGGAAGGGGATCTCCAAGAGCGGCTTGCCGCGGGTCCAACCGAACAGGAAGCCGATCACCGCGGTGACGGCGGCGGCGACGAAGATGATGAGCTGCGCATAGGCGATCTTCGGGCTGTAGAGTTCACGGCCGCACTCGGGGGGGAGGATGTAGTAGGTGCCTCCCATGAATCCCAAAAGCATCCAGGCCACCAGCACGTTAGTGTGGATCTCGCGGGCTGTGGAGAAGGGGAAGACGTTGACCAGGTCCTGCGGCAGCGTGAAGGCGTAGTTGATGGAGAGCCACAACCCCATGATCACCTGCTGTATGAAAAGCACCAGGGCGAGACGGAAGTACCACAGCGAAACCCGCTGGCTTTGGTATTCGATCAGCATCATTTGCTCACCTCCTTGGTGGACTTAAGGCTCAGGATGAAGTCCGCGATTATGGCTGCCGTCTGCGGGCTCACGTCCTGCGGCGGCATGGTCACGCCGGGGCGCACCGACTGAGGATTGATCATGTAGTTGATCAGGGTCTGGCGATCGTAGGTAATCCGATTGGCAATGGTGGTGAGATCGCCGCCCACGTTGCGTCCCTGGTTTTCGAAGGTGTGGCAGCCGCCGCACGCCTGAAGCACTAGGTGCACCTTGTCCAGTTTCTGCGGCTGGGTCTCGCGCAGCTTGTAAGCTTGTACGAACTTCTCGTCCTGCGGGGGCCAGTGCCGGTTTTCGATGTCGCCTACCCAGCGCAGGAAGCTGACCAGCTGCCTGGCCTCGGTCTCGTTCACCCCCAGTTGGGGCATCTTCCGGAACGAGTTTTTGTACATGACGTCGGGGTGCTGAACGATGGAGGCGATGTTGTTCTCTCCGAGCCGGTAGAAGGCCTTGGTCATGTCCGGCGCGTAGTAGCCGCCGAAGCCGAGGATGGTGTGGCAGTCATTGCAGTTGTACTTGTGCCAGACCTTCTTGCCGGCCACTACTTCCGCGGTGAGCTTGTCGGTGTGGGTGAACTTGGGGGTCTGCATGTGGAAGTCATAGGTTTGCCAGAGGAAAATCGCTGCCGAGGTGAGGGTTCCCACCCAGAAGATCAGCCGGGCTGTTTTTCCGGTCATACCGCCCTCCTTTGCCGTGGTTGGTCATTGTGGTTAGATAAATCTAATGATTGACAGCAGGAAGGATACCCTGAGGAGGGGGGATGTCAACATGGAGGAATAAATAAGGCCCCGAAAGGATTGTTATCATCCGGTCTCGGGGCCTTGTGCGGTGGAGGCGGTTTAGGGGGAGAAGTTAATGTGAGGCTGGTTGCGGCGCCTTAATCATCTTTGCGCTGTCTCAGTGGGCAGAGCGAAACTGCCGCAAGGGCCAGCCAGGAAAAAGCGAAGATTGCGACTATGACAGTCATTCGTGGACCCCTTGTTTAAGTTGTGCTAGAGCTTGGCTGCTTTAGGGAACAGGATGTTGTTCTCCAGGTGAACGTGCTTGTGCAGGTCGTCCTCGAACTCTTCCAGTTTCTGATAGGTGACCATGAAGGTGTTGCAGGCGTCGGCGGGGACGGCGTAGTTCTTGGACAGACGGCGAATCTCGTGCACCGCGGCGCCGACTTCGTCATGCTCATGCCCCAGTTCCGCAAGGACGGCCTTCAGTTTCTTGATCTCCTCGGGGTTTGGCGCCCCGCCTTCCTTCCTCAATTCGATCAGCTTCCTGATGGCTGGGAAGAGTTGTTCCTCCTCGCTTTTCAGGTGCTGCATCAGGTCGGTCGCCATCTTCTCGAAGATCTGGGCGATCTGCACCACCTCGGGGTGGTTGGGGCCGTGCACCTGTGCGATCTTGTTGGTGTAGGCGGTGATGGTCGGGACGCTCTCCTTGAGGTAGCCGTGGTGCGCGTTGACGATGTAGTCGGCCAGGAACGGAAGTTCCCATGCGTCGTAATTCTGGCTGCGCTCTAGTGGATGGGCCGATGTTTCTTCCAGGTCGCACACGAGTACCGCGAGGTCAATCCCTCTTTCGCGGCAGGCCTGGGCCAGCGGCAAGTTACCGCCGCAGCAGAAGTCGATGCCGTATTTCTCAAAGACTTGAGCGGTGCGAAAATCTCTCGCAACCACCGAGCCTACGGTTTCCATGTTGGTTTTTTCAGCTGGTTCCGGAGTTGATTTTTCCATGGTGTCGCTCCCTTGGCGGCTCTTGTCGAAAGAACGGCCGGTCAGACGTTGCGGGGCCTTTTTGTCCCCTTTGAGCCCATGGTAACACTATTGGCGCTTTAGAGTATGATCCAGATCAAAAAGTGAGAGGTAGTGCGGGTTGGGGACATGAACGCCGGTGCCCCGCGCTCACGCCCAAAGAGGATGGGGACAGGTCAGGGGGAGGCCGACGAATTGTTGACGAAGCGGCCGATGGCACGGTCCATGGTGGAGATGTGGTCGATGAGCCAACTGGTGATGAAGTTGGTCATGGAGTTGACCACGTTTTGGCTAAGCCCCTCGACCTTCAGGCGCTCTTTGAGTTGGTTGATCTGGTCGATGAAGGCAAGGTGCTTTTCGCGGTGCGCCACGTAGTCAGGGTAGCGGACCTGCTGCATCAGCTTCTCCTCTTCCTTGAAGTGCGTGACGGCGTATGCTTCCAGGAACCAGAACATGCGCATGATCTCGTCCTGGTCCTGGTTGGACTGGTAGGCGTTGACGAAGGCGTTGAACTTGTCGAAAAGCAGCTTGTGTTGAACGTCGATCTCCAGCATCCCGATGCTGAGATCGTCTCTCCACTGGACCAGCATTTTCATCCTCCTGAGACAGTTGACGTTTTTTTATACATCCTCTGTTTGCCTTAATCAATCTCTTTAATGTTGGTCGGTGCCTCTTCCCTTTTGCAAAATATTTGCAATGTCGCAGCGCATCATGCTATCTCACATTAAAACATGCCGGCGTGCACGTGCCGGCAGTTATGTCTGAAGGACGGCGCGGGCAATGCCCTGTTGTTACACGTCCCGGTGGAGGTAGTTTTGGCAAGAAAAGGCAAGGCGGTAAACAGGCGTAAGCCTGCTCCCGGCGGTGGTGGACGCAAGCCGCTCATGGCACTTCTGATCGTCGCGGTACTGATCGCGGCAGCGTTCTTTCTCCTGGAGCACTTTAAAAAACCTACTCCGCCGCCCCAACCTCCGCCCAAGACCGCACCCGGCCCGGACAAGCATCAGCCGATGCCAGTACGGCAGGCCCCGGTGCAGCAGCAGGTTTCCACCGCCCAGGCGCCGGCCGCAAAACCGCATCCGGCCGCACTCCCCAAGGCCACCGGCCCCGGTCGCCTCGCCATCATCATCGACGACATGGGTACCAGCATGCAGGAGTTGAAGACGCTGCAGTCGATCGGGCAGCCGCTCACCTACTCGGTCATCCCGAGTCTCGCCCACGCGAAACAGGTGGCCGAAGGGGCGCACACGGCTGGCGCCCAGGTCATGGTGCACATGCCTATGGAGCCGGAGGGGTATCCCAAGCAGAAGATGGAGTCGATCGGGGTGCTGGTCGCCATGGACGACGCCGAGATAGCGAGCCGAATCCGGAGCTATTTCGCGACGGTGCCCCATGCGGTCGGCGCCAACAACCACATGGGGTCGCGCTTCACCCAGGACGCGGCCAAGATGAAGGTGGTGCTGCAGATATTGAAGGAGAAGGGACTTTTCTTCGTGGACAGCAAGACCTCGCCGGCCTCGGTCGGGTACCGGGAGGCGAAGGCGCTGGGGATGAAGTGTGCGGCGCGCCAGGTGTTTCTGGACAACGTGCAGGACGAAAGCGCTATCGGCAAGCAGTTGACGCAGGCCGCTGCCATAGCAAGAAAAAGGGGCGCGGCGATAGCAATCTGTCATCCCCACCCTGCAACCATGCGAGCCCTGAAGCTCTATATGCCCGAACTGGCCAAAAGCGGCATCACCTTTGTGCACGTGTCGGAGTTGATCAACTAGAACGTTGCTACGTACAAGCGAAAAGGGGACCGGCACCTGCGGAGCCTGTCCCCTTTTATTTATGGTTGAAGAGAAAGGGGGACTGGCACCTGACGGAGCCAGCCCCCTTTTTTATAGCTGCGCAGCGATCTTCTTCTTGAGCTTTGCTACTTCCCGGTACTTGTCGTCCACCAGGATGGAGGCGGGGTTGTCGCCGTTCACGGGGTGAACCATCAGGAAGGCGTCGCGCAATCCGCCTTCGTAGCCGGACAGGGTTTCGGACATGATTCCGGAGAAGCCGTCGCGCTGTGGGGCGCGGGCCAGCGGGTACTTCTTCTTCAACAACTCGCTTCCGCTCAGGTCGAAACGGTGGAAGTCAATGCTCCCCGCCTCGTTCCCGACACCGGGGTTCAGCACGAACACCGACTCCAGCGCGGTCTGGTGGATCATCTGCCTGGTAGGGTCGTCCGGCGGCAGCTGGCGCTCGATCTTGAAGATGGTCGAGACCAGGAAGCCGGTGAAGCAGTCGGCCTCCATGTAGCCGCTGGCGGCACCGTCGGAGCTCTCGCAGTAGTAGGAAACCTGCGATTCCTGGCTCAACTCCTTGCCGCACACCAGGCACTGGCTCTTCAGCCCGGACAGCCTGCCGAAGTATTCCTCTTTCTTCCTCTTGTTCTCCTCGTGCTGCCACTTGTCATAGAGCATGGCGCGCGGTTCTTCGGTCTCGTAGAACTCGTTGAGGCAGGTCTGCCCCAGCGCCGCGAACTGGCCGTAGACGTCGGTGCCGCGCCCGTGGGTGAGGACCGGGTAGATCTTCCCTTCGGGGTTGGTGTTGAGGCTCTCCACTTTGGGGCTCTTGGAGATGAATGTATCGGAGCAGCGGAAGCCGCGGTTGATGGCGAAGGCCTTCAGCAGCGTCTTCTGGTCCTTGAACATCCCTTCGAACTTGATCCTCTCGTCGATGAGGCAGGGGATCAGCGACAGGCTCTTTCGGTCCAGCCCCCGCTTGTCGAACAGCTCGAAGATGTTGCGGCAGTTATCCATGCTGGCCATGTCCTTGATGGGGACCAGCACCCGGTCCGCGGCGTAGAGCGCGTTTTGGGTCATGACGTCGAGGTCCGGGCGGGTGTCGACGATCAGTATCCCCGGGATCTCGGACATTGCCAAAAGCCGGGCCAACACCATCGGTCCCTTGAGCGAGCCACGTAGTTCCGGAAGGGTGGTGGAGGAGGGGATGTAGTTGACCCCGTACTGCCCGGTGTGCAACAGGTCACGCCCGCGGGTCTCCAGCAGGAGGTCGGCCACGGTCCCGTTCAGTTTCTGCCCCTTGATCGAGAACATCTTGTCGATGGTGAAGTGGTTGTCGAAGGAGAAGATCGACACCGGCAGATTTTCGTCCAGGGCCTTGAGGAAGATGGCGAGGTTAGTGGCCAGGGTCGTCTTGCCGACGCCCCCCTTTTCCGAGGAAACAGTTATTACATAAGGGTAATTTTTCATGGCGCGCATACTAACATCGACACGGTCGGACGGTCAAGACGGTTTGAGGGGAAAGGGACAAGGCAAGGGGACAGGCACCTTTGGAGCCAGTTCCCATCCGGACGGTCAAGCCGTTTGACAGTGGCGAGCGTGGCGTGATAGAAAATTGCTGGGGCACCGCTGGCCGTTTCACCCTGTCGCAGCTGAGTTTTTACCCTCGCCCTCCGGGAGACCCCTCCCAACCTCCCCCCTCCAAGGGGAGGAGTTCTTCGGCGTGGTGATCCAAGAAGGAGGTAACGTGCAACTTTTCAAAGAACGCCGTGTCCTGACGGTGAGCGCATTGACGGCGCTGGTGCGCGGCCTCTTGGAGGAGAACTTCGATCAGGTCTGGGTTGAGGGGGAAATCTCCAACCTCGCCTGCCCGCAGTCGGGACACTGCTACTTCACCCTCAAGGACCCCGGCGCCCAGATCCGCTGCGTCATGTTCCGCGGCGCCTTCCGTACCCTCAAGTTCACCCCCCGCGACGGTATGCGCGTGCTGCTGCGCGCCCGCATGACCCTGTTCGAGCCGCGCGGCGAATACCAGCTCTCCGTCGACGCCATGGAACCGCAGGGGATCGGCGGGCTTCAACTTGCCTTCATCCAGTTGAAGGAGCGCCTCGCCAAGGAGGGGCTCTTCTCGGAGCTGCACAAGCGCGAGATCCCGAAACTCCCCCGCAAAATTGGCGTGGTTACCTCGCCCACCGGCGCCGCCATCCGCGACATCCTCACCGTGCTCTCGCGCCGCTTCGCCAACGTGGAACTATTAATCGCGCCGGTCCGGGTGCAAGGGGAGGGGGCGGCCCAGGAGATCGCAGCCGCCATCGCCGACCTGAACCGCGCCGGCAACGTAGACGTCATGATCGTCGGACGCGGTGGCGGATCGCTGGAGGACCTGTGGGCCTTCAACGAAGAGGTGGTGGCACGCGCCATTCATAAATCCACCGTTCCGGTTATCTCGGCGGTGGGGCACGAGATCGACTTTACCATCGCCGATTTCGTCGCCGACCTGCGTGCCGCCACGCCGTCGGCCGCGGCTGAACTGGTGGTGCAAAGTAAGCAGGAACTGACCGCGACGGTTGAGGCCTTGAGCCACCGGCTCCAGGTCGCGCAGTTGCGCCGGCTGGAGCGCTCGCGCGCCCTGGTGACGGCGCTGAGCCGGGCCATCACCGACCCGAGCCGCATCCTCGGCCACCTGGCGCAGCGGGTCGACTCGCTCGACGCCCGCCTGGTGCGGGAGGCGGGGCTCATCCTCGACGACGCTTCGGAGCGTATCGTTACCCTGTCGGCGCGCCTGGCCCGGCAGAGCCCCGCACTCACCCTGCAGCGCAACGCGGAACGGCTCTCGACGCTGTCGCTGCGCCTGGACCACGCCATGACCCGGCGCCTGGCCTGCGCCGCAGAGAGTGTCGGCCTCGCCACCGGCACCCTCAACGCGGTTTCTCCGCTCGCCACCCTGTCCCGCGGCTACAGCATCGCCCGCAAGCTCCCCGGCCGTTCCGTGGTCACCTCGTTCCGCCAGATCGCCCCCGGCGACCGGCTGGAACTCTCGCTTGCCGCCGGTTATGCCCTTTGCACCGTGGAGGGAGCCGCCGGGCAGAGTGAATCCTTGACGGCACCAGAGCGATCGGTATAATAGGCGATCACTTTTTAATAATTAAACGCGGCGGCGCTTCTAATCCGTCGCGGCAGCACCCGGACACGAGGTTGGCATGGCCGTTGAGAAGTTCGAGACCGCACTGAAAAAGCTCGAGGACGTCGTGAAGAAGCTGGAAGGGGGAGAGCTCTCGCTTGAGGATTCCCTGAAGGCCTTCGAGGAGGGGGTGAAGTATTCCGCCTTCTGCTCCAAGAAGCTCAACGAGGCCGAGCGACGGGTCGAACTGCTCGTCAAGCAGCGCGACGGCAGCCTCACCACAAGGCCCTTCGACGAGGAGGAGTAGCACCCGCGTCCGGGGCAGATCTTCCATACCACTACACCGAAAGCGAGACCATCACATGGATCTTAAGGAATACCTGAAGCAGAAATGCCAGCTGGTCGACCAGGCGCTGGAGCGCTACCTTCCCGATGCCAATGAGCTGCCGGCATCCCTCCATAGCGCCATGCGCTACTCCGTTTTCGCCGGTGGCAAAAGGGTCCGGCCGGTGCTGATGCTGGCGGCCAGCGAGGCGGTGGGCGGCTCCGCGGATGCCGTGATGCCGGCGGCCTGCGCCATGGAGATGATCCACACCTACTCGCTGATCCATGACGACCTTCCAGCCATGGACAACGATGACTTCCGCAGGGGCAACCCCACCAACCATAAAGTCTATGGGGAGGCCACTGCCATCCTGGCCGGCGACGCCCTTTTGACCGAGGCCTTTATCCTGCTCTCCAACGGCACCGGCGGGGATCCCGCGGCACGGCTCAGGGTGATCCAGGAGATCGCCGTCGCCTCCGGCTCGCGCGGCATGGTGGGCGGCCAGGTAGTCGACATGGAAAGCGAAGGGCGCCACGACGTCGACCTCGCCACGCTCTCCTACATCCACACCCACAAGACCGGCGCGCTGATCCGCGCCTCGGTCCGCTGCGGCGCCATCCTGGGAGCGGCGACCGAGGAACAGTTCAAGTCGCTCACCCGCTACGCCGACGCCATCGGTCTCGCCTTCCAGATCGCCGACGACATCCTCGATGTCGAGGGGACCACGGAGGAACTGGGCAAGGACGCCGGCAGTGATCAGGCCCGCGGCAAGGCGACCTATCCGGCGCTGATGGGACTGGAAGCGTCCAAGGCCCGCGCCCACGAACTGGTAGAGATAGCGCTGGACGCACTCGCCACATTCGACGAGCGGGCGGAGCCGCTGCGCGCCATCGCGTCGTACATCGTGAAAAGGAAATCGTAAATGCCCAGCATCCTTGACGGCATCACCGACCCGAGCCAACTGAAGGCACTCTCGTTGCGCGAGCTGGAGACGCTCGCCGAAGAACTGCGCGTGCGCATCATCGAGACCTGCGCCGCCAACGGCGGCCACGTGGCGCCGAGCCTCGGCGTGGTGGAACTAACCATCGCGCTGCACCGGGTCTTTGATTCCCCCAAGGACAAGATCGTCTGGGACGTGGGGCACCAGGCCTACGCCCACAAGCTGTTGACCGGCAGGAAGGAGCGTTTCGGCACGCTGCGCACCCGGGGCGGCATCAGCGGCTTCCCCAAGCGCGCCGAGTCGCCGCACGACTGCTTCGACGTCGGGCACTCCTCCACCTCCATCTCCGCCGGCGTCGGCTTCGCCGTGGCGCGCGACCTGAAGCAGGGACACAACAAGGTGCTAACGGTGATCGGCGACGGCGCCATGACCGGCGGCCTGGCCTTCGAGGGGTTGAACCACGCCGGTGAGCTGAACAAGGACCTGGTGGTGATCCTGAACGACAACGAGATGTCCATCTCCGAGAACGTCGGCGCCCTCTCCAATCTCCTCTCCCGCACTATTACCAGCGAGTACGTGCACCGCGCCAAGAAGGACCTGGAGGCCTTCCTGGAGGGGCTCCCCATGTTCGGCAGGTCGGTGCTGAAGATAGCCAAGCGGGCGGAGGAGTCGCTGAAGACCCTGTTTACCCCCGGCATGCTGTTCGAGGCCTTCGGTTTTGAGTACATCGGCCCCATCGACGGCCACGATATCCCGAAACTTCTGGAGACGATGGAGGCCGTGAAGCGTTTCGACGACGCGGTGCTGATTCACGTACTGACCAGGAAGGGGAAGGGATATCCCCCTGCCGAGGCCAACCCGTCGCTGTTCCACGGAGTCGGCCCCTTTGACGTCAAAACGGGTAAGGTGAACAAGGGTAAGGGGGGCGCGGCGTCCTACACCGGCGTCTTCGGCCAGACCATCAAGCGCCTGGCCCAGGAGGACGAGCGCATCGTCGCCATCACCGCCGCCATGCCCGACGGCACCGGCCTCACCCCGTTTGCCAAGGAATTCCCCGAGCGCTTCTTCGACGTCGGCATCGCGGAACAGCACGCGGTCACCTTCGCCGCCGGTCTTGCCGCTCAAGGGTTCAAACCGGTGGTCGCCCTGTACTCCTCGTTTCTCCAGCGCGGCTTCGACCAGCTCTGCCATGACGTCTGCCTGCAGGATCTCCCGGTGGTGTTTGCCATCGACCGCGCCGGTGTGGTCGGCAGCGACGGCCCCACCCACCACGGCGTTTTCGACCTCTCTTACCTGCGCGCCATCCCCGGGCTCACCATCATGGCCCCCAAGGACGAGAACGAGCTGCAGCACATGTTGCTCACCGCTTTCTCCCTGGACGGACCGGCAGCACTGCGCTACCCGCGTGGCAACGGCCTGGGTGTTCCGATGGACCAGATCCTCACGCCGCTTCCTATCGGCAAAGGGGAGCGCTTGAAGGAGGGAAAACACGGCGCCATCCTCGCGCTGGGCACCATGGTCGAGCCTGCCCGCGAGGCCGCAGCTGCCCTCGCCGCCGAGGGAATCGAGGTCGGCGTCATGAACGCGCGCTTCGTCAAGCCGCTCGATGCAGACCTGATCCTGGACCTGGCCCGGACCGGTCTCCTCGTTACGGTGGAAGATAACGTGGTCCAGGGGGGCTTCGGTACCGCCATCCTGGAACTGCTCGAAGAGCACGAGGTGACCGGGGTGCGGGTGATCCGCCTGGGCTATCCGGACGCTTTCGTGGAGCAGGGGGAACAGGCCGACCTCAAGGCCGCCTACGGCCTCGACGCCGCCGGTATCGCCCGTTCGGTTCGCGAGGCGTGCCAGGGACGTCGCCCCGTTGCGCCGGTGCAACGCTCTGATCATCCGGCCGTCCCGGACCAGCCGCATGCTTGATCGAGCGCTGCTGCTCGCCCTGGTTTTCTGCGCAGGCACCGCACTTGCCGCCGACCCTCTCACCTATGGCTCCAAGGCCCAGCAACTGATCACCAAGGGGGACTTCGCCCAGGCGCTCGATGAGCTCAAGGCAGCCACGTCGCGCTTACCCTACGATCAGGAGCTCAAGCACCAACTCGCCTTCACCTACATCGAACTTGCCAAGCGCGACCTGCAGGGCGGTCGTTACGCGCAGGCGGCGGAAAACTTTCGGCAGGCCCACGAACTGATACCCGAGAGCAAAGAGCTGGCCCTGATGCGCGGCATCGCCTTGTACCTCAACAAGGATTACTACACCGCACGGGATGAACTGCTCCAGTCGGGTGAGGGGAGCGAGCCACTGGTCTACCTCGGCAAGATCAGCTACGACACCGGCGACCTTCCCGGCGCTCTTGACTTCTGGCGCCGCGCCAAGGAGCTGGATCCCGCCAGCAAGGTCCTCGTCGGCCTGATCGAGAAGGCAGAGCGCGAGCTGCCGGTGGAATCCCGGATGGACAAGGGATACAGCTCGATGTTCGACCTCAGCTTCGACGCCGAGCTTCCCCCCGGTCTCTCCACGCAGGTGTTGGATGCCCTGGAGAGCGCCTACAATATGGTCGGCTCCGACCTCGGCGTGTTTCCCTCAACGCGCATCCCGGTGCTTCTTTACACCAAGAAGGATTACCGCAGCGTGACCGCCGGCCCGGACTGGTCTGGCGGGCTCTACGACGGCAAGATCCGGCTCCCGGTGGGTGGGCTTACCGAGCTGACGCCGCAGTTGCGGGGCATCATCTCCCACGAGTTCACCCACGTCCTGGTGGCGGAGCTCACCCACGGCAATGTCCCCACCTGGTTCAATGAAGGGCTAGCCGAGATCGAGGGGCGCAAGCTGTTCGCCCCCAAGCTCCCGCAGTTGGACGCATCCCAGGAAAAGCACCTGTTGCCGCTGGCGGACCTGTCCGGTGGCTTCAGCGGCATGGGAGGCTCCAAGGCGTGGATGGCGTATCAGCAGAGCTTTGCCATGACCAGTTTCATGGTGCAGCGCTACGGGTGGTACTCTGTGCAAGAGATCCTGAAGTACCTGGGGCAGCATGCCGACATGAACACGGCCGTGTCGAAGGCGCTGGCTGATTATGCGCTGGATCTAAACGGGGTGATGCGTGAGTGGCGTGAGTCACTGCCGGCAGCAGGGGCGGGCGGCGGCTCGCAGTGAGTGGTATAGTATCAGTCAGGTAGCCTGTATGGCTGTTCCTCGGGGCGGCGACAAGGCAACAAAAGGGAGTTCTGTTGATTTACGGTACCGGTGTTGACATAGTGGAGATTGCACGCTTCGAGAAGTTCCTGAAGCAGGGCAACGACGCGCTGTTTCAGCGTATCTTCACGCAGAACGAGATAGCTTACTGTTCGGCGAAGAAACTTGCCGCCCAGCACTACGCCCTGCGTTTCGGTGCCAAAGAAGCGTTCCTGAAGGCCCTTGGCACTGGGCTGCGCGACGGGCTTTCCTGGCAAGACATGGAAGTCGTCAACGATTCCCTGGGCAAGCCGTCACTGAGATTGGGAGGACGGGCCGAGCAGCTGTTCCGGGAGGCGAGACTCTGCTCCTGTTTCCTGTCGCTTTCGCACGATGCTGGGTGCGCCGTGGCCATGGTGGTATTGGAGCGCTAGATGAAGGTTGTCAGCGGACAAGTCATGCAGCTTATGGATCGTCGGGCCATCGGCGAGTTCGGCGTGCCGGGACTGGAACTCATGGAGCATGCCGGGCGCGGCTGCGCTGACGTCATCGAAGAGGCCTTCGGTGAGGGTGAGGCGAGGCGTGCCGTCATCGTGGCGGGCAAGGGAAACAACGGCGGCGACGGTTTCGTGATCGCCCGGCTCCTGGCGGAGTGTGGCTGGGAGGCGCCGGTGCTGCTTTTGGCGGCGCCCGAGGCGGTGACCGGGGACGCTGCCGCCAACTTGGCGCGCCTGCCCGCCTCGACGGTGAAGAGCGTGCCGTGGGGGATCGCCGGCGAACAGGAGTTGCTGAAAAATGCCACGGTCATCGTGGACGCCCTGCTTGGCACCGGCATGAACAGCGAGGTCACCGGGGTCTACGGCGAGGCCATAGATTTTATCAACGCGGCCGGGGTCCCCGTGATTTCCGTCGACATCCCCTCCGGCGTCGATGCCGCTTCCGGTAAGGTGCTGGGGCGCGCGGTACGCGCCGACATCACCGTCACCTTCGCGCTGGCCAAGTTGGGCAACGTCCTTTATCCCGGTGCGGAGTTGTGTGGCCGGCTGGTGGTGGCTGACATCGGCATGCCCGACGTCGTGGTCGCCGAGTCCGAGGGAGCAGAGTACGTCGATGCCGCCTGCGCGGCCGCCCTGTTCCGTCCCCGCAGCGCCACCGCCCACAAGGGAAGCGGCGGGCATTGCCTCATCGTCGCCGGCAGCACGGGCAAAACGGGCGCCGCTGCCATGGCGGCCAACAGTGCGCAGCGCACCGGGGCGGGGCTGGTGACCCTGGCCGTGCCGGCCGCGCTGAACCCGGTACTGGAACAAAAGACCACCGAGGCCATGACCATCCCGGTTGGACCGGAGCGGGCCGGGCACCTGAGGGCTGGGTCCCTCGCCGAGATTCTTGCCGCTGCGGCGGTCCGCGACGTGGTCGCGCTGGGTCCGGGCATCGGCACCGCCCCCTCTACCCTATACCTTGTGCATTCGCTCCTTGCCGCGCTCGATACGCCGCTGGTGCTGGACGCCGACGGCTTGAACGCCGTGGCACTGAAGACCGAGCTGCTGCTGGCGAGGACGGACCGCATCACTGTGCTCACCCCGCATCCGGGGGAGATGGCACGCCTAGTGGGATGCTCGGTGCCGGAGGTGGAGGCGGACCGCATCGGCTGCGCCCGCGCCTTCGCCACCAAGTACCGCGTCTACCTGATCCTCAAAGGCGCCCGCAGCATCATCGCCGCGCCGGACGGGCGCATCGCCATCAACGGCAGTGGCAATCCGGGCATGGCCACGGGCGGCATGGGCGATGTCCTGACAGGGGTAGTCGCCGCATTCCTGGGGCAGGGGTATGAACCTTTCGCCGCCTGCCAATTGGGCGCATTCGTCCACGGCCACGCCGCCGACTTCCTGGTCGAGGGGCTCGGCACCCAGGGGATGAGCGCCACCGACGTGCAGGAGATGCTCCCCGTGGCACTGGCAAGCCTGGCCGCATCCCGAACCACCGCAACGAACCATCAACAGGGAGAATGACCATGATGAAAGCAAAAGAGATCATGACCACAGACGTCATCACCGTGCGCCGCGACACCACCGTCAGGGATCTCGCCAAGCTCTTCGCCGAGCGCCGCATCTCCAGTGTCCCCGTGGTGGACGACGAGGGGCTCCTGGTCGGCATCGTCTCGGAAAGCGACCTGATCGAGCAGGACAAGCCGCTGCACATCCCGACCGTCATTTCCATCTTCGACTGGGTCATCTACCTTGAGAGCGACAAGCGCTTCGAGAAGGAGCTGCAGAAGATGACCGGGCAGACCGTGGGCGATATCTACTCTACCGAGGTGGCCAGCGTGGGGCCGGATGCGCCGGTCTCCGACGTTGCCGAGATCATGACGGAGAAGAAGGTCCAGGCCGTGCCCGTGGTCGAGGGGCGCCGCGTGGTCGGCATCATCGGGCGCATCGACATGGTGCGCACCATGATCGCCTAGGCGGCCGGATGTCCTGTGTGCTGACCAAGAGCCAGGAAGAGACGGTAGCGCTGGGGGCGAGGCTGGGGCGGTTGCTGCAGCCGGGGGATTTCGTCGCCCTCGTCGGGGAGTTGGGTGCTGGCAAGACCCAGTTCGCCAAGGGGATCGCGCTCGGGCTGGAGGTGGACCCGGAGACTCCGGTGACCAGCCCCACCTACACCATCCTCAATATCTACGACGGGCGTATTCCGCTGTACCACTTCGACCTGTACCGGCTGGAGGGGGCGCACGATGTGGAGGCCCTGGGTTTCGAGGAATACTTCTCCGGGGACGGCGCCTGCGTGGTGGAATGGGCCGAGCGGCTCGAGGGGGACCTTCCGGAGGACTTTTTGACCGTCACGCTGGGCCACACGGGGGTGGATGAGCGCAGCGTGACCTTCACTGCAACGGGGCCCCGATCGGATGCCATGGTTGGGGCTCTTTTGTGATCGCTGAACCTAAGTTTGGCCTTGTTAAACCGGGGCAGCCTCTGGAACAGACCGAGGTTCGACTGGATGAAAAAACGCCGCTTCCTGTGTAGGAGGGGCGTTTTTTTATACTGTAAACAGGACGGCCCGGAAAAATGAAGAAATAGGCTATCTTGGCCTTGTTTGCTTAAAAAAATGTTTTGAGCAAGCACGCTAATGTGCTAATAAAGTGGTTCCTACCGCCCGGATCAAGGTTCAGGTGGATCAATCAGTAAGAGTACAAGGAGGACTGACATGGCTTTGGTGGTCCAAAAGTACGGCGGCACCTCGATGGGGTCCGTCGAACGAATTCGCAACGTCGCCAAGAGGGTGGCAAAAACCTATGACGCCGGCAACGACATGGTGGTGGTTGTCTCCGCCATGGCAGGCGAAACCAACAAGCTGGTCGCGCTTGCCAACGAGGTGTGCGAGTTCCCGGACAACCGTGAATATGACGTGCTTGTTGCGGCTGGGGAGCAGGTCTCCATCGCACTGCTGGCCATGTGCCTGAAAGCCATGGGGTACAAGGCGAAGTCCTACCTCGGCTTCCAGGTGCCCATCCTCACCGATACCTCCTACAGCAAGGCCAGGATTGAGAGCATCGACGACAAGAAGATGCGCGCCGACCTGAAAGAGGGGACCATCCTGATCGTCGCCGGCTTCCAGGGCGTCGACGAGTTCGGCAGCGTCACCACCTTGGGACGCGGCGGCTCCGACACCTCGGCGGTAGCCCTCGCTGCGGCCCTCAAAGCCGACGTCTGCGAGATCTTCACCGACGTGGACGGCGTCTACACCACCGATCCCAACATCTGCAAAGACGCCAAAAAGATCGAGCGTATCTCCTACGAGGAGATGCTGGAGTTGGCCAGCCTCGGAGCGAAAGTACTGCAGATCCGCTCCGTCGAGTTCGCCAGCAAGTACAACGTCGACGTTCACGTCCGCTCGAGCTTCAATGAAAATCTCGGAACCATGGTTACCAAGGAGGATAAAGAAATGGAAGCAGTGCTCGTCTCGGGTATCGCCTACGCCAAGGATGAAGTGAAAATCGCCGTCATGCAGGTACCGGACAAGCCGGGGATCGCTGCCCAGATCCTTTCTCCGCTTTCCGACGCCAACATCTCCGTCGACATGATCGTCCAGAACGTGAGCGAGGCCGGTTCCACCGACTTCACCTTCACCGTGCCCCAGGCCGATTTCAAGAAGGCGCTCTCCATCACTAAGGAAACCGCCGAGGCCATCCACGCCAAGGAAGTGCTCTCCGACGAGAACGTGACCAAAGTCTCCATCGTCGGCTTGGGCATGAGGAGCCATGCCGGCGTGGCCACCACCATGTTCCAGGCGCTCGCCAAGGAGGGGATCAACATTCAGATGATCTCCACCTCCGAGATCAAGATCTCCGTCGTGGTCGATGCCAAGTACACCGAACTCGCCGTCCGCGTGCTGCACGACGCCTTCGGCCTGGCCGGCAAATAATACCGTTCAGCGTGCAACGTTCGACGTTACGAAACGCCCCGGCTTCGGCTTGGGCGTTTCCGTAACGGCGGGCGCGGACCTGCGGACGGCGAAAGGGGACCGGCAGCTGCGGAGCCAGTCCCCAAACTGACTTTGAACGTTCGACGATGAACGTTGGACGTCTTTTGATGAAGTTGGGGGGGGATATGAGCCTGGTGAAACTTTACGATACGACGCTTAGGGACGGAACGCAGGCGGAGGACATCTCTTTCCTGGTAGAGGACAAGATCCGCATCGCGCACAAGCTGGACGAGTGCGGCATTCACTACATCGAGGGGGGATGGCCCGGCTCCAACCCCAAGGACGTCGCCTTCTTCAAGGACATCAAGAAGGAAAAGCTCTCCCAGGCGAAGATCGCGGCCTTCGGCTCGACCCGCCGCGCCAAGGTCACCCCGGACAAGGACCAGAACCTGCGCACCCTGGTGGAGTCCAAGGCCGACGCCGCCACCATCTTCGGCAAGACCTGGGACTTCCACGTGCACGAGGCGCTCAGGATCCCGCTCGAGGAGAACCTGGAGCTGATCTTTGACTCGCTGGAGTTCCTCAAGAAGAACATGCCTGAGGTCTTCTACGACGCCGAGCACTTCTTCGACGGCTACAAGTCCAACCCTGAGTACGCCATCAAGACGCTGCAGGCGGCCCAGCAGGCGGGCGCGGACTGCATCATCCTCTGTGACACCAACGGCGGCTCGATGCCTTACGAGATCGCGGCCATCGTGGACGAGGTGAAGAAGCACATCACCACCCCGCTCGGCATCCACGCCCACAACGACGGCGAGTGCGCCGTGGCCAACTCCATCATCTCCGTGCAGCAGGGGATCGTGCACGTCCAGGGGACCATCAACGGCTTCGGCGAGCGTTGCGGCAACGCGAACCTCTGCTCCATCATTCCGGCCCTCAAGGCGAAGATGCAGCGCGACTGCATCTCGGACGCACAGATGAAGACGCTCAGGGACCTGTCCCGCTATGTCTACGAGCTCGCCAACCTGGCGCCCAACAAGCACCAGCCCTACGTCGGCAACTCCGCCTTCGCCCACAAGGGGGGCGTGCACGTCTCGGCGATCCAGCGCCACCCGGAAACCTACGAGCACATGCGGCCGGAACTGGTAGGCAATACCACCCGCGTCCTGGTCTCCGACCTCTCCGGGCGCGCCAATATCCTCGCCAAGGCAACCGAGTTCAACATCAACCTGGACAGCAAGGACCCGGTCACCCTCGAGATCCTCGAGGATATCAAGTCCATGGAGAACCGCGGCTACCAGTTCGAGGGGGCCGAGGCGTCCTTCGAGCTGCTCATGAAGCGCGCTCTCGGCACGCACCGCAAGTTCTTCTCGGTGATCGGCTTCCGGGTCATCGACGAGAAGCGCACCGAGGACGATCAGCCTATCTCCGAGGCGACCATCAAGGTCAAGGTGGGGGGCAAGGTCGAGCACACCGCGTCCGAGGGACATGGCCCGGTCAACGCCCTGGACAATGCGCTCAGGAAGGCGCTGGAGAAGTTCTACCCGAAGTTGAAGGACGTGAAGCTGCACGACTACAAGGTGCGCGTGCTTCCGGCAGGGCAGGGGACCGCTTCCTCCATCCGCGTGCTCATCGAGAGCGGCGACAAGGAAGGGCGCTGGGGCACCGTGGGCGTCTCCAGCAACGTCATCGAGGCCTCCTACCAGGCCCTCGTCGACGCCATCGAGTTCAAGCTGCATAAAGACGAGGAGACGGCGGCGCCCAAGAAATGATGCCCAGGAGCCAGCGACTCACCCTGTGGTGTCTCGCCCTGCTCCTCTCCCTCGCGCTGTATCTTAAAGGCCGCGTTCCCACCCCCAGGGGTGAGGGCGCGGCCTTTTCCCGTTATACGGGGCAGGGGATCATCGTCCGGGTCGCCGGAACGGTGCGACATCCCGGCGTTTACCGCCTGCCGGTTGGCACCTCGGTCGGAACCGCCATAAATATGACGGTTACCGGCGGAGTCGTCGGGGAAAGCGTCAGAGGCCCCCTCACTCGCCAGCTGGTCAGCGGCGACGTGGTGACCCGTACCACTGATGGTGCAGGTAACCCGCTGATAACCATAACGAAAATGGGTGCCAAGGAGAGGATGCTGCTCGGCATTCCGCTGCACCCCGACCTGCTTGACGAGGCGGAATGGGACCTGCTACCGGGCATCGGACCGGCACTTTCCCGACGCATCATGGCCGACCGTCACGAAAATGGCGCTTTCGGTTCGGTGGATGGGCTGCTGCGCGTCCAAGGTGTCGGGGAGGGGAAGCTGGCGGCAATTCGAAAGTATTTTTAATGCTCCCTAAGGGGGCCTTTTTGCGATGGTTCCTTCGAAAAGGAGTACCGTTTAGATTACAACTTGTTTATAAATCTGATGTTGGCATGTCGTGTGAATTATACGATCCCACATGAAGTTCTTTAATCAACTTTTTGTTGGGAGGTACGGCTTATGAAATGCCCTAAATGCAAAGGTAGGATGTTTGCGGAAA
The DNA here is from genome assembly GCF_020179605.1 of Geomonas agri. NCBI lineage: Bacteria > Pseudomonadati > Thermodesulfobacteriota > Desulfuromonadia > Geobacterales > Geobacteraceae > Geomonas > Geomonas agri. Next base: position 276,304 of record NZ_JAINZO010000001.1, read on the forward strand.
AATATTACGACTTCGTGAGATCGTTCGATGCCTGGAAATGCACCTGCTGTGGCGAGGTGCTTGATCCCACTATCCTCGCCAACAGAGCCAGGAACTTCAACAGCCTCCTCGGCTGATCCACACCATAAACGACACCAAGGGGGGACGTCTCCGGCGCCCCCTCTTTTTGTTCTCCCCTCTGTACCGTTTCCCCACACGCTGCGCCCGCCTCGTCGGATGTGCTTGTCGTGTCGGATGCGGTGTGCACCGTTGGGTGGATGCGTGGATGCGCTTCGTTATACCATTGCGCCTGTCCGTAATCCCAGCAGCCTTACCCAGTGGCCCAGCCACTCCCTGCATAAAACTTCCCACCACATTTTGTCTTGACAGGATCAGGGGGGTCGGTTATAAAAGGGATCAAATTGGTCCTAAAGGTGTTTTTATGATGGAACTGACCCGTAAGGGCGAATACGCAATACGTGGCATCATCTACCTGGCGCAACAGCCGCCGGGGCGGGTTTCTCTGATCAGCGAGATCGCCGCCGCCGCAGAGGTGCCGCAGACCTTCCTTGCCAAAATCTTCCAGAGCTTTGCCAAACTCGGCCTAGTCACGTCTTCTCGCGGTACTGGCGGTGGCTTCGTCCTGGCGCGTCCGGCGTCCGCCATCACTCTTCGTGAGGTGGTCGAGGCCGTCGAGGGGCCGATTCTTCCCAACCGCTGCCTGCTGGGCAGTGCCTGCGACAGGGGAGGGCCCTGCCGCGTGCACGCCGTGTGGAAACAGGTGCAGACCGAAGTAGTCCATATTCTCGACGGTGTCACTATCGATACACTGGCCCGGAATCCGGAGTCCTGATCAGTCGCGCGAAAAAAATTTTGTCTACAATTAGGATAAAGAAGGTCCTGTTGATCTTTTGTGACCATTAATATCAAGTATGGCGGAGCAACGGCCCATTGGCCAAAACGGTTCAATTTTATTCCAAGGAGCGAATCAATGGATGTACTGACCCTGAGCAGGCTGCAGTTTGCCATCACCTGTATGTTCCACTTCATTTTTGTCCCCCTCACCCTGGGACTGTCGGTGTTGGTGGCCATGATGGAAACTCGCTACGTGCTGACCGGCAACGAGATGTACAAGAGGATGACGAAGTTCTGGGGCAAGCTGTTCCTGATCAACTTCGCCCTCGGCGTTGTCACCGGCATCACTATGGAGTTCCAGTTCGGCATGAACTGGGCCGAGTACTCGCGCTACGTCGGTGACATCTTCGGTGCGCCCCTGGCCATCGAGGCCACCGTGGCCTTCTTCATGGAAAGCGTCTTCATCGGGGTCTGGGCCTTTGGCTGGGACAAGGTGAGCAAAAGGTTCCACGCCGTCTCCATCTGGCTGGTGGCGCTGGCGACCAACCTCTCAGGACTTTGGATCCTTTTGGCCAACGGCTGGATGCAGCACCCGGTCGGCTACGTGCTCAGAAACGGTCGCGCCGAGATGGTGGATTTCATGGCGCTCATCACCAACCCGTTCGGCCTGCTGAAATTCGGGCACCAGATCGTCTCGGGTTACACGGTAGCCGGCTTCTTCGTTATGGGGGTCTCCGCCTACCACCTGCTCAAGGCTCGTAACCGCGATTTCTTCAAGGCCTCTTTCGGCATGGCCGCCGTCTTCGCCCTGGTCGCTTCAATCATGGTCGGCGTCATCGGCGACTTCCACGCGGCCGACGTCGCCAAGACCCAGCCCGCCAAGTTCGCCGCCATGGAGGCGGTCTGGAACTCCTGCAACAACGCACCGATGCACCTGATCGCCTTCCCGGACGAGAAGAACGAGTGCAACCTGGTCACCGCACTTCCGGTGCCGGGCCTCTTGAGCTTCCTCGCCTTCCACGACACCAACGCCCAGATCCGCGGCATCACCTCCTTCCCCAAGGACGAGCGTCCGCCGGTACTCCCCGTATTCCTGAGCTTCCGCCTCATGGTCGGGCTGGGCACCCTGTTCATCCTCCTTTCGGCGGCGGCGCTCTTTCTCTCCAAGAACGGCCTGCTGGAGAAGTACCCCCTGTTCCTGAAGCTTTTGGTTCTCTGCATCCCGCTCCCGTACATCGCCAACCAGCTTGGCTGGGTGGTCTCCGAGGTGGGACGCCAGCCCTGGATCGTCTACGGCATCATGAAGACTTCTGACGGGGTTTCCAAGTCCCTTGATATGTCGCAGGTGATCGGTTCGCTGCTCGGGTTCACGCTCCTCTACGGCCTGCTGGGTTTCGTGGACATCTACCTGTTGGCCAAATTCGCCCGCAAAGGGCCTGAAGAATCTCACGTCGGCGCTAGCAACGCCTTCAGAAACTAGGGGGGGATAATGGATCTGCATATCGTATGGTTTGTACTTTGGGGAGTTCTCTGGGGGGTCTACTTCATGTTGGACGGTTTCGTGCTCGGAGCGGGGATGCTGCACCGCGTGCTGGGCAAGACCGACATGGACCGGCGCATCGTCATCAACAGTTTCGGCCCGGTCTGGGACGGTAACGAGGTCTGGCTGGTCACCGCCGGCGGCGCCACCTTCGCCGCCTTCCCGACCACGTACGCGCTCATGTTCAGTTACCTGTACACGCCGCTTTTGCTGCTGCTCTTCGGGCTGATCGTGCGCGGCGTCTCCTTCGAGTTCCGCAGCAAGGAGGAAAGCGCCACCTGGCGCGGCTGCTGGGATTGGGCCATCGTGCTGTCGAGCTTCGTGCCGGCGCTGCTCTTCGGGGTCGCCTTCGGCAACATATTCGCCGGGCTCCCGATGGACCAGGCCGGGTACCACGGCTCCCTCATCGCCTTGTTAAATCCCTACGGCATCGTGAGCGGCCTGCTCTTCGTGATGCTCTTCCTGGAACACGGCGCCCTCTACGTGGCCGTGAAGACCGTGGGCGACCTGAGCCGACGCGCCGAGTCCCTGGCCCGCACCCTCTGGGTCCCGCTCCTCGTGGTCGCGGTCGCCTTCCTGGGCTACACCAACTTCGCGACCAAGCTCTATGACAACTACATGAAGGCCCCGGTCCTCCTGGTGGCTCCGCTTCTGGCCGTGGCCGCCCTGGTCGGAACCCGTCTGCTGCTGGGCGCCGGCAACACCCTGGCCGCCTTCGCCGCCTCCTGCGTCACCATCCTGGGCGTGGTCGGCACCGGCGTCATCGGGCTGTTCCCCAACCTGATCCCGTCCAGCATGGATGCCCTGTCCAGCCTCACCATCTACAACAGCTCGTCGTCCGAATACACGCTGCAGATCATGACCGGCGTGGCCTTCACCTTCGTGCCGGTGGTGATCCTGTACAAGATCTGGGTCTACCGGGTCTTCCGGGGGAGGGTTACCGCCGAGGCGGTGGCCGCCGACCACGAGGCCTACTAGTCCGCTTTTGCCTACCGCCGCCCCCCTCCCGGGGGGCGGCTTTTTACGTTCCGGGAGCCGTCGCGGACGGGGTTCTACGGCCGTAAGCGATTAAAGCGAAACCAATTCTATATTGACAAGTTCCCTTCCTCTTTGCTACTTTACCCTCTTGTCGCGCGCCCTAAGCGAACAGCGTCGGTGCCAAAGCCCTTCCCGGGAGGCAGCTTTTCTAGCGGATGCCCCGACAGACCCGTCACCACAACCCCCGCCCAGACAATCATGCACGAGGCATTACGGCAGAGAGCCTGCCATATAAAGTGAACAAAGAGAGGACTTTCCATGCAGATTAGTGTTGAATCGGTCAACAGCATCAAGAAAAAGTTGAACTTCGAAATTCCGGCGGACAAAGTTTCCGCTGAAGTTGACAAGGCCTATGCCGAAATAAAGAAGCATGCCGCCATCAAAGGGTTCCGCAAGGGCAAGGTCCCGATGAGCCTGATCGAGAAACACTACGGCGAGAAGATGGCCGAGGACGTCGTCAAGAACCTCGTTAACGATACCTACTTCAAGGCTGTCACTGAGCAGGGGCTCAACCCGGTGTCCTACCCGGTCATCGAGAGCGATCTGCTCAAGAAGGGCGAGCCGTTCAAGTACTCCGCGACCATCGAGGTCTTCCCGGAAGTCGAACTGAAGGAATACCTCGGCCTCGAGGTGCAGAAGGAGCAGCTGGTGCTCGACCCGGCCGCGGTCGATGCCCGCCTTAAGGAGATGCAGGAGCGCATGGCGCAGCTTGCGCCGGCTCCGGAAGGTCATGCCGCGGCGCTGGGCGATTTCGTCACCTTCGACTTCAAGGGCTCCATCGACGGCGTTCCTTTCGAGGGCGGCGCAGCCGAGGACTTCCAGCTCGAACTGGGCTCTGGCCGTTTCATCCCGGGCTTTGAGGACCAGATGGTCGGCCTGACCGTCGGGGCCAACAGCACCATCAAGGTGACCTTCCCGGAGAACTACGGCTCCGCGGAACTGGCTGGCAAGCCGGCTGACTTCGAGATCACCGTCAAGGAGATCAAGATCAAGGAACTCCCCGAGCTGAACGACGACTTCGCCAAGGAATTCGGTGAAGAGTTCGAGACTCTCGACCTGTTGAAGGCCAAGCTGGCCGAGATCAATCAGGCCCAGGAAGAGTCCCGCATTAACCACGACCTGCGCGAGAACGTCTTCAAGGCGTTGATCGAGAAGAACCCGGTCGAGGTCCCCGAGGCCCTGGTCGATCGCCAGGTCACCATGATGCTGGAGAACACCAAGCAGCGCCTCGCCTCGCAGCGTATGTCCCTTGAAATGATGGGGATGACCGACGAGAGCTACAAGGCGCAGTTCCGTGACGTCGCTCGCGACCAGGTCAAAGGTTCCGTCATCGTCGAGGCCGTGGCCGAGAAGGAGTCGGTCGAGGTGACCGAGGAGGAGTTCGAAGCGCAGCTCGGCCAGATCTCCGCCCAGACCGGCCAGCCGCTGGAGAAGGTGACCCAGCTGTACAAGACCAACGAGCGGGCCAAGGACAGCCTGATGGCCCAGATGAGGGAAGACAAGGCGGTGCAGTTCATTACCGACCGCGCCAAGGTGACCGAGGTTCCCAAGGCGGAAAACAAATAGGAGATTCCATGCTGGTACCGATAGTAGTGGAGCAGACTGGCCGGGGCGAGAGGTCGTATGACATCTATTCGCGCCTTCTGAAGGACAGGATCATCTTCCTGGGTGGCGGCATCGACGACAACGTCGCCAACCTGGTGATCGCGCAGCTCCTCTTCCTGGAGGCCGAGGATCCCGATAAGGACATCCATCTCTATATCAACTCCCCCGGCGGTGTGGTCACCGCCGGGATGGCGATCTACGACACCATGCGCTACATTAAGGCGCCGGTGTCGACCATCTGCATCGGGCAGGCGGCCTCCATGGGCGCCTTCCTGCTGTCAGGCGGTGAGAAAGGGAAACGCTATTCCCTGGCCAACTCGCGCATCATGATTCACCAGCCGCTGGGAGGGTTCCAGGGGCAGGCAACGGATATTCATATCCACGCCAAGGAGATCTTGCGCATGAAGGACCAGCTCAATGAACTACTGGCCGAGCACACCGGTCAGAGCTTTGAAAAAGTGTCTGCTGACACCGAGCGCGACTATTTTATGTCGGGCGAAGAGGCAAAGACATATGGTATTATAGATGCCATTGTGACTAGAAACGTTGTCACCGGAGGTGCCAATTGAGCAGAAGAGATGACCGTTCCGATACGCTGATCTGTTCCTTTTGCGGGAAGAGCCAGGAAGAGGTGAAGAAGCTTATTGCGGGGCCTACGGTCTACATCTGCGACGAGTGCATCGAACTTTGCAACGACATCATCGCCGAGGAGTCCAAGCTCGAGGACACCTCGGGGCCGGACGTCCGCAAGCTCCCCAAGCCGCAGGAGATCAAGGAGGTCCTGGACGAGTACGTTATCGGACAGGCCCGCGCCAAGAAGGTCCTGGCCGTCGCGGTGTACAACCACTACAAGCGCGTCGAAGCGCCCACCAAGCCGGGCGACGTCGAGATGCAGAAGAGTAACATCCTGCTGCTCGGGCCCACCGGTTCGGGTAAGACGCTCCTGGCCCAGACCCTGGCCCGCATCCTCAAGGTGCCGTTCGCCATGGCGGACGCCACCAACCTCACCGAGGCGGGCTACGTCGGCGAGGACGTCGAGAACATCATCCTGACCCTCCTGCAGGCCGCCGACTACGACGTAGAAAAGGCCCAAAAGGGGATCATCTACATCGACGAGATCGACAAGATCGCCAGGAAGTCCGATTCCCCCTCCATCACCCGGGACGTTTCCGGCGAGGGTGTGCAGCAGGCGCTTCTGAAGATCATCGAGGGGACCATCGCCAGCGTGCCGCCCAAGGGCGGCCGCAAGCACCCGCAGCAGGAGTTCCTGAAGGTGGACACCACCAACATCCTCTTCATCTGCGGCGGCGCCTTCCCCGGTCTGGACAACATCATCCAGCAGAGGATCGGCGTGAAGACCCTGGGCTTCGGCGCGGACGTCAAGAAGAAGGTGGAGAAGAAGGCTGGGGAACTGCTGGCCGGCGTCACCCCCGAGGACCTGTTGAAGTTCGGGTTCATCCCCGAGTTCGTCGGGCGTCTCCCCATGCTCGCCTCGCTGTCCGAACTGGACGAGGAGGCCATGGTACAGATCCTCAAGGAACCCAAGAATGCGCTGATCAAGCAGTACCAGAAGCTGTTCGAGATGGAGCACGTGAAGCTTAAGTTCACCGACGGCTCCCTGATTGCCATCGCCCGCGAAGCGCTCAAGAGAAAGACCGGCGCCCGCGGCCTGCGTTCCATCCTGGAGAACGCGATGCTCGACATCATGTACGAGATCCCGTCCCAGAGCATGGTCAAAGAGGTGGTGATCAGCGAAGAGGTGATCTACAGCAAGGAAAAACCGATCATCGTCTATGAGAACGTGGCGGAAAGCGCCTAACAGGGACATATGACTGAAGAAACCAGCAGCAGACGCAAAAAGAGAGGGAATCCGGAAAGGTTCCCTCTCTTTCCTTTACGGGACATAGTGATCTTCCCGCACATGGTGATACCTCTGTTTGTGGGGCGTGAGAAGTCGGTGCTCGCCCTCGAGGCCGCCATGGCCCAAAACGACAAGCTGATCCTGCTTGCCACGCAGAAAAACGCCAAGACCGAGGATCCGGAGCCGGGCGACATCTACACCGTCGGCACGCTCTGCCAGGTGATCCAGCTCCTGAAGCTCCCGGACGGGACGGTAAAGGTGCTGGTCGAGGGGAAAAGGCGTGGCTCCATCGTCTCCTTCAGCGACCGGACCGATTACTTCGAGGTCGAGGTGGAGACCCTCACCGAGAAGAGCACCAACGTGACCGAGGTCGAGGCCTTGAAGCGCGGCGTGCTCGCTTCTTTCGAGAGTTACGTCGAGCTGAACAGCTCGGTGCCGGCCGAGATCCTGCAGTCGGTGCAGGGCATTGCTGATGCCTCCCGCATGGCGGACACCATCGCGCCGCACCTGAACCTGAAGGTGGCCCAGAAGCAGGAGCTTTTGGCGGCGGTGCAGCCGGCGCGACGCATGGAGCGCCTGTTGTCACTGATGGGCGCCGAGATTGAGATCCTGCAGATCGAGAAGAAGATCCACGCCCGGGTCAAGAAGCAGATGGAGAAGACCCAGAAGGATTACTACTTGAACGAGCAGATCCGCGCCATCCAGAAGGAGTTGGGGGGCAAGGACGAGTTCAAGCAGGAACTGAGGAGCCTGGAGGCGAAGGCCGCCAAGCTGCCGCTGTCGGCCGAGGCGAAGCAGAAGGTGCAGGCGGAGATCAAGAAGCTCAAGTTTATGTCCCCCATGTCCGCCGAGGCAGCCGTGGTGAGAAACTACGTGGACTGGCTGCTTGCGCTTCCCTGGGGCGCCTACGCCGAGGAAAAACGCGACATTCAGCAGGCGCGTGAGCGCCTGGACGGCGACCACTACGGCCTGGAGAAGGTGAAGCTGAGGATCCTCGAGTTCCTGGCGGTGAATGCCCTCGCGCCGGGCATGAAGGGACCGATCCTGTGCCTGGTCGGCCCTCCCGGCGTCGGCAAGACCTCGCTGGCGCGCTCGGTGGCCAAAGCGACCGGCCGCGACTTCGTCAAGATCTCGCTGGGCGGGGTGCGCGACGAGGCCGAGATCCGCGGGCACCGGCGCACCTACGTGGGGGCCATGCCAGGACGCATCATCCAGTCGCTCAAAAAGTGCGGCTCGTCGAATCCCGTGTTCCTTTTGGACGAGATCGACAAGATGAGTTCCGACTTCCGCGGCGATCCCGCCTCGGCGCTCCTCGAGGTGCTCGACCCGGAGCAGAACGCCTGTTTCAACGATCACTTCCTGGACCTCGACTACGACCTCTCCAAGGTGATGTTCATTACCACGGCGAACTCCAATCACTCCATCCCGCGGCCGCTTCTGGACCGCATGGAGGTGGTGCGGTTGGACGGCTATACCGAGCACGAGAAGCTCGCCATCGCCCGCCAGTACCTGGTCCCGAAACAGGCTGAGGCCAACGGCCTTTCCGGCAAGGGGATCAGCTTCAGCGACGCGGCGCTCCTGGAACTCGTGCGCCGGTACACCCGCGAGGCGGGGGTGAGGAATCTGGAGCGCGAGATCGGCTCGATCTGCCGTAAGATCGCCTTCGCCGTGGCGGAAGGAGGCAAGCTGCGCCGCACCGTGCAGCCCAAGCAGGTTGCCGGCTACCTGGGACCCGCCCGTTACAAGTACGGCGAGATCGGCCAGGAGGACGCCATCGGCCTGGTCACCGGCCTGGCCTGGACCGAGGTGGGAGGGGAACTGCTCAACATCGAGGTGGTCTCGCTGCCGGGCAAGGGGAAGCTGACCGTGACCGGCAAGCTGGGCGAGGTGATGCAGGAGTCGGCGCAGGCGGCCATGACCTACGTCCGTTCGCGTGGGGAGTTGTTGGGCTTTGCCAAGGATTTCTACCAGCATCTCGACATTCACATTCACGTCCCGGAAGGGGCGATCCCGAAGGACGGTCCCTCGGCAGGCATCGCCATGGCCTGTGCGCTCACCTCGGCGCTGACCAGAAGGCCGGTGCGGCGTGACATCGCCATGACCGGCGAAGTGACCCTGCGCGGCACCGTGCTCCCCATCGGCGGACTCAAGGAGAAACTCCTCGCCGCGGGGCGGGGCGGCATCCGCACCGTTTTGATCCCCAAGGAGAACGAGAAGGACCTGGCCGAGGTGCCCAAGGAGATCCTGGCGGGTCTCACCGTGTACCCGGTGGCGCACATGGACGAGGTGCTTGGCCACTCGCTGCTGGCGCCGGTGGGGCTCCCTGCAGCCGCTCTGTATGCGGATGCAGCTAACGCGGCCGGTGACGGCGCGGTGGTCCCGCACTAGAAAAAAAATTAGAAAAAAGGTTGACACCCCGAACGAAGCTCTGGTATATAGTGTCTTCACTTTTGCGATGCATACCTAGGAGGAGCTAATGAATAAGGCAGAACTGGTAAGCGCCATTGCCGAAGAAGCACAGTTGACCAAGGTTGATGCTGACAAGGCTCTCACTGGGATTCTTGACGCACTGACCAACTGCCTCGCCGCCGGCGACAAGGTAACCCTGGTCGGCTTCGGCACCTTCAGCGTCGCTGAGCGCGCCGCCCGCACCGGTCAGAACCCGCAGACCGGAAAGAAGATTGAGATCGCGGCTTCCACCGCTCCGAAATTCAAGCCGGGCAACACCCTGAAGGAACTGATCAACGCTTAACAAGTAACAAGTCCCGGTCTCCGGGATGTAGTAGATGCGGGGTTGTAGCTCAGTCGGTTAGAGTGCCAGCCTGTCACGCTGGAAGTCGCGGGTTCGAGCCCCGTCAACCCCGCCATATAAAAAATTTTGGGTGAATAGCTCAGCTGGGAGAGCGCCAGCCTTACAAGCTGGATGTCGGGGGTTCGATCCCCTCTTCACCCACCATTAGAAACATCGTTCAACGTTCTACGTTCAACGTTACCAACTGACACGTTGCGCCATCCAGGTTGAGACTTGGACGAGCCGCTGACGGGTTCACAAGTTGGGGTTGTAGCTCAGTCGGTTAGAGTGCCAGCCTGTCACGCTGGAAGTCGCGGGTTCGAGCCCCGTCAACCCCGCCATCATAGAGAAAGGCCGCCTGGTACAGGCGGCCTTTCTTTATTCATGTTCCCGGCACCGCCGGCCGGCGTCGCCGCCGGTCCCGACGCCTTTGTAGTAACCCCTTTAGCTTGACTTGCCAGATAAAAATCGTTTATCCTTTCCGATGTTCTGTTGGGGAGATTTAACTCCCCAAGTACCCCTGATTCTGCCGTTTTAGCCGTTCAACGTAAACGGAAAGCGAGCCCCCTTGAAACCCAGCAAGCCTATCGTGGTGATCCCCACCTACAACGAAAGAGACAACCTAGAAAAACTGGCCATGCAGGTTCTGGCGCTGGACCCCGCCCTAGAACTGTTGGTGGTCGATGACAATTCACCTGACGGCACCGGCGACCTGGCCGAGAGCTTGGCTGCGGAAACGGGCCGGGTTTTTGTGCTGCACCGAAGCGGCAAGATGGGGCTGGGCTCCGCTTACCGCGAGGGTTTCGCCAAGGCGCTGGAGATGGGCGCCGACCTGGTAGTGCAGATGGACGCCGACTTCTCCCATGACCCGGCCATGATCCCCTACTTCTTCCAGGAGGCCCGCCAGGCCGACCTCGTGATCGGGTCGCGCTACCTGAACGGGGTGAGCGTGGTGAACTGGCCGCTGCGTCGGCTCATGCTGAGCTACTTCGCCAGTGTCTATACCAGGGTCATCACCGGGCTCACCATTTCTGACTGCACCAGCGGTTTCAAATGCTTCCGTGCCGAGGTACTCAAGGCTATCGACCTCTCCAGTATCCGCTCGGACGGCTATTCATTCCAGATTGAGATGAACTATCGCTGCAAGGAGAAGGGGTTCCGCATCAGCGAGATCCCCATCATCTTCATAGACCGCCATGCCGGCACCTCAAAAATGTCCAAGAAGATCGTGCGCGAGGCAGTGCTCATGGTCTGGAAACTCAAGCTGGGGTCGCTGCTGGGCGCAGTGCTCCCCAAAAGGAGCGGGCGATGTCTTTGACGTTGTGGTCGATTGTCTGTGTGACGGGGGTGTGGGGCTTCGTCGCTTGCACCATTTTCTTCATCCTGCGCGCTTTCCCGGCGCGGGACTGTTTCGAGGGCAAAGCCGCCCTGAAGTGGGGAGCGGGGGTGGTGGTCTTTTTTGTAATGTGGATCGTCGGCATGATGCAAGCATGACACCGGTGTAGGCAGAATTTGCTCCCGTTTTGATGTTTTAATTCTCTCATGTTTGTGGTATTTCTTATACCTTATGCCCGTTTATACCTGTAAAATAGGTTCCTCCGACGGCCGAATCCTCACCAAGGAACTGGATTCTGTCAGTGAAGCTCTGCTGCGCCAGAGTTTGGAGGAACAGGGGTATGCGGTATTCGAGGTGCGCAAGAAACCGTTCCAGTTCTTGTTGGATACGGGCATCGGCCGAAAGAAGATCGGCAGTAAGGAACTGCTGCTTTTCAACCAGGAACTGCTGGTGCTGTTAAAGGCTGGCCTTCCTATCATACAGGCCCTGGATACGATTCTGGAATCGGGAACGGGCAGGCTGCATGAAATCCTCACCGCGGTAAGGGAGGACATCAAGGGAGGCCTGGCGCTCTCTGCCGCCCTGGAGAAGTATCCGAGGATCTTTCCTCAGCTATATATCGCGTCGATCCGTGCCGGTGAGCGTACTGGTGATCTGCCGCAAACGATCAGGCGCTACATTGCCTTTCTGAAGAGAAGCGAGGGCTTCCGTGGCAAGATCATCGGCGCCCTGTTCTACCCGGCCATCCTCGTTGCCGTGGCCTTTGTGGCCATCGCCGTGCTCCTTATCTACGTGGTGCCAACGTTCAGCCACATATACGCCGATTCGGGTAATGCGCTGCCGGCGCCGACCCAGATGCTGATCAACTTCACGCTGTTCCTGCGGCACTACCTGATCGTTTTCGTCGCCCTTATCTTCGTCGCCGTGACCATATTCAAACGGTGGAAGGAGACCGAGGCCGGGCGCTACGCCGTGGACGGCATGAAGATCAAGACCCCCTTTGTCGGTGCCGTGGTAATTCGTTACGCCTTGGCCGGCTTCACCCGCACCCTGGCCACGGTTCTCGGTTCCGGCATCCCGATCGTCGAGGCGATGCGGATGTCAGTGGGGACCTTGAATAACAAAGTGTTGGAGCGCGGCCTGCTCATGGCTGTGCACCGGGTCGAGGAGGGGAGCAAGCTCTCGACGGCGCTGGAAAACATGAAGCTATTGCCTCCGCTGGCGCTGCGCATGCTTTCCGTCGGTGAGACCACCGGGGCTCTCGAGGAGATGCTCGGGGACATCTCCGACTACTTCGAGGACGAGATCGACAGGAACCTGCACGTGCTCACCACTGCCATCGAGCCTGCCATCATGATCGTCATGGGGGTGGTCATCGGTACCATCATCGTCACCATGTACCTGCCGATCTTCAAGATCGCCAGCACCGTCAGCTAGAGGGAATATGCTGAAGCCGTTCAAGAGACAGAGGCTGGGCGACATCCTGCTGGAACATGGCGAACTGACCAACGATCAGCTTGCCTACGTGCTGGACAAGCAGCAGAGTACCAAGGAGCGTTTGGGTACGATTTGTATCGCCGACGGGCTAATCAGCGATGTCGCGCTGGCCCGGGCCCTGGCACAGCAGTTCGGCCTGGAGTTCATCGACCTGAAAGGGGTGCGCCCGGACGAGTCGCTGTTCAATATCGTCCCCCCCGAGGTGATGTTCCGCTACCACTTTGTGCCCCTGGAACTGCAGGGGGACCTGCTGGTGGTGGCCATCTCCGACCCGACTGCCGTGTTACAGCTGGACGAGATGTCGTTGCTGCTGGAGCGGCCACTAACCTTCAAAGTCGCCGCGGAGTCGGAGATCGGCCAGTACCTGAAACGGGGTGAGGGTACCAGCCGCGTATTGAAGGAAGTCTCGGAAGACTTCATGCTGCAGCTGGTGACCGAGACCGAGAAGGGAGAGGAAATACTCTCCGTCGAGAACGTCTCCGCCGATACCAGTCCCATCATCAAGCTGGTCAACTCCACCATCCTCGATGCCCTGTCCCGGCGCGCCTCGGATATCCATATCGAAACCGCACAGGAAGGGGTCATCATCAAGTACCGTATCGACGGCGTGCTCTACAAGGCCACCGACCCGATCGACAACCACTTCCAGGCACCGCTCATCTCCAGGCTCAAGGTCATGAGCGAACTGGACATCTCCGAGCGGCGCATCCCGCAGGACGGCAGGTTCAAGGTGAGGATCGGCGCCAAGTCAATCGACTTCCGCGTCTCGATCATGCCTAGCGCCTTCGGCGAGGATGCCGTTATCCGTATCCTCGACAAGGAGAGCATTGCCAGCGACCTGCGCGGTCTCACCCTGGAGACGCTCGGCATGGCGTCCCACGAGATCAAGCGCTTCAGAAAGATGATCAAGGAACCCTACGGCATGGTGCTGGTCACCGGGCCCACCGGTTCCGGCAAGACCACCACGCTCTACGGGGCCCTCACCGAGATCCACACCGGTCTGGAAAAGATCATCACCATCGAGGACCCGGTCGAGTACGTCCTTTCCGGTATCACCCAAATCCCGGTCAACGAGAAGAAGGGGCTTACCTTCGCCCGCGGTCTGCGCTCGGTTTTGCGCCACGACCCAGACAAGATCATGGTTGGCGAGATCCGCGACTCGGAGACTGCCCAGATCGCGGTGCAGTCGGCGCTGACCGGTCACCTCGTCTTCACCACCGTGCACGCCAACAACGTCTTTGACGTCATCGGCCGCTTCACCCACATGGGGATCGACCCGTACAACTTCGTCGCCTGCCTCAACTGTGTTATGGCGCAGCGCCTGGTCCGCAAGATCTGCCCTTCCTGCAAGAAGGCGATCACTGTCTCTGACGAGGAACTGCGCGAGTCGGCCATCGACCCGGAGCGCGCCCGCGGACTCACCCTGTACGAGGCCCGCGGCTGTGACGACTGCAACGGCACCGGTTACCGGGGCCGTTCCGCCATCGTGGAACTGCTCGACCTCAACGACGAAATCCGCGAGCTGATCATCTCCAAGGCACCCATCGCCGCCCTGAAAAAGGCCGCCAAGGCCGCCGGGACCATGTTCCTCAGGGAGTCGGCCGTGGCCAAGGTGCTAGCCGGCGAGACGACGATCAAGGAGATCAACCGTGTCACCTTCGTGGAATAGGTGCCAGCTATGCTAATGTCCGGAAAAAGCCTTGGGCTTGAGCTCTCCGCCGCCGGCTTCAGCTTCGCCCTGGCCAGCGGTGGCAAGACCCCCACGATCGAGGCGGGGCTCACACTGCCGTTCGCGCCGGGCCTTTTGGCCCTGTCGCGCCGCGACCCGAACGTTGCCGACGCCAGGGCCTTCGTCGCCGCTCTCAAGGAGGCGCACCTGCGCCTTCTGACCAAGGAGCGCAGCGTCTGCGTTTCGCTCCCCGATGCCGTGGGACGCGTTGTGCTCCTCGACCTTGAGGCGCGCTTCAGGAACCGCGAGGAGGGGCTCGACGTCATTCGCTGGAAGCTCAAAAAGAGTCTCCCATTCGAGATCGGGGCGGTGCACCTTGACTACCAGACCCTGGAGGAGAAGGAGAACGGTTCGGTATCGCTTCTCGTGTCGCTGATCTCCCGGCCGGTGGTACTGCAATACGAGGAACTCCTCATCGAGGCGGGTCTTGAGCCCAAGCTGATCGACTTCACCTCGTTCAACCTGTACCGCCTGTTCCAGCCCAGGCTTGACCTGTCCGAGGATGGCGCCTTCGTTTCCTTCTATCAGGGTGCGATGACGGTGCTGATCTTCAACGGCGGCGTGCTGAGCTTTTACCGGACCAAGGAAGGGGTGGGGGATGTGCAGAACCTGTTCCGCGAGGTGAACAGCTCCTTCCTGGTCTACGACGACCAGACTTCCGGGCAGAGCGTCAGCGAGGTCTTCTGCACCGCAGCTCCCGGTGATGCCGAGGCCTTCCGCGCCCTCGTGGCAGAGGCGAGCGGCCTGGAGCCGGTACTGCTCGACGTGGAGCGCCTGGTCCAGCAGGCACCCGCCCTGGGATTGGATCGACCGGGGCTGCATGCGTTGTCCGGTGCACTGGGCGCCGCGCTGAGGAGCCTGTGATATGAAACTCACCATCAACCTGGCCACCAGGCGCTACGTCAACCTGCCCCAGCTCAACGCCATCTTGACCGTGTCGTTCGTCATCCTGGTGCTGCTCCTGGTTTACCTGGTGCGTGAGGTGGCCAACAACCAGGTCGAGATCAACAAGATCAAGAGCCAGAGTGCAGCGGCGAGTCGCGGGCCTGCGGGTGCAGCTCCCATCCCTGCCGAGCAGATGACGGCGCTGGAGGCAAAGATTGCCTTCGCCAACACCCTCATTGACCACAAGTCGGTGAACTGGCTCGCCATGCTGGACAAGCTGGAGCTGGTGGTGCCGGCAGGGGTGGCCCTGACCCAGGTCGAGCCGGACCCCAAGGACCCGCAGGTCTTGAAACTGTCCGGCGCCGCCCTCAACTTCGGAAACCTGCGCACGCTGCTGGAGAACATGGAGCAGTCTCCTAACTTCTCCGATGTCTACTTGTTGAGCCAGAACGAGCGCAAGGTTGGTAAGGACCAGCAAGGATTTGGTTTCTCACTCTCGTGCAAGGTCAGTAACCGATGAACTACCAGATGCTACTCGACATGTTGGTCGCACGGCGCAAATCCTTCGCCTTCATCGGTTTCCTGGCGCTGCTCGTCCTGGCCGCTGAGCTCTATATCTCCAGCTACCAGCGACCGGAGTTGGGAAAGGTCCAGCAGGCCTGGTTCGCCAAGCGTGACGCATTGGCCCGCGGTGAGACCCAGGCAGATGCGACCAAGTACCAGCAGGGCATGCGCGACCTCGACGAGTTCCGCAAGTACCTGGTCCCGAAAAAAGAGCTGCCCGCGCTGCTCACCCGACTCTACGACACGGCGAAGAAGAACTCGGTCGCCCTGAACGGCATTACCTACAAGCCGGGCAAGGAAAAGGTGAAAGGGAGCCAGGTTCTGACCTACGGCATCTCCTTTAATGCGACCGGCAAGTACGGGTCGGTGAAGAGCTTTTTGGCCGACCTTGCGCGTCTCCGGGAAATGCTGGTCATCGAGGGCGTATCCCTGAGCAACACGAGCGCGACCGAAGAAAACGTAGAACTGAGGATCTCGACCACGGTCTACCTGACGGAGGGGGCATGAATCGCCAGAAACTAGCGCTTTTCCTGCTGCTCCTCGTCTTCGCGGGGTCCGTCGTCTACGCGATAGTGCGCTCGCCGCGGCAGCAGCAGGTGGCCACACTGAAGAACCAGCCCGGCGCCAGGGCCACCGTGCTCAGGAAGAAGCCTGATCTCGCACCCAAAGCGGCAGCACCGGCAGCCGGCGTGGTGCATCTCGACCTGCTGCAGCGGGAGAAACCCGGTTTCAGCGGTTTCAGGCGCAACATCTTCTCCCCCATCTTCAGGGACGAGCAGAAGCTGGCAAACCTGAAACTGCCGCCGCCACCGCCTCCCCCCAAGAAATTGCCCCCGCTGCCCGCGGCCTTGCCGGTGGTGCCACCGCCGCCGCCACCGCCGCCGACCCAGGAGCAACTGGACGAGGCCGAGCTGGGCAAGTTCGTCTTCATAGGATTTCTGAAGAAGGGGACCGCGCGGACCGTGTTCCTCTCCAAGGGAGGCGAGATCTTCCTGGCCAGGAAGGGCGGCCAAGTGGGCTCGAGGTTCCAGGTCTCCAACATCACCGATGATGCCATCACCATCAAGTCGATGCAGACCGACCGACAACTGGTGATTCCGCTGGTAGAGAATCGGTCGCTCAGCGTGCGCCGCGCCAGTGCCAGTCCCAGGCCTTAAGGAGCAACTTCATGCATAGACTAAGATCGATCTCAACCCTGATGCTGCTGACCCTGGCCCTCTCCGGTTGTGCGGCGGGGCGTACTGCTTTCAGCAAGGCAGAGCAGCTCGAGCACGAAGGGAATCTGGATGCCGCGTTGGTCAAGTATGCCGAGGTAGCCTCCAAACACCCGGAGGTAGGTGAGTATCGGGTAAAGCTCATGAATGTCACCCAGGCCGCCAGCAAGGTGCATTTTAAGAAGGCCGAGGCGTTCTTCGACAAGAAGAATTACGACGATGCCCTCAGGGAGTACCAGACCGCCTACGCCATGGACCCGACCTATGTCGAGGCGAAGAACCGCGCGGACCAGACGCTCAAGCTGAGAAACGCCCAGACCTACCTCGCGGAGGGGTTGGACTTCGAGCGGGACCACAAGCTGCGCGAGGCGATGAATTCGTACCAGCACGTACTGCAGTTCGAGCCGGGTAACAAGGCGGCCCGGGAAGGGCTGGACCGCATCCTGGCCGGGAAGAAGCAGAAGCTGGACGGCTTCGAGCTGAACCTGAAGTCTACTAAGCCGATCACGCTCAAGTTCAAGGACGCCAAGCTCAAGGACATCTTCAACATCCTGACCCAGCTCTCCGGGATCAACTTCGTCTTCGACGATGGGGTAAAGGACGTCAACGTTTCGCTGCACCTGGAGAACGGCAGCTTTCAGCAGGCAATGGAACTGTTGACCGGAATGCAGAAACTGGAAAAGAAGGTGCTCAACGAGAGCACCATCATCATCTATCCCAAAACCCCGGACAAGCTGAAGCAGTACGAGGAACTCTTCGTCCAGACCTTCTACCTGAACAAGCTGGACGCC
Source organism: Geomonas agri (assembly GCF_020179605.1). Taxonomy (NCBI): domain Bacteria; kingdom Pseudomonadati; phylum Thermodesulfobacteriota; class Desulfuromonadia; order Geobacterales; family Geobacteraceae; genus Geomonas; species Geomonas agri. The sequence continues at coordinate 293,989 of NZ_JAINZO010000001.1, forward strand.
AAGAAGGCGGTGAACCTGGTGCGCACCATGCTCCAGGTGAAGAAGATCTACGTGAACGAGGAGGCCAATGCCCTGGTCATCCGCGACACCCCCGAAGTGGTGGAGGTGGCGCGCAAGATCCTCGAGGCCAACGATGTTCCTGACGCCGAGGTGCTCCTCGATGTCGAGGTCTTCGAGCTTTCCAAGTCCGGCTCCGAGACCTTTGGCCTTGCCCTTTCCAGCTATGCGGCCTCGCTCGGGGTAACCGGGCCCCAGGGCAAGTTCCTCTCCGATGCCTTGAGCACCACCACGACCACGTCGACCACCACCGGGACCTCCACCACGGTGGCCGACGTCAGTAATCTGCTCAACGTCTTCAGTGTGAGGGGGTACAACGGCTACCTCACGGTGCCTAACGCCACCTTCAATTTCGGTAAGACCCTCTCCAACGGCGAGACGCTGTCCAACCCGAAGATCAGGGTAAAGAACCGCGAGAAGGCCAAGTTCAACGTCGGTACCAGGGTACCGATCACGACCACCTCTTCCACCTCCACCGGTACCAGCGTCAACGTCCAGTACGTGGACGTCGGTGTCAAGGTGAACGCCGAGCCGACCATCCAGTTGAACAACGAAGTATCCATCAAGCTCGGCCTGGAGGTGAGTTCCATCCTCGGCAGGGAGAAGGTCGGCACCGACCAGGCCACCACCGTGGTAACCATCGGGACCAGGAACCTCGACACCGTCCTGTCCCTGAAGGATGGTGAGACCAGCATCATCGGCGGCTTGATGCAGAAGAACGACACCGACAGCAAGAAGAAGGTGTTCCTGCTGGGCGACATCCCCGTGCTTGGCAACCTCTTTTCCAGCACCGGCAAGGCGAACGACAAGAGCGAGTTGTTGCTGGCCATCACCCCGAGGATCGTGCGCGGCGTGACGGTGCCGGAGAACGACGTGGCGGCCTTCTGGTCGGGCCGCGAAGACGAGCCCTCCACCAACAAGCCGTACCAATCCTTCGTAGAACCCGAGTTCGCCGATACGGCCGCTCCGGCCAAGGCAGTCCCCGCCCAGGCGACGCCTGCTAAAAAGCCCGCACCGGTTCCGGTTCCGGCTGTTCCGGCTGTTCCGGCTGTTCCTGGTGCCCCGGCTGGTCCTGCCCCTGCCGTCGTACCGGCGCCGGTTCCGGGTGCCGCACCGGCCGTTCCGGGTGCTGCCACAGTTCCTGCAGCTGAGGTCCCGGACGCAGCGGGTGGCGCCGAGGGCGAAGCCGCTGTGGAAATTCCCGCTGAGCCGGGCGTGGAAGCCGCAGCTGCCATTCCGGCCCAAACCCCGACTCCCGCCGAGTTGGGGGGCGCTGCAAACGCTGCTGCAGCTGCTGCAGCTGCTGCAGCTGCTGCCGCGCCCAAGGCCACTACGCCGGTCCCGCTGGAGAAGGCCCTGATTGCGCTGAGCCTCCCCTCCTCGGTGAAACTGAACGACCAGTTTGCGGTGCAGGTCAATGCCTCGGGGATGAAAGACCTGGAGAAGGCGGTGTTCGTACTAAGTTACGACCCGAAGGTCCTCGAGGTGATGGCGCAAACCGAAGGGGACATGCTCAAGGCGAGTGGCAAACCATCGACCTTCCAATCCTTTGCCGACAAGAAGAAGGGGGAGGTGTGGATGTCGGGTAGCAAGGGCGAGGGGGGCAGCGGTAACGGTGTGCTGGCCCTGGTCACCTTCAAGGCGATCGGGCAGGGGAGCACCCCGCTTTCCTTCTCCAACACCAGCTTCACCCAAAAGGGGGGAGGAGCGCTCGCCGTGACCCCGTTCAAGTCGGTAGTGGAGGTAAAGTAGCCCTAGGGCTCACGCCGCAATGTGCAAGATCCTTAAAGATAAAAGGGGAGTCAGCCTGATCGAGATGGTGGTGACCATGGTCATCCTCACCTTGCTCGCCTCGCTGATCGTGCCGTCGGCCCAGATGGCCTCCAAGCGGACCAAAGAGCTCGAGCTCAGAAGGAACCTGCGCGAGATCAGGACCGCCATAGACGAGTACAAGAAAAACTACGACAAGGCGCAGTCGGACCAGAAGACGGTACAGGTGCTGAATGCGACGGGCTACCCCAAGACCCTCGACCTGCTGGTGGAGGGAGATGATTTCGGTGGCTTGGTCAAGGAGAAGAAGAAGTTCCTGCGCCGCATCCCCAGTGACCCCTTCCACAAGGCCCAGGAGGGGGATCCCAAATGGGGGATGCGCTCTCATGCCGACGAGCATGACAGCACAACGTGGGGGGGGGAGGATGTCTTCGACGTCTATTCCCTTAGCGACGGCGTTGCCATCGACGGTACGAAATACAAGGACTGGTGAACCTCATGTTGAAGAGGATACTCAAGAGTCAGAGGGGTTTTACGCTGATAGAACTGATGATTGTCATGACAGTCATCGGCATTCTGGCGGCAATCAGCGTTCCCAATTACCAGTGGGGCATCATAAGGGCTCGCGAGGCGGTGCTGCGGGAAGACCTTTACACCATGCGCTCCACCATCGACCAGTACTATGCCGACCAGGGCAAGTACCCCGAGACACTGCAGGAACTGGTGGACAACAAGAACAAGTATCTCAGGGAGATACCCAAGGATCCCTTTACCAAATCCAAGGAGACCTGGGTAGTCACGGCGCCTCCTCCGACAGAGACCCCTACCGAAGGGGGCACTGGCGGGGTCTACGACGTGCACAGCGGTTCCACCCTGGTCGGCAGCGACGGCAAGCCGTACAACGAATGGTAGTTACGAGGCTTATAGACTGATGATTCAAATGCACAATGTTTTCATGTCGTACCAGCCCGAAGCGAGCGCGCTCGCCGACATCAACCTCAAGATCCCCAAAGGGGATTTTGTATTTTTGACCGGGCAGTCCGGGGCGGGCAAGTCGACCCTGCTCAAACTGATCTACGCCGATCTCACCCCCACCCGCGGACAGGTGCTGATCGACGGGGTCAACCTGACCCGGCTTTCGCGCTCCCAGGTTCCCCTGCTGCGCCGCTCCATCGGGGTGGTGTTCCAGGACTACAAGCTGCTCCCCAACAGGACCGTGCTGGAGAACGTGGCCATCACCCTGGAAGTGCTCGGGTGGGGCAAGCGCGACATCGGCAAGAAGGTCTACCACATCCTGAAAAGGATGGGGATCGAGGACAAGATCAACGCGACGCCCTTGAGGCTTTCCGGCGGCGAGCAGCAGCGCGTGGCGCTGGCGCGCGCCCTGGTAAACGACCCCAAGATCCTGGTCGCCGACGAGCCGACCGGCAACCTTGATGACGAGAACAAGGAGGCGATCCTCTCCATCTTCAAGGAGGCCAACAACCGCGGCACCACTGTGGTGGTGGCGACCCACGACCGCCGCGTGATCGAGAACTCCCACCGCAGGGTGATCAGGCTGGACAAGGGGAGCATCGTGCACACCCCCGATTTCCTGGTCGGCCAGCCCGCGCCGGCGGCCCCCGTGCTGGAGGTGCCCGATGTCCAAGGCTAACAAGGGGGCGGTTCGCCCCAAGCTTGAACAGGAAGGTTTCTTCGGCAGGCTCTCCTATTTCACCAGCCGCGCCTTCGCCAACCTGCGCCAGAATGTCTTCGTCAGCGCCGTCACCGTGGGCACCATCGCTTTGGCGCTGTTGATCGCCTCGCTGTTTCTGCTGGTCTACGTGAATCTCGATGGGATGGCCGAGGGGTGGAGCGACAAGGTGCAGGTGACCGCGTACTTCGACCAGGAACCGGCACCGCTCGCGGTCGCCGCGATGAAGGGACGGGTACAGGCCATTGCCGGCACGGCCAAGGTGATCTTCGTGAGCCAGGCCGAGGCGGAGAAGCGGCTGAGAAACCGCCTGAAAGGGCAGGAGTCGCTCTTGGAGGGGATCAGTTCCAACGTGCTTCCGGCCTCGCTGGAGATCAGGCTGGACCGAGACCACCGCGATACCGAATCCGTGGCCGCCTACGTGAGGAAGCTGAAGCAGATCCAGGGCATCAGCGAGGTGCAGTACGGCGAGGAGTGGGTGAAGCGCTTCAACTCGTTCATGAACCTGTTCCGGCTCATGGGGGCGCTGCTCGGGAGCTTCTTGACCATCACGGTACTCTTCATCGTCTCCAATACCATCAAGCTGACCATCTACGCCAGGAAGGACGAACTGGAACTGCTGGGGCTGGTCGGGGCGACCCGCTTTTTCATCAAGGCACCGTTCCTGATCGAGGGGATACTGCAGGGGGCTGCTGGAGCGGTGATCTCGCTGCTGGCACTCTTGGGGTGCTACTTCGCTTTCCTGAAAAACGCCGGCGACTTCCTCGGCATCAATCCGGCTTCGGCCGGGCTCTCCTTCCTTCCCGCCACGCACCTGGCCGGGGTGGTGCTGGGAGGAGTGCTGCTCGGCTTCATCGGCAGCGCGACCTCGCTCAAGAGGTTCATAAACGTCTAACATGCGCCAGCTTACCGCAACAATCCTGCTCGTCCTCACCCTCCTGGCCCCCGCGCTCTGCCGCGCCGGCGCCAACGAAGAGTTGCAGAACATCAAGAAGCAGATCAAAGAGAAGAATCGGCTCATCACCAAAACGCAGAAGGTGGAGACCAAGGTCTCGGGCGAACTGGTGCAGATCCAAAAGTCGCTCGTCGAGAAGCAGTCCAGCCTGACCGTCCTGGGACGCGACTTGGCCGGTGTCGAGAAGGGGATCGACAAGACCCACGAGGACATCGAGCACGAGCGCCAGGAGGCAGAGCGCAAGAAAGCACAGATCAACCGCCGCATGGCAGCGCTCTACAAGGGAGGCGACACTGGCAACCTGCGTGTTTTCTTCTCCTCGGAGTCCTTCCCGCAGATGAGCGAGAACCTGCGCTACATGCGTAGTATCCTGGAGAACGACAAGAAGCTGTTCCAGCAGTACAACGAGAACCTGGAGCGGCTGAGCAAGCTCAAGGAGCGCCTGGAGCAGGAGGCGGTCAAGAAAGAAGGCCTGCGCCGCTCCATCGAGGCGAAAAAACGCGAGATCGAGCAGGAAAAGAGCCGCAAGGCGACCTACCTGGTCAAGGTGCGCCAGGACAAGCAGGGCTACCTCGCCTCGCTCAAGGAGCTGCAGGCCAACGCAAGCCGCCTGCAAAGCATGATTCAAAGGCTTGAAGCGAAAAGTAGAAAAGCGTATAGTTCCAAGGGTCGTCCCGGCAAGACGACCGAACCGGCCCGGCCCGGCGTGACCGCCAAGGCCACCCCGGTCCCCAACCAGGGGCTGGGCGCCCAGAAAGGGCGGCTGTCGCTGCCGGTGCGTGGCAACATCATCGACCGTTTCGGAAGGCATAAGCACCCCGAATTCGATTCCTTTACTGTCAGTAACGGGATCTCCGTGGCAGCCCCCGCCGGCAGCGCCATCCATGCAATCTATGACGGTGAAGTGATTTTTGCCGACTATTTCAAAGGCTATGGTAATATGATCATCGTCGATCACGGCGACGGGTTCTTCAGCCTTTACGCCCACGCCTCGTCCATAGCCAAGAGAGTCGGCTCCAAGGTATCGAAAAATGATGTCCTTGCCAGTGTGGGCGATCTTGACTCAACCAAGGGGCCCATGCTCTATTTCGAGATCAGATACCAGGGGAAACCGGTCGATCCGTCCCCCTGGTTCAGATAAGCAGGGTATCGCAACAAACTTCCAGGGAGGCAAAATGTTCAAGGGCAGCAAATTCAAGAAGACAACCCTGTTTGTCACTACCGTTGCACTGCTGACGCTCGTCATCGCGTTCGGCGTGCAGCGCAGATGTGCCGCCCAGGGCGGCGGCAACGACTACCAGTCCATCGAGCTGTTCACCGACGTGCTGGCCATTGTCAAGAAAAGCTACGTCGAGGAAGTGGACACCAAGAAGCTTGTGTACGGCGCCATCAACGGCATGCTCACCTCCCTCGACCCGCACAGTTCCTTCATGCCCCCCGAGACCTACAAGGAGATGAAGATCGACACCAAGGGCGCCTTCGGCGGCCTGGGCATCGAGATCACCGTGAAAGAAGGGATCCTTACCGTCATCTCACCGATCGAGGACACCCCGGCCTTCCGGGCCGGCATCAAGGCGGGCGACCAGATCCTCAAGATCGACGACAAGTTCACCAAGGACCTCACCATAACCGACGCGGTGAAAAGGATGCGCGGCGTGAAGGGGACCAAGGTCACCCTGACCATCATGCGGGAAGGGTTCGACAAGACCAAGGACTTCGTCCTCGAGCGCGACATCATCCAGGTCAAGAGCGTGAAGTACAAGGTCCTGGACGACGGTTACGGCTACATCCGCATCGCTCAGTTCCAGGAGAAAACCGACGACGACCTGGAGAAGGCGCTGCAGGCACTGCAGGCGGACAAAGCACAGTTGAGGGGCCTGGTGCTGGATCTCAGGAATGACCCCGGCGGGCTTCTGGACCAGGCGGTCCGTGTCTGCGAACATTTCGTTCCGGAAGGGAAGCTGATCGTCTACACCGAGGGGCGCGAGAAGGATTCCCAGATGCGCTTCACCTCGCGGAAGAGCCACAAGCAGGGCGAGTACCCTATCGTGGTGCTGATCAACAGCGGTTCGGCCTCGGCCTCCGAGATCGTGGCAGGCTGCCTGCAGGACCACAAGCGCGCGGTCATCATGGGCACCCAGAGCTTCGGCAAGGGTAGCGTGCAGACCATCATCCCTCTGGCCGACAACTCTGGCCTGAGGCTCACCACCGCCCGCTACTTCACCCCGAGCGGCCGCTCCATCCAGGCCAAGGGGATCACCCCGGACATCGTCGCCGAGCGGGTTGAGATCGCCCCGACCAGCGAGAAGAAGGAAGGAATGCACATCCGCGAGAAGGACCTTGAGAACCATTTCGAAGGGGACAAGAAGGACGACCAGGATGAGAAGAAGGCAAAACCTGCTCCGTACAAGACCGACGATATGTTCAAGAACGACTCGCAGGTGCTGCGTGCCCTCGACCTTCTCAAGGGGTGGGACATCCTGAAGAGCATGGGCAAGCTTCCCTCTTAAGGGGGACTGGTTTGCACAAAGCAGTAAAGGGAAGGGGTGGCCAAACGGCCACCCCTTTTGCTTTATCGGTCGCCATGAGGGGAGGGGAGAGGCCGGTTCGGCTTGACAGCCCCCGAGGGGGTCAGTAAAGTAAACCGGTCCGTTCCCGCAGTAATCCCCCGGCCCCGAGGTCATCATGATCAGACAGACGCGCTGTCCTTGGTATTGGCTGCTTCTTTTGCTCCTGGTAGTTCTCCCGGTTCACCCTGTCTTCGCCTTGCCGACTCTTACCATATCCTCTCCGGCATCCGACGGCGTCTTCGTTCTGCGCGGCGAGCAGATGGACGGCGTGGCAGGCCTCGACCTCTCTATCGGCTACGACTCCGTTACGCTCGCCAACCCCCGCGTTACCATCGGCAAGATGGTGCAAGGGATGATGAACGCCGCCAACCCCGGCAATCCCATCAGGCTCGCCATCGTCGGGACGACCGCCCTCAAGGGGAGCGGCATCATCGCCAGTGTCGCCTTCGACCGGACCGGCACGTCCCCCGGCGTGGTCACGCTGGTTACCGGTACCCTCATCGACGCCTCTGGCAAGAAGGTGGTTATGGCGCAGCCGGTCATCGTCAACCCCTCGGCCGTGGTTGCTGCAGATGACAGCGGCGCTCCGACAGCGCAGCCTGGGCAGGATATCAAAAATGACATCTCGACAGGCGCGGCCACCGTGGCATCGCGTCCGCTGATGGTCGGGGGTACGGTGACCATGCCTGGCCAGGAAACGGCTGCCGGGCAGGAGGGGACCCCGGCCAAAGATACCGTGGTAGCGGCTGAGGCACAGGCGCCGGCAGAGGGGAAGCCGCTGGTCAAGAAACGACTACGCACCAAAAAGGCGCAACTGGAAGGTGAGGAACCTCCACTGGACCGGGAGGAAAACCCGCCCCCTCCGGAGCAGGAGACCCCGACTCGCCCTGAGGCCCCTGCGCCGTCACCGCAGGTAACCCAGCCGGTCCCGATCACCAGCGTCCTGGACCGCTTCAAGGCTTTTCAAGGCGAGCGAACCCCGGCCAACCTGGTTGCCCTGTTTAGCCAGGAGGCCTCCGCTGCCTACCGTCAGACCCCCCCGATAGCACTTGCCGACGGCAAGGCGACGGTAACACTCTTCATCACCATGGTGACCGGGGAGACTACGCCCAGCTTCACCTTCAGCGGCTGCACCTATGTCTCGCACCGGCGCACCGAGGCGGGGTGGGAAATCGTGGCCAGGCCGAAGCGGGACGTGTTAAAGGCCGATGTCACCATGCTGTATAGCGGCCTGAGGCAGGAGTTCCCGCTGACGGTGGCGCCCAAGGTCGCACTGGTGCCGGGGAAGCCGCTCCCGGTGAAGGAGGCTGATTTCGGACGTTTCCTGAAGGAACGGGGGACCGCATCGCGTCCACGTTTCGATCTCAACAGGGACGGCCGCCGCGATTACGTTGACGACTACATCTATACCGCCAACTACCTGGCGCGTACCGGCCTGCAGGCGCCATAGGTGCCGGGGCGGGGTGTCGATCGTTAAGCTGTGGGGGGCATGCCCTCTTCGACTTCAGTCGGGGGGGCATTGTCATGCATGGGCGATGGGATAATCTCGCCACAGCGGCAAAAGGCAGGGGACAGAGGCGGCACGTTTCTATTGCCGCAAAGGCGGCTATCGGGTATACACCATTTGCCGCCCATCAGAGTACTTTGACGGGAGGAGCCGATGCTAAAGCTAAAGGACAAGAGTCTGTTTCACCAGCTTTGTTTCATCAACGGCGCCTGGACCGGTGCTGATAGCGGCGAGAGCATCGATGTCGTCAACCCCGCTACCGGAGAAAAACTGGGCACCGTTCCCAAGATGGGAGGTGCAGAGACCCGCCGCGCCATCGAGGCGGCCCATGCCGCTTTGCCGTCGTGGCGCGCCAAGACAGCGCAAGAACGGTCGGTGATCCTCAGGCGCTGGGCTGACCTGCTGCTTGAGCACCTGGACGACCTGGCCGTGCTGATGACCGCGGAGCAGGGGAAACCGCTGGCCGAGGCGCGCGGCGAGACGGTTTACGCCGCCTCCTTTTTGGAATGGTTCGCCGAGGAGGGGAAGAGGGTCTACGGGGACGTGATCCCGTCGGACCAGGCGGGCAAGCGGATCGTGGTCCTCAAGGAACCAGTCGGCGTCTGCGCCGCCATCACCCCCTGGAATTTCCCCTCCGCCATGATTACCAGGAAGGTGGGGCCTGCACTGGCAGCGGGATGTACCATCGTGGTCAAGCCTGCCACGGCGACGCCGTACTCCGCCTTGGCCCTTGCGGTGCTGGCGCAACGTGCCGGGGTCCCGGAAGGTGTCTTTGCCGTCGTTACCGGTTCCGCGGGTGCCATCGGAGAGGAGATGACGAGCAACCCGCTGGTGCGCAAGCTCACCTTCACCGGTTCTACTGAGGTGGGCAAGAAGCTGATGGCCCAGTGTGCGGGAACGGTCAAGAAGGTTTCCCTCGAGTTAGGGGGCAACGCGCCCTTCATCGTCTTTGACGACGCTGATCTCGATGCCGCCGTTGAGGGGGCGCTGATCTCCAAGTATCGCAATACCGGTCAGACCTGCGTCTGCAGCAACCGGTTCCTGGTGCAGGAAGGGATCTATGACCGTTTCGCGGAGAAGCTGGCGCAGGCGGCAGCCCAGCTGAAGGTGGGAGATGGCCTGAAGGGGGAGACGCAGCAGGGGCCTCTGATCGACATGGCGGCGGTTGAGAAGGTCGAGGAACATATCGGCGATGCCCTCGCCAAGGGGGCCCGTATCGTCACCGGTGGCAACCGCCATCCACTAGGAGGATGCTTCTTCGAGCCGACGGTCATCGCCGACGTGACGCCTGACATGCATGTCGCCCGGCAAGAGACCTTCGGCCCGGTGGCGCCCCTATTCCGCTTCAGTACCGAGGAGGATGCGATACGTTTGGCCAACGACACAGAATTTGGCCTGTGCGCCTATTTCTATAGCCGGGACATGACACGGGTTTGGCGGGTTGCCGAAGCAATTGAATCCGGCATCGTCGGCATCAACACCGGCCTGATCTCCACCGTGGTCGCTCCCTTTGGTGGCATCAAGGAGTCCGGCGTCGGCCGGGAAGGCTCCAAGTACGGCATCGAGGAGTTCGTCGAAATCAAATACCTCTGCATCGGCGGCATAAGGTAACAAGCCGAACCATCAATCAGAAAGGACATTAACTCCTCCCCCTGGAGGGGGTAGGGGGGTATGGGACAGCATATGACAGAAGTCACCACCTACAACGACGGCAAAGTGCTGCGCGGCGAGGTCGACGTGGTACGGGAATTTCCCCTGGTGCTGCGGGTCAACGACCGGGAAATCGTCACGCTGATCGCCTCGCCCCACGACCTGCGCTTCCTCGTGGCGGGTTTCTTGCGCCTGCAGGGATTCGTCACGCACCTGGACGACTTCCTGATGTTGAGCGTTTGCAACGACTACGGCATCGCCAACGTCCGCATCAAAGGCGAGATCCCGGCGGAGTTGAAACCGGTCCTGACCTCCGGGTGTGGCACCGGCATCACCTTTTTGCTTCCCGAAGCTGCCTGCGCGAGGGGGATTGCCGACGGGGTGCAGGTTCCGGTTACGGCAATCTTCGAGTTGATGAAGCAAGTAGCGCTGAGTTCCGCCAAGTACAAAAGCCATGGCGGTGTCCACTCCGCGGCTGTCGGCGATACCGCGGGGCGGTTGCTCCTGCACGCCGAGGACCTCGGCAGGCACAACACCATCGATCGCCTGGCGGGGGAGGCTTTGTTGAAGGGAATTCCCCTCTCTGGCACCATCCTGGCCACCTCCGGTCGTGTCTCGGCGGAGATGGCGACCAAGGCGGCGCTCTTGGGCATCGCCGTCATTGTTTCCCGCACCTCTCCCACCGACATGGCTATCCGCATTTGCGAAGATGCCGGCATCGCCCTGGTGGGCTACCTGCGCGGCACCAGGTTCACCGCCTACACTCATCCGGAATATATTTTATTTCCTTAATGCTTGTCTGTCCCTCGCAGGGATTCAGCTCCACTGATTCCAGCTAAAACGCCACAGTAACAACTCTTTCGGCGCCGATCTGCGCCATTTTACAGGCGCTTTCAACAATTGACAAAGCAGGGTAAAAATTGTATACAGTATCCGTTCAAATGAAGCATCAGCTGACAGAAGACTTTTGATAACTTCCGTAAATAGCTGGACATTATCTAGGAGGAATCATGATCGAAGCGTATCTGAAGCAAGAGGCAGAAAGAAAGGCACTCGGTATCCCTGCGAAGCCGCTCGACCCTGAGCAGACCGCGGACCTTTGCAAACTGTTGGAAGCACCCCCGGCAGGCAAGGAGGAGTTCCTGCTCCACCTCCTGAAGGAAAGGGTCTCCCCGGGCGTCGACCCGGCTGCCGAGGTCAAAGCCGGTTTCCTGGCTGCCATCCTCGCAGGCTCCAAGAAGTCCCCGCTGGTCTCCAAGAAAGACGCGGTCCAGATCCTGGGCACCATGCTGGGCGGCTACAACGTGGCCCCGCTGGTCGCGGCCCTGAAGGACGCAGAAGTTGCTGACGAGGCCGTCAAGGCCCTGTGCGGCACCACCCTCGTCTACGATGCCTTTGACGATGTCCTCGAACTCTCCAAGTCCAACGCCGGCGCCAAAAAAGTGCTCGAGTCCTGGGCTAACGCCGAGTGGTTCACCTCCAAGCCGGGTCTGCCGGAGACCGTGAAGGTGAAGGTCTACAAGGTCGACGGCGAGATCAACACCGACGACTTCTCCCCGGCGGGCGACGCCTGGAGCCGTCCGGACATCCCGCTGCACGCGCTTGCCATGGGCAAGACCCGCTTCCCGGATGGCAATGCCACCATCGCCAAGTTCAGGGCTGACGGTTTCCAGGTTGCCTTCGTGGGCGACGTCGTGGGTACCGGTTCTTCCCGTAAGTCCGCCTGCAACAGCGTCCTCTGGCACATCGGCCAGGACATCCCGGCGGTCCCGAACAAGCGTCGCGACGGCATCATTATCGGCGGCGTCATCGCACCGATCTTCTTCAACACCGCGCAGGACTCCGGCGCGTTCCCGATCAAAACCGACGTGACCAAGATGAAGACCGGCGACGTCATCGTGATCAACGCCAAGAAGGGCGAGATCACCACCGAAGGCGGCGAAGTGCTCTCCTCCTTCAACGTGGCTCCGAACACCCTGTTCGACGAGTTCCGCGCCGGCGGCCGCATCCCGCTGATCATTGGCCGTGCCCTCACCGATCGCGCTCGCAAGGCCCTCGGTCTGGCACCGACCGACGTCTTCACCCTGCCGGTCAACCCGGTTCCTAAGGCTGGCCAGGGCTACTCGCTGGCGCAGAAGATGGTCGGCCAGGCCTGCGGCGTCGCCGGCGTTCTGCCGGGCACCGCGTGCGAGCCGAAGATGACCACCGTCGGTTCCCAGGACACCACCGGCCCGATGACCGCCGACGAGCTGAAAGAGCTCGCCTGCCTCAAGTTCCAGGCGCCGATGTTCATGCAGTCCTTCTGCCACACCGCCGCTTACCCGAAACCGGCCGACGTCAAGATGCACAAGACTCTGCCGCAGTTCATCATCGAGCGTGGCGGCGTGCCCCTGAAGCCGGGCGACGGCGTCATCCACTCCTGGCTGAACCGTCTGCTGGTTCCGGACACCGTCGGTACCGGCGGCGACTCCCACACCCGTTTCCCGATCGGCATCTCCTTCCCGGCAGGCTCCGGCCTGGTCGCCTTCGCGGGCGCGCTCGGCTTCATGCCGCTGGACATGCCTGAGTCCGTACTGGTCCGCTTCAAGGGCAAGTTCAACCCGGGCATCACCCTGCGCGACGCGGTCAACGCGATCCCCTACTGGGCCATCAAGCAGGGCCTGCTCACCGTGCCCAAGAAGAACAAGGTCAACATCTTCAACGGCCGTATCCTCGAGATGGAAGGTCTGCCGGATCTCTCCGTTGAGCAGGCTTTTGAACTGACCGATGCCGCTGCCGAGCGCAGCGCCGCGGCAGGCTGCATCAAGCTGTCCGAGGCGTCGGTAGCTACCTACCTCCGCTCCAACGTGGCCCTCATGAAGCAGATGATCGCTGACGGCTACCAGGATGCGCAGACCCTGCAGAACAGGATCGACGCAGCCAACGAGTGGCTGAAGAATCCGAAGCTTCTCGAAGCAGATGCCAACGCCGAGTACGCCGCGGTCATCGAGATCGATCTCGCCGAAATCACCGAGCCGATCCTCGCCTGCCCGAACGATCCGGACGACGTCAAGCTCCTCTCCGAGGTTGCCGGCACCCCGATCCAGGACGTGTTCCTCGGTTCCTGCATGACCAACATCGGCCACTTCCGTGCTGCCGGCGAGATCTGGAGGGGGCAGAAGTTCAACCCGAATGTCCGCACCTGGATCTGCCCGCCGACCCGCATGGATCAGGCAAAGCTGAAAGACGAGGCGTACTTCTCGGTGTACAGCGCCATGGGCGCCCGTGTCGAGATCGCCGGCTGCTCCCTCTGCATGGGTAACCAGGCACGCGTGCCCGACGGGGTGAACATGTTCTCCACCTCGACCCGTAACTTCGACGACAGGATCGGCAATGGCGCCAAGGTGTTCCTGGGCTCCGCAGAGCTCGGTGCCGTCACCGTGAACATGGGCAAGCTCCCGACCCCGGCCGAGTACCTGGCCGTGTACAAGGAGAAGGTTGAGCCGAACAAGGCCAACGTGTACAAGTACCTCCAGTTCGACGAGATGTAATAAGAGCTGGTAGCAGCACAATAAGAAAGGCCCGCCGGGAAACCGGCGGGCCTTTCTATTTTAGGGTTAGTCTGACCAGTCAGACTGGTCAGGCGTCCCTGGCTAGACCAGTGCTTTCAACTCCGCGATGAGGTCGGCCAGAAGGTCGTACCCCCCCTGCCAGAAGCTCGGGTCGCTGAAGACGATCCCTGCCGGCGCCAAGGTGTCGCCGGGGGACTTGGAGCCGCCGTCGGCGAGGATGCCGCGGTAGATGGGGACGAAGCTCTCCCGTTCCTTTAGGTAGCGCTGGAACAGCGACAGCACCACCAGCTCGGCGCAGGTGTAGGAGTAGCAGTAGAAACGGGCGTGGATGAAGTGCGAGATGTAGCTCCAGCCGTACCGGTATGGCTCGATCATCTCCACCGCGTCACCGTACAGCTTCGCATTCTCCTGCCACCAGAGGTCGGCCAGCTCGTTCGCGGTCAGAAGTCCGTTCACCCGCTCCAGGTGCATGCGTTCCTCGAATCTGGTCAGTACGTTCTGCCGGAAAGTGGTGGCGATGATGTCCTCGATCTTGGCGCACAAGAGCGACTTCTTCACTTCGACGTCGGTCTCCCGCTCCAGGAGTTGGCGTGTCAGCAGCATCTCCCCGAACACGGATGCGGTCTCCGCCAGCGGCAGCGGCGGGTGATAGTTCAGCATGGTCTGGCGCTGGGCGAGCTGGTAATGGATGCCGTGGCCGACCTCGTGGGCGATGGTGGCGACGTCGCGCAGGTTGCCGGTGAAGTTCAACAGGAGATACGGCGGGAGCGACGGGGTCATCCCCATGCAGAAGGCACCGCCGCTCTTGCCGGGCCGAGGCAGCACGTCCACCCGCCTCTCGGTGAAGAAGGAGTCGGCGAGCTGAGCGAACTCTTCGGAGAAGCCCCGGTATGCCTCGACAGTCATGGTGCGTGCTTCTTCGAAGCTGTATTTGCGGTCGCTCTCGGTGAGCGGCGCATAAACGTCCGTGTTCTTCAGCTTGGGCATGCCGAGCAACTTGGCCTTGAGGCGGAAGTATTCCTGGGCAAGCGGGTAGTTCTTTTCGGAGACCTGCATCAGGCTTTCCACCACCTCGTTGGGGATCTCGTTGCCGAGGTTGGTGGGCTCCATCGGATGGCTGTAGTTTCTGAGCTCCATCTCCTGTGAGTGATCCAGCGCAACGTTGTTGAACACCGCAGAGTAGAGGATGCTATGCTCCTCGTGCTTTTTCAGGAAGGTGCCGAAGGCGCGCTCCCTCAGTCCCGCATCGGGATGGTGCAACAGCGCCAGCAGCTCCTCTCCGGTCATCTCCCGGGTCTCCCCGTCCATCTCCAGGGTGTAGCGCAGCGAGGCGGATACCTCGTCGAACAGGCGACAAAAGGCCTGCACGCCGGTCAGGCTCTTCTGGGTGAGCAGGCTCTCCTCACGCTCGGAGAGCGTGTGCTTCTTGAACTTGCGCAGTACCGCCAGGAAATGCCGATAATTGTCGAGCAGGGGGGCGTTAAGGAGTTGCTGGAAAGGCTCCTCCTCCATCTGGATAATCTCCAGGTCGAAGAAGAGGAGTTCACGCCCCATGGCATTGCCGAACTCCTGGGACTTTTGGGAGAGGCGTTTGTGCAGGTCGCTTTCGCTGTCGGCGGCGAAGAGTAGGTGCGAGTACAGTTGCGGCACTGACAGCTCTTCCTGCAGCTTCTCGTAGCGTTTTAGCGCCTCGAGTAATTCTTCAGCTGAAAGCCCGGCGACCTTGCCACGGTAGCGCTCCCTGAACTCCGCGACTTGTGCGGTGGCGCTTTCGAAGGCTTGGGTCAGTTCGGGGGCGGAAGGGGAGGGGTAAAGTGGTGTGGTGTCCCAATTGAGATCGCTGCTCATTGTTCCTCCTGGCAGGCGTGGATTATTCAATGATTCCGAATGAATGGAACCGATAGTAATGCATGGGGTGCATGGTGTCAAGGCAGGGGGGTGCCGGTAAGCGCCAGTTCTAGCGGTGCGCGCCGCTCAAGTTGCCTTGACAACCAAGAGGGGTGCGATAGAACTAGCGAATGTTAAAAAAATATAATTATGCAATGGTTTAGCCGCCGACTGTTCTTCCGGGTAGGAAGTGGAGACCTCCGCTTCCGCAAGTGGTTCCTCTGTTAACCGCTAGCAGGCGAGGATGGACGTCATGAAAAAGCGTCAGGTAGTTGAAGATGCGGCCTGCCGGCCCCCTTCGGGGAACGGCAGCGAGTCCCACCCCGCCGGGTGGATGGGTGCTCAATGCGTGGTACTGCAGCGGCTCTTTGCGGGCCGCAACGACGTGAACTTGTCAGGGGGGCAACTCGCACCGAGCGGCGAGACCGCCTGCGGCATGGTGGAGGGCGTCTCCGGTCAGATGACCCTCAGGGAAGCCCGGGACAGGGTGGAACGCTACATGGTGCACGATGCCATCGAGGCTGCGGGGGGGAACATGAGCAAGGCAGCTGAAGTGCTGGGGGTGAGCCGTCCCGCCCTCTACGACCTGGCCAAGAAGTACGGGCTGTGCCGGATCAAACCGCGCGGGTAGGTGAGAGCTCCACGCTCATACCGCCATCGCGCGGGATTAGTTCACTGAAGTAATGAATGGAGTGAAAACTCTCCGATTGCGCCGGCGTCGCCATCGAGCTGAATCGCCCGACATGGATCAGGTAGCGGATGCCGAAGCGGCGCGCGGTCTCCAAGTTGGTCTCGCTGTCCTCTCCCAGCATGGTCCGTTCCGGATCATACGGCACCTTCTGCTGCAGTTTCCCCCAGAAAAGGGGATCTTCCTTAGGCAGCCCCAGGTCGTGGGCTGAAATAATCCCATCGAAGTAGCTCCCTATCCTGGTCAGGCGCAGTTTGATGTTGAGGGTTTTACTGTGGGCGTTGGTCACCAGGTAGATCTTCTTGCCGTGCTGGCGCAAAAAGAGGAGGAACTCGATCACGAAGGGGTGCACCGCGATCAGGTGGTTTACCTCCTCCTTGAGCACCGGGATGTCGAGGCCGAGCTGCGCCGACCAGTAGTCGAGGTCGGTCCAGTTGAGGGTCTGCTCCTGGGAGCGGAACAAGCGGTGCAGCTTCTCCTGCGCGGCGTGCTCGCTGAGGCCGTTTTTTTCCGCGTAGCGCTTGGGGACGTGCTCCAGCCAGAAGTGGTCGTCAAAGTGCCGGTCCAGCAGGGTGCCGTCCATGTCCAGGTGGACGGTGTCGATAAGGTTCCAGTCTACGTGCAGGGGGGGGAGGGGCATTGGAAAGGGTTCTCTTTTTTGGGTCGGACCTGTCTGGCTAGTTGGACTAGTCCGACAGGTCCGACGTCGACGTCAGACTAAGCTTTGGCTTTTACGAAGGCCTTCACCAGCTCCTTGTCGGCAGCCATGATCTCGCAGCGGGTTTCCTTTCCCTGCAGGGCTGCCAACTGCGGCGGCAGCGGCGCGGGTGTCCCGATGGCGCGCTCCACGGCCTCGCCGAACTTGGCGGGGTGGGCAGTGGCCAGGCAGACCACGGCGGGGTGCCCCTTGACGCACTCGAGTGCGCCGCGCACGCCGACGGCGGTGTGCGGGTCGAGCAGGTAGCCGGTCTCCTTGTTGAACGAGGCAATGGTCTCCAGGGTCATGGCTTCGTTCACAGTGCAGCTCAGGAACTCGCTCTGCACGCGCTGCACCTCTTCGGCAGTGAAGACGATCTTGCCAGTCTGCTGCAGTTCGGCGAAGGCGCTTCTGACCCGCTCCGGGCTCTCGTTGAAGAGGTAGTACAGGTAGCGCTCCAGGTTGGAGGCGAGCTGGATGTCCATCGACGGCGATACCGTCTGCACCACCTGGCCCAGCGAGTAATCGCCGCTTTGCACGAAGCGCGCGAGGATGTTGTTCTCGTTGGTCGCCAAAAGCAGTTTCTCGACAGGAAGGCCCATCCTCTTGGCGAGGTAGCCGGCGAAGATATCGCCGAAGTTGCCGGTCGGCACCGAGAAGACCACCTTGCCCTGCTCGGGGAGCCTGCCCCAGGCGTAGAAGTAGTAGACCACCTGCGCCAGCACGCGCGCCCAGTTGATCGAATTGACTGCGCCCAACGCGTATTCCTTCTTGAACTCCAGGTCGTTGAACAGGGTCTTGACGATATTCTGGCAGTCGTCGAAGGTCCCCTCGACGGCGATGTTGTGCACGTTCTCGTCGAGCACGCTGGTCATCTGCAGTGCCTGGATAGGCGAGGTCTTCAGGTGCGGGTGCAGGATGAAGATGTTAATGTTTTCCTTGCCGCGTACGCCGGCGATGGCGGCGCTGCCGGTGTCGCCGGAGGTGGCGCCGAGGATGTTCATCTTCTCGCCGCGCTCCTTCAGGAGGTATTCGAACAGGTTACCCAAAAGCTGCAGCGCCACGTCCTTGAATGCGAGGGTG